>JANQGE010000028.1 GCA_028277485.1 Chlorobium sp.
GACGAGTTAAGAGTAATGGCACGGCAGCCCTTAAGGTATTTTTCTGGTCATGCTTGTCACTAAGCTCGGCGAAGCCGAAGCGCCGTCACTCGTCACTACTCTTTTGCCCACTGCCAACTTTCCCCTTTTTGACTTTTTCCTTCTGACTTTGTCACTTGTTACTCGTCACTTGTCACTATTCTTTTGCCAACTGCCTACTGCTGACTGCCAACTGATTCCCTCTCGTCACTGCGTGCCAGCGCCAGATTCACCGTCTCCACCGTGAAACTGGAGCATCTACACTCTGAACGCGTTCACACCCGGATAGATTGCCTCTCCGCCAAGTTCTTTCTCAATACGCAGAAGCTCATTGTATTTTGCTATACGGTCCGAACGGGACATACTGCCGGTTTTAATCTGTCCGGCATTGGTTGCAACCGCGATTTGTGCTATGGTTGTATCTTCGGTTTCGCCGCTTCTGTGACTGATGACAGAGGTATAGCCGTTGCGCTTGGCAAGATCAATAGCTTGCAGAGTCTCGGTCAGGGTGCCGATCTGGTTAACCTTGATAAGGATCGAGTTGCCGACCTTTTTATCTATGCCATCGGCAAGCCTGCTGGTATTGGTAACAAACAGATCGTCACCGACAAGCTGAACGCGTGAGCCGATCTTTTCGGTGAGCAGTTTCCAGCCTTCCCAGTCGTCCTCAGCCATGCCGTCCTCTATCGAGATGATCGGGTAGTCACCCGACCATTTTTCCCAGTATTCCGCCATCCCTGCAAAATCAAGCTCCTTGCCCGACGACTTTTTAAACACGTATCTTTTCTTGGCGGTATCATAGAATTCCGAACTTGCAGGATCAAGAGCAATCATAACCTGGGAATCGCCCAGACCACCTGCATTTGTAGGTGAGCCTGCTTTGTATCCTGCCTTGCCGACAGCTTCTATAACCAGTTCAATAGCTTCTTCGTTTGACCCGAGATTAGGGGCAAATCCGCCCTCGTCACCGACAGCGGTGCTGAGACCCCTGCTTTTAAGCAGGGCTTTCAACGCATGGAAAATTTCCGCTCCGCAGCGTAAAGCGTCTGAATAGGTTGAAAAACCGATAGGCATGATCATGAACTCCTGGAAATCGACATTGTTGTCCGCGTGAGCACCGCCGTTAAGTACATTCATCATCGGCACGGGTAATACGTTGGCCAGGGTTCCCCCGATATAGCGGAAAAGAGCAAGGCCCGAATATTCGGCTCCGGCTTTAGCGCATGCGAGGGAAACCCCCAGGATAGCGTTGGCGCCAAGGTTCGATTTGTTGGATGTTCCGTCAAGGGCAATCAGGGTGTTGTCTATTTCAGTCTGCTCAGTAACATGCATGCCCTTCAGGCGATCGTTGATAACTGTGTTGACATTTTCAACCGCTTTCATCACACCTTTACCCAGATAGACGCCGGCATCCCCGTCGCGCAGCTCAACGGCCTCATGAATACCTGTCGATGCTCCGCTGGGCACGGCTGCCCGCCCGTAGGAAGTTTCAGTCAGGACATCTACTTCAACAGTGGGATTTCCCCGGGAGTCAAGAATTTGCCGGGCGATAACGTTGGTAATTAATGGCATGGTAATGTTCTGTTAATGGTTAAAAATACGCAACGAAGGGAATTCTTCCGCTAAACATAAGAATTTATCGCCTATTCACCAGTTCTTCCCATGCGATCATACCCGCCACTGCAAAAACACCCGGTGATCCATCTCGACTGATCGGGGCATCGAGCCGTCAAGCAATACCTTTCAACACCGATACCGACGGCCAACCCCGTTAAGCGGCGACGAGAAACGGGCGGCAAGTAACAAACCCAATTTAATCATCAGCTTATAAAACTTTTTTTTACTTTTCCTGTTATCGGCTGTTTTCACAACGACAAACAGCTCCGTTACTTTGTTCGTCCGGCTTTCCGGACATCGGTAATCTAAACCTGAATTGAGCGGTTCAACGTGAAACGATCAACTCGGGAAAAAAGGAGTCTTACCCATGCAAGCTGTCCAACCTGACCAACTTCGCAACATTGTCATAGCCGGCCATGCCAGTTCAGGCAAAACAATCCTTACCGAATCACTCGCCCTTTCAATGAAAGTCACCAACCGCCTCGGAACCACTGAAGGCGGAACAACTATTTCCGATTATGCCGAGGATGAGATTGCAAGGCAGCACAGTCTTAATTCAAGCCTGATTCACGGCACCTGGAACGGGCGAAAAATCAATATTATCGATACACCCGGCCTGCTGGATTTTTATGGTGACGTCAAATCGGCCATGCGCATCGCCGACACTGTTCTCCTGACGGTCAACACATCGACAGGCGTCGAAGTAGGTACCGACCTCATCTGGGACTACACCAAGGAATACTACAAACCAACAATGTTCGTGCTCACCAAGCTGGATGCCGACAGGACCAATTACTCGAAAACCGTTGCCGAGCTGCAGGATCATTTCGGGCACCAGGTAACACCCATACAGTTCCCCGCCGAAGAAGGACTCGGGCACCATATCATTATCGACGTTCTTTTGATGAAACAGCTCGCATTCAGTCCCGACATACCGGGCAGCATGACCGTTTCCGAGATACCCGATTTGTATAAAAAGCGTGCCGAGGAACTGCATTTCAAACTTGTGGAAGCTGTAGCTGAAACCGATGAAGAACTCATGAACCGCTATTTCGAGATCGGTAACCTAACCGAGGATGAACTGCGGGCAGGCATCAAATCCGCCCTCCTCACCAGAACGTTTTTCCCTGTTTTCTGCACCTCGCCCCTGCATCTTATAGGCTCGGAACGCCTCCTTGGCGCCATTGTAAACCTTTGCCCCTCACCGATAGAACGCGGCCCGGAGCACGCATACTGCAGCACGAAAAACGACGAAAAGCTGCTCGAGCCTGATATTGAAGGTCCGACTGTTGCGTTTATTTTCAAAACCATGTCCGAACCCAGGGTGGGTGAAATCTCTTACCTGAGAGTTTACTCAGGCCATATAGAAACCGGTCACGAATTGATCGATGCCCAAACCGGACAGCTTGAAAAAATCGGACAGGTATATACCATGGAAGGACAGAAAAAAGTCCCGGTTGAAAAGCTGCTGGCCGGCGATATTGGCATGGTTGTCAAACTGAAGGACTCGCACACCAACGACACTCTGGCAGACAAAGGCACCGATTGCCGGATAACCCCCATTGCTTTTCCCGAACCGCTGCTTGCAACAGCAATCGAGCCTGTGACCCAGGGAGACGAGGAAAAAATATCCTCCGGCCTGCAGCACCTTATCGAAGAAGACCCGAGCTTCGCCATTGAGCATGACGCTGAATTTAACCAGACAATCATCAAGACACTTGGCGAAACGCATCTGGAAGCGATTATGAACCGTCTTGAAAAGAAATTCAACGTTTCGGTCGCAACAAGTCCGGTTAAAATTCCTTACCGCGAAACAATTCGTGTTACAGCAAACGCACAGGGAAAATATAAAAAACAGTCCGGCGGCAGAGGCCAGTACGGCGACGTATGGGTAAAGATCGAACCGACTGAAAGAAACACCGGGTTCTCATTTGCCAGCGAAGTTGTGGGCGGTGTGGTCCCGACACGCTACCTTCCGGCCGTGGAAAAAGGCCTGCGCGAAACCGTTACGGGAGGCGTCCTCTGCGGGTATCCGGTTGTTGACCTGAAAGCCGTGGTATATGACGGTTCCCACCACCCGGTAGACAGCTCTGAATTCGCTTTCAAAATCGCAGCCAGCATGGCATTCAAGGCGGCGTTTGAAAAGGCGAAACCACTCCTGCTCGAGCCTTACTATACACTTAGCGTCCAGACCCCCGAGCAATATACAGGAGAGATTGTAGGCGAAATATCCGGCAAGCGTGGAAAAATTATCGGTATGGATGCGGATTCCCGTTTTCAGACCATCAATGCGCATATCCCGCAGTCTTCGCTCCGGGACTTTCATATGCAGATGGTTCGCCTTACACAAAGCAGGGCACGCTATAGCTACTCATTCAGTCATTACGAAGAGGTGCCGCAGGATATGGCCAGTCAGATTGTAGATTCAAAAGAAGAGGAAAAGGTTTGACATTGAAGGACACCTCTTGTGTTTGCACATCCCGACTACTCTTCGTCGGGCAGGAGTGTGTCCAGTTGGCAAAAGAATAGTGACAAGTGACGAGTAACAAGTGACGAGGGGGAAGGTGCTAAGTGTTAAGTGGGAGAAAATGATCGGAAATCGGGGTCGGGATCGGGTTTCGGGGTCGAATTGAACTTAGTAGGCAGTCCTCAGTTGGCAGTAGCCGGTAGACAAGGCGACAAGGAAAAGAAAATCGATTCCCGATACCGATAGCGACGGCGATCCCCGAAAGAGGAGTCAGTAGGCAAGGAAAGATGAGGGTTAACTTGTCACTCGTCACTGGTTACTTGTCATTTACAGTTGTCCAAAAAGCGATCGTATCTTCAGCCACCAGACCACCCATATCGCTTCAACAATATTCTTCTTTGTCATTTTAGATTTCCCAACTGTTCTGTCAATAAAAATGATCGGAATTTCAGCTATCGTAAAACCCTTTCTCCACACCCTGAAATTCATCTCTATCTGAAAAGAATAACCCTGCGATTGTACCTTGCTCAGGTCAAGAGACTCCAACACACCGGCCCTGAAACATTTGTAACCGCTTGTCGGGTCGGATACCGGCATGCTCGTAATAAACCGCGTATAAACACTCGCCATTTTTGACAATACCAGTCTGCTGAGCGGCCAGTTGACGACATTGACCGTATTGCCGATGTACCGCGACCCGATAACAAGATCTTTTGTCCGCGATTTTTCAAGCATCTCGTCGATAACTTTCGGATCGTGCGAATAGTCCGCATCCATTTCGATAACCCTGCCGTAGCCATGCTGCAATGCGTACCTGAACCCCTCGATATATGCGGTGCCAAGTCCCATCTTACATGGTCGCTCGTGCAGGAAAAGACGTTTGTTTCCCTGCTGCATCTGTTTAACAAGTCTGGCGGTTCCATCAGGAGAGTTGTCATCGATTATCAGTACATCCAGCCCTTCAGGGTAAAACGAGAAAATATCACCGAGCAGCTTCCCGATATTTTCAGACTCATTGTAGGTTGGAATGATAATCAGGACTTTACCCGGAAATGAATCGTTTTCTGGCATTGTATATCTAATGGATGTATCGATCAAAAGTACATAAAAAAAGCATTGCCCCTCAGAGCAATGCTTTTTCAAAGGCATGTCAAAGATGAGAATTTTCTCTACCTGTTCTCTTTGTGAAAACGGTGCAAAAAGCGCAGATCGAAATCAAGACGCTCTGGTGGTGTATACGTAAAATCCAGAATCTCGCCATCAGGCAGCACCTCAATAAGAGCCCCTGTAGGACATTCGTCCGATGAGAAACATGCTGAACAAGATATACAGGCATCCTGATCGATATAACAACGAAAACCGTTTTCCTGTACATCACCGTAGAACTTGTAACCTATTGCGTTTACCTTGGGCGGGCACTTGTCGAGACAGAGGCCGCAGCCAACACAGAGGTTTTCAAGAATAAAGTAATGCTTTTTCGGACGGGGAGCTTTCTTTTTAGCTACAGGTTTAGCCCCTGGTTTGGGAGCCGGTTTCGACTTCGCGGCAGGAGCCGGTTTCGGCTTGGCACCGGGCGCCGGTGCACCCTTAGCTGCAGGAGCCGGCTTTGGCTTGGCTGCCGGTTTTGGTTTCGGTTTAACAACCGGAAGTGCGGACTCCATTCTCCGGCCTGTGCGCCCGAGATTAACATCCAGAGACTTCATACGGTCTTTTGTTACAGGCGAAGTCCCTCTTTTTTCCGATGCAACTGCCTGCTTTGCTTTTGGCACCGGTTTTCCTTCAGAAACCCCACCTTTTGCCTTGGGCTCTTGTGGTGGAACTGCTTGCTTTGCTTTTGGTACCGGCTTCCCTTCAGGAACCCCACCTTTTGCCTTGGGAGCCGGTGGCGCAGGCTTTGCCTTTGCCGGAGCGGGCCCTGTACCCTGCTGTTTTACAGGATCAGCCATAAACCCTCCTCTCTTTGTTAAATAGCAATACTTTTTCTACCTCGAAGAACTTGGCGAAAGAGCCGCGTTATACGGCTCCTCCGACACGGCTCATGCAATCAATCTCATAATAAAGTCAACAACCTGCGTTAACAGATGCTGCCCTGTACCTGCAGCATCACCAACCGGCGGGAGTGCCGGAGTGTCGGTCTGGTAAAAACCGTTGGCAATGAACAGGAAGACCAGCATAAACGTACCACCGAAATACAGGAGCGTACCGGCAAATTTTGAATCCGAAATCGTTAACACAGGGAACCTGAATTTTACATCGCGATTAAGGAACTTCTTGCCGAACCACCTGACAGTACGGGTCTGGATATCGGCCCCCTCAAGACGGGAACCCCTGTCTTCAAACCAGACCGCAAAGCTGATGAACCATACAAGGTGACCTATACACAAAATAACCGACAGGTGCGAGCTGGAGAAAATCGTCACTGTTTCTGTCCAGAAATAATAGAAAATACCTGCAGAATAATGATGTGACAATCCAGCCACTGCATCCCATGCTTTCGCATCAGCCGCCGGGACACCATACATCATGGAAGCGATCCATGCGCCGTCAATGTACCAGCATACTGCTGAAAGGCCCTTGATGCCCCACAGCATCGCAAACCAGAGCTGGTCCTGGATGGAAACACCACAGGTGCCGCCGTACACCGGTCCAAGACACGGGAATGAATAGGAGTTTTTCTTGAGCCCAAGATCATCCCACAGCGGCGAAGTGTGTGAGAAGAAAGCGATGCGCGCAAGTGCAATCAGCGAGAAGAGTGAACCTGCGACAATAACATGAGCCATCACCCAGTCGTTAATGCTCGGATCTTCAAACATCCAGTGCAGCATCGGCAGCGGCTTGAGCCAGTAGAACGACATCATGATGTTGGTGCCGAACACGTTCAGCTCGCATATCGTATTCCAGACAATGACCGCATATACCGAAAGCATCGTCGCGAAACAAAGGGCCATGATAGTACCGAGGATTTTGACCTGTGCTTCCTGGTCGCGGCCTTTTGCAACCCAGATCGATTTAATCTGGCTGTACAGACCATTGATCTGCACCTTGAGAAGGTACTGACCGCCATGGTAAACGCCGGCAAAAACGTAGAGAACACCGCAAATGATATGGTTGAAGACAATCAGGTTGATCACAACCCGCGCCATGCCAAAGGACTCTCCGTTTTTCGGAAGGATTGCAAAGGCAGGGAATTCTTCAAACTCTTTCGAGCCGGAAAGAATCTGCCCGCCTTCCTGTACGAAATCAAAACTTACACGGTTGAACGGTTCGCCGTAGATGTAGAAAACAAGCTTGTCCAGCTCGGCATAGTACGGGGCGAAAGATTCCTGCTGGAACGCAACGAACGCAATGACACCGAGCGCGATATTAATGTAGCCGATAGCGGTGAGATGCACCGAGAAAGCCGCTTTCATGTCATCATTGAGATGAATTGCCGCATTCGGCGGATTCTTCCACCAGTAAATACCCAAAGCAAAAAAGACAATAAACCAGATAAACGACATGAAGGTTTCAGAGTTTATTGTCTGGAAATCAGGAATAGGCGCAAAGCCGAGTACAAGCCACATCACTAATCCCCAGCCGAGGAAAAGAAGCGACATGTAAACAGCATGAGGGCCAAGAGCGTCTTTGTAGGTTTTCGCACTGGTACCCTGGAAGACAAGGTCGCCGAATTTCCCGAGGAACCTGAATTCACGGAAATTACCGGCACGGCCCGTAAACGGATTGGTAAGATTGTGCGTCCAATGGCGCCAGCCCCCGAAAATAAGAATGGAACCGGAAATAAAATGCATAATAGCCCACCCCATGAGCTTCCAGGAAGCAGCTATCAAATCCTCGGTTCTGGGACTGTACGTGTCAATACCCAGCGAAACCATGCGGGGCTTGATTGTCAGGTAGAACCAGTTGTCATGGAAAGCCGGTGCACCGTTCCATGGCAGAACCTGCATTCCCGACAAGTAGTAAATACCCATAACAAACCCGAGAACACCAAGCAAGGCGAGATGGCCACCGACCACCTGCTCATCGTCGATCTTGTCAGTATCAAAGACCTGATACCATTTGGTCGTTCGGGTTTCTGTTCGCTGGAACAGAAAGCGCCTCATTTGCGCGGCATCCTTTTCTTTAATCACGGATGCCCCGGCCGGCGCCCCATTCCCCTTCGGAGAAGCCGCCTTCCCTTTCGGAGGAGGTACTTTTCCTTTTGGAGGAGGTACTTGCCCCTTCGGAGGAGACGCTGGCCCCTTCGGAGGAGATACCTGCCCTTTTGGCTTGACTTCTGTTGGATTCGCTTGATCAGCCATTGTATTCTCTCCTTTATTTGGACATATTAACTGGTTGAAAAAACCATAAAGAAAACATGAAGCTCCTCTATAACTGCATGCAAATCAGAGAGTTTGTTTATGCAACTATGGTTCGTGCCCTACTTCTATCGAGGTGTTTCTGACCGGATCGTCATCATGTGCTGCACAGCCTTGAGCAGACCGGAAAAACTTTCAACGGGATGTTACCGACAGTTAATTTACTAAAAAAAATCCCGGTTACTGTAGCGAACAAGATAAGAAAATTTATTTAATAATAAATTTTTTTGGGCAGGCCGTTCGTAAGGCACAACAGCCGGACTTGTTATTATAACAGAAGATACCGTCCTCGGCAAAGCCCTCTTTACGGCACTGTCCGGCTGATAACACCAGATACAAGGGAACCTCTATCAAGACAATCTATTATGCAGGTTAACTTCTCAAAAATGTCAGGCGCCGGGAACGATTTCATCGTGATAGATACTACACAGTGTGCTTTAAGCCTTACTGAGTCTCAAATACATACTCTCTGTACCAGAAGAACCGGAATCGGAGCCGACGGCCTCATCCTTGTTGAACCATCCGAAACCCTTGATTTCAGCATGCGATACTACAATGCCGACGGAAAGCCGGGCTCGATGTGCGGCAATGGCGGCAGATGTGCCGCTTATTTTGCCTGGACCACAGGGATTACAGGCGAAACAGCCTCTTTCCAGGCCAACGGAGACAGGTATGATGCCTGGGTAACAGGTCCGGAACGGGTGAAACTGAAAATGACCGTGCCTGAGGATTTCAGAAACAATTTTTATGCAAATGGCTTCTCCTGTCATTTCGTCAACACCGGTTCACCGCACACGGTTATTTACATAGCCGGACTTGACACCATCAATGTTCAGGATGCCGGGCAAACCATCCGTAACAACAGCGAGCTGTTTCCGGAAGGCACCAATGTCAATTTTCTTGAAGTTACCGGGCCGGAAAGTCTCAGCGTAAGGACATATGAAAGAGGAGTCGAAGCTGAAACGCTTGCCTGCGGAACTGGAGCTGTTGCTGCGGCGTTAATGAGTTACCGGCTGGGCAAGCTCTCATCAACCAGCGTAAAAGTTACCGTGAGAAGCGGGGACACTCTGGAGGTGGACTTTTCCGATGATATGCGGGAAGTATTCCTTTCCGGCCCGGCGAAAGTGGTGTACACCGGAACAGTGAACGTCAGTTGAGTCATTTTGTAATGCCCAAAGAAGCGAAATTTTATCATGCGCTTTTCGACGGGGCCGTACAGTGCGATCTTTGTCATCATTTCTGCAGGATCAATGATGGCCACCCCGGCCGTTGCAGAATTCGGACAAACCATCAGGGAAAACTTTTCACGATAAATTACGGGCGTCCGGCATCCCTCGGCATAGACCCTGTCGAAAAAAAACCTCTGCACCACTTTCTGCCGGGAACCTGGACGCTCTCCCTCGGTACCTTCGGCTGCAATTTCAGATGCGGGAACTGCCAGAACTGGGAAATAAGCCAGAGGTCAGGTGAAACGGTGCGGCTGCTTTTCCGGTCCCCGGAGTCAATTGTTCGGGATGCTCTCGATGCAGACTGCCCGTCAATTTCCTGCACCTATAACGAACCGACGACTTTTGCCGAATACGCTCTGGATATTATGAATTTGGCACGGTCAGCCGGTTTGAAAAACATCTGGGTCAGTAACGGCTACATGTCGGGCAACTGCCTGGATGCCGTGGAGCCGTTGCTCGACGCAGTAAACATCGACCTGAAATCGATGGACGAACTATTTTACAGGAGAATATGCGACACCTTTCTGCAACCCGTACTTGACAACCTCAAGCGTTTTGCCCTGTCGAATGCTCACCTGGAAATCACAACCCTGCTGATCCCTGAACATTCCGACTCGCCCGAAACGCTCCGGCACCTTGCGGCATTCATCGCCGGGGAACTCGGCCCGGAAACCCCCTGGCACATTTCTGTGTTCGTTCCTGAAATCTCATGGAAAATGCATGACACTCCACATACCGCAGCCGAAGCCCTTAAACGGGCTTACGATATCGGGAAAGAAGCCGGCCTGATCTATATATACGACGCTTATACTCATGAAGACACCTTGTGTCCGCAATGCGGGAAAATCGTTATCGAACGGCACCGTTACACAACGACACGCCATGACAGGGCAGGCAGTTGTCCCGAATGCGGCAAGTCCATAATCATAACTTCCTGAACAAGCCAACCATGGAACCAACGATCAGATATCCTGCTGTCGCGGAATCATTTTATCCCTTTGATTCCGCAGAACTCGAAGCGCTCGTTGCCGGCCTATTAAAGAACGCCCCGGCAGATGACCTTGAAAACCGCAATATAAAGGCAATTATGGTGCCCCATGCAGGTTACGAATTCAGCGGCAGTGTGGCCGCTGCCGCCTACGGCACACTCCGGCACAGGTCTTTTCAAACCGTAGTCATAATGGGAAACGCCCATGCCTACCGGTTTGACGGCATTGCACTCGATGGTCATGAGATATGGGAGTCCCCGCTGGGAAGGGTCCCGGTAAACACTGCCCTTGCGAAAAAATTGTGTGAAGGCTGCCCTGAATTGGTCATGTACTCAAACACAGCTCATTATTCGGATCACATCCTTGAAGTTCAACTGCCTTTTCTGCAATTATCCTTGAAACCGGGGTTCACCATTCTTCCCCTGCTTTTTGGTGAGAATCCGCCCGACATCTACCATACAGCCGTTAAACTGCTGCTCGAACTGCTCCGGCCGGATGATCTCATCATAGCAAGCACCGACCTTTCACATTACCCGCCCTGGAATGATGCCAGCGTCATCGACCGCGAAACAATTCATTGCATCGTCAGGAAAAATATTGGGGAACTTGAAAGGCATGCAAGGGAAACCCTGGGAAAGGGTATTCCTCATGAGGTTACACTTTTCTGCGGTCCTGACGGTTTAAAAACGCTCTTGCAGCTCGCCGTTCATTTCGGCTGGAAAGCAAAAGAGCTTTCTTACGCAAACAGCGGCGATATGCTTCCTGCCGACCGGGAAGCCGTCGTGGGTTACGGTGCCGTGGCTTTTTACAAATAGCCCTATGTGATCCATTTCCGGTGAATATTCCTGAGAGTAAAAAGAAAAAGCAGCAACGCAAAAAGGAGAATCATCAGAAAATCAAACGAGAGAGACATCATATTTTTTCCGGCAATCGCTCCGTGCAGAATATCCACACCGTACGTCAGAGGGAGCACAAATGAAAAAGGTTGCAGAAAAACGGGAAGCTCTTCGACCGGGAAAAAAAGCCCGCACAGAAACATCATGGGAAAACGAAAGAAATTTGAAAAAGTCTGGGCTTCGAACACCTCACTGACCGACACAGCGATGAAAAGGCCCAGAAATGTCGAGACGATTGCAATCATCACCACCGCCGGGACTACCGCGCCCCAGACAACAGACGACAGGTCGGCAAGAAAAAAACCGACAAGCAAAGGCACAACAGCATTCACAATCCCGAAAAGTATCGCTCCTCCGGTTTTCGCAAGCATCAGGAGACCAAGAGGAACAGGAGCAAGCAGCAATCGTTCAAACGCCTTTGCCTTGCGTTCGAATGTGACGGTCACTGCCAGCATGGAGGTTGTACCAAACAGTATGGAAATCGACACCATTCCGGGCAACAGAGACAGGATACTCTCCGAACCCGTGCCGAACTTCACAAAAAACATCCCTGTCCATACCAACGGAAAAAGCAGCCCCCAGCTAATGTTCGGAGGCTTGAGGTAGTATGCCCGCACATCCTTTTTCAGGATGCACATAAATGCCGTCAACTGCCTCACTTTTTTGCTCTTTTCTCTTTTTCCTTGTTCATCGTGGCGGTATCCAGACCGGTAACCCTTACAAAAACATCTTCCAGCGACTGCAATTTTTTCCTTGCCTCTGTAACTTCGGCTCCCTGTTCTTCGAGAAACCTCACGAGACGCCCCACCTTGACCGGCACGGGGGATTCGATGCGAATCTCCCCGCGCTCCCCTTTATGAACGCCGTATTCAGGAAAAACATCGACAAGCTGCTGAAGATTGAGCATTCCAGGAGCTGAAACCGAAATCTGCACAACTTCACGCCCCTGAAAAGGCTTCAAAAGATTTTCTACCGTATCTGTCCTGACAATCCGCCCCTCGACAATAAAAGCAATGCGATCACACATCCGTTCCGCTTCCTCGATATAATGCGTCGTAAGAAAGATAGTGGTTCCTGACCTGTGCAGTGCTTTCAGCATATCTCTTGTCAGGCGGGCGCTCTGCACGTCAATCCCCGTTGTGGGCTCGTCGAGAAAGAGTATCGTCGGGGAGTGCATTATCCCGGCGGCAATGGTCAGCCGCCGCTTCATTCCCCTGGAATAACCGGCGAACTTTCTTCCTGCAGCTTCAGCAAGACCGAAAAGCTCCAGAAGCTCAAAAGCTCTTGCCCTGCGTTCGCTTGCCCGCATTCCGTACAACCCTCCGCAGAAGCAGAGATTGTCATACCCGCTCAGTTCGGGATACAGGTTGCTCTCGTCAGGCACCACACCGATAAGATGCTGGGCGGATTTCGGATTTTTCGTACAGTCGATGCCCCCAACCACGAGCGTCCCGGCATCAGGACGTGCCAACCCGGTCAGCATATTGATGGTTGTGGTTTTTCCGGCCCCGTTGGGTCCGAGGAACCCGAAAAGCTCCCCATTCATGACCTCGAACGATATACCATCAACCGCAACCACGTTTCCGAATGATTTCCTGAGTCCGGATACCTGTATGCATACTTCCGACATCGCAATCGTGTTATCAATTTCACTGAAAAGTCCCCCCCCTCTCCGAACAACAAGCATCCAGACAGCAATAGCAATAGTCAGCAAACTCAGCCCTGTAAAACTACGCAATTCCCCCCGTTTTTTCCCTAACCGAAAAAGCCGCTCTGCAGAAACAATATCAGGTCTGCGCATAACCCGGAATATACGGCTTGCCCTGCGTTCCACATATCGGGAAGAGCTTGTCGAACGCCGGTACAGCTTCTTTCAGCTTCCTGACCGAATAAGCGCAGTCCTACCCAGAGGTTGATCGTTTCATGTAAAAAAGCAACTTTGTATTTCAGTCAGTAGTTTTATATCATACAGGCACCTCTATGCATTGTCGTGAGTCCCGACTCTGTCGGGATACGAAGTGGACAGAGCACGGAAATCCCTTCTTATCCGCCCAACGAAGTAAGCAGGGCACGCAATTGAGAGACTCAACAGAGTCGTGATTTTTTCACCATGTGCCACTGTCATGTGTATTACCGAACCAACCAGAGATAAACATGAAACGCATTTTTTCACCGCTTATACTCGGCACGTTATTGATCGCTTCGGCAGCCACACTTTTCTCATGCCGGCAGCAAAACACTGCTACCTCCGAAAAACAGCCGAAGACTTCCGTCAAAACCGAAGTCGCCACTGAAACGAACACCGAAGCTATTGCAGAAAAAGCAGCAGCCGAGGCTGCGTTGAAGGAAGGCGAAGATATTTATACGAAGAATTGTCAGTCCTGCCATGCTCTGGCACCACCCGCCAAAAGCGCTCCGCCGATCATAGCACTTGCTGCGCAATACCGGTCAATGTACGGAAAAAAGAAAAACGCTGTTGCGGACATGGTATCGTTCATGAAAGAACCTGCCGTGGGCAAGTCTATTCTCGGTTCCAAAACTTTTGAACAATTCGGCCTGATGCCCGCCCTGTCAATGCCCGATGAAGAACTGGAAAAAGTGGCGGGATGGCTCTGGGACCAGTACGATCCCAATTTCGAGGGCGGAGGTGACTGCCAGTAGAACCGTAACCCCTCCCTTCGAAGAGTAGGCGGGAAGCTTCAGAACGGCTCCGGGATCGGTAACTTTGAATTCGGGGAAAACTGCCGTTAAACGCCAAGACCGAGGTAGGTGTTGGCGGAAACCCGGAAAGAGAGGTGCTGTACCCTTGGGCAGACTCGAACTGCCGACCCACAGTTTAGGAAACTGTTGCTCTATCCACTGAGCTACAAGGGTAGGATGTAAATGTAATACTTTTCGGAACAGATTCCATTCCAAACCTACTTCCGCCCGAACATTTTGTCAAGCTGGTCGAGGGATATCCTGATAATCACCGGACGACCATGGGGGCACACGTAGGGCATATTCGTTGCGAAAAGTCTGTCGATCAATGACCGCATGTCTTCGAGGCTCAGTTTCTGACCGCTCGTGATTGCATTCCGGCAGGAGTAGGATTTTGCCAGATTTTCGCGTTTCTCGAGTTTCAGCTTTTCGGCGTTCTGCTGGTATTCCTGAATCATGTCCTGGAGTATATATGCTTCCGAGCCACTGCGAGCATCCTGTGGAACGCCTTCCATTAAGACCGTCCTCACCCCGAAAACTCTGAGGCTGAAACCAAGCCTGCCAAGATCGCCCCATATGTCTTCAAAAATTTCAAACTCCCACGGTTTCAGTTCCACCTTTTGCGGAAAAAGCAACTGCTGGGAATTAGGAACGCTGCTGTTCATAACATCCACGGCACGTTCATAGAGCACCCTCTCATGTGCGACATGCTGATCGATAAGCATGAGTCCTGTTTTGATCTGACAGATAATATACCGGTTATGCAGCTGCCAGATTTTTGGGTAGGGCTTTTCCGGTTCAGGGTGCTCCTGGTCAACGAACCCCGTGGAAACCCTCCCGTCATCACTTTTGCGCAGTTCCCTTTCGGGCTCACGAAAAAGATCGGGCCTTTGCGGGAGAATCTCACCCTGCTCGCTGACAACCGTTCCGGCGGAAAGGCTGTCCTCCAGAATGCCTTCCTTGTAATCTCTGTAGAGATCTCCGGTTGTTGAAGCCCCGGAAGGAATTGCCTGAAACCCCAGCTTTGCATCGCTTTGCTCCAGACGTTCCTGAGGAAGGTTTCGACTCCTTTCCGGAAAACCGTCACTGCTGACATTGGGAGAAAAATCCTGCATTCGGACAGCCCTCTTGATAACCGTATAGAACATATTGCGCACGCTGCGTTCATCCTCGAACTTAACCTCGAGTTTTGCGGGATGAACGTTAACGTCGATTTGGCTGGTATCGAGCCCCAGAAAAAGAAGCGCAAAAGGGATCTGACGCTCTATGAGCAACTCGCCGTACGCCTGCTGTAATGCTTGTGAAAGCATCCTGTTCTGTACCACACGCCGATTTATATAGATAAATTGTTCGTTTTTCTGGCGTTTCTGCATCGACGGCCTGCCGACATAACCGCGCAGCGACAGAAAATCGTTATCCTCGTGAACCTCTATCAGGCCGGCGGCAAATTCGTCACCGAAAAAGAAATTCAGACGCTCATGAATATCGGAACTCTTGAAATCGAACAGCTCTTCGTCGTCATTGTATAACTGCCACCGTATCTCGGGATAAGCAAGCACCTGTGCCTTGACGGCCTCAAAAATGTGTCTGAATTCCGTTGCGTTTGTTTTAAGAAACTTCCTGCGGGCAGGAACGTTGTAAAAGAGGTTTCTCACGCTTACCGCGGTACCGGGATCACATGCCGTCTGGCCCTGCTCCACAAGTGTTCCTCCCTCGTAATGCAGATGAACCCCGACGCTGTCGTCATCCCTCCGCGTCTTCAGCTCAAAATGGGAAACTGCCGATATGCTTGCCAATGCTTCTCCCCTGAACCCGAGTGTCCCGAGGGCTTCAAGTTCTTCAACGGTTGTAATCTTGCTGGTGGCAAACCGCTCGACACAACAGAGTGCGTCCTCTTCGCCCATGCCCGACCCGTTATCGATGACCTGAATAAGTTGCTTTCCCGCATCTTTTACCGACACGGTAATATGTGTTGCGCCTGCGTCGATGGCGTTTTCCAGAAGTTCTTTCGCCACTGACGAAGGGCGCTGAACGACCTCTCCCGCAGAAATCTTGTTTGCAACAATATCGGGTAACCTGGCAATTTTCGGCATGGTACGGCCTACGCTGATTGTTTCAAATTGTACTTAAAGGCACCTCTATTTATTCCGCGATTCAATTGCTTCGTTGGTCGGTGCTCGAAATCCTCATGTAATCACCATTTTCCCTATCGGAGTCCGTATCGGTATCAGATCAAATCAACTTAGGCTAAAAAAACTTTACGACAAAGACCGCTTGTTTTTTAAAAATAACCTAAATTGTTTTTGCCCCTTGAACCATGAGAGCACACAGAGATAAAACCATGACCAGGAAAAGAACGATTTGGGCACTACTGCTGGTCTTCGCATTAGTGGGAGCTGCCGGTCTTGCGTCCCTGAGCCGTGACTTCAGTTCAAAGTTGCCGCGCCTGCCCGACACGGCGGCCAGAGCAAAAACAGTTTCAGACTCCGAAAAAATCATCGGCACCTGGAAACTTGTCAGGGCATCCGTCACTCCTGATTTTCTCAATGTGCCTATTCCGATCAACACCTTCGATGCCACAGGATCGGTAACCGATGACTACACCTATACTATCGAGGCGAACGGCTCCTTTTTCGGCAGCAATTATGGTTATCTGGGCAACGGGGATATCGACGTACAGGCAAACAATCTCACCCTCACCATACATGAAGGTGTCATTACCGTCAACGAAAAAAAGAAAAAACATGACAGGAAAGGCAAAACCATCACCGGCACCTATCGTATTACCAATCAGGACACCCTGCACGTGAAAGCATTCAAATATCAGGATGGCATCCGTTACACTTTCAATCTTGCATTAGTGAATTCGTAAGTTCTTTCCATACCATTCTCAAAGCGGCTTCGCTGAAACGGAGCTTGTTGCGCAGACGGTCTCCATGCGCGTAAAAGGCCGATGTGCGAATATCGATATTCCCATCCTTGTCGCGGAGCGCAAGACCCAGACATACCATTCCAACCGGTTTTTTCCCGGTTCCGCCATCCGGGCCCGCGATGCCTGTCGACGATACAGCTATGTCGGTACCGCTTCTCACCAGGCATCCCTCGGCCATTTCCGCCGCCGCCGCCTCACTGACTGCTCCGTGGGTTTCAAGGGTCTCAGCCCTCACCCCGAGGGTCTTCTCTTTTGAAGCATTGCTGTAAACCACGAAACCCTGCTTAAAATAGCGCGAAGAACCAGGGACGTCAGTCAGCCTGCTGGCTATAAGCCCTCCCGTACACGACTCGGCTGTTGAAATCCTGAGCCCGGCGGACAAAAGCAGCCTTCCTATCAACTCCTCAAGAGATATGTCGGTTATTGCGTAGACATACTCCCTTGCTTCTTTGGCAATTGCCTCCACTATTTCACGGTTGTCGGATTCGACAGAGACTCTGTCGGTGCCAATAGAGCTTACTCTGAGGCTTACTCCCGCGGCATGGGGAAGATAGGCCAGCGATGTGCCTTCCGGCAGCCTGCTTTCGATTTGCCCGATGATTTCAGCAAGAGCTGTTTCACCGATACCGGTTGTTTTGATATGCGAGTGCACGATACAGCAACCGGACTTCCCCGAAAAGAAAGGAATTACAGTGTGCCGCATCATAGCCTCCATCTCCTCCGGTACCCCGGGCATCAGAACGAGATGGTGACCCTGAAAACGCTCCCCGCACGGAATGATCATGCCGGGCGCAAGCCCCAGGTCATTCTGCACAACAACCGATCCCCGGATAATCATCGCGTTGTCCCGCAGGAATGCTGGAGGAGCCTGCCCGCGCCTGGTATATCGTTCAAGCGTCCTGCCATATATCTCCCGGTCGAATACAAGCCCCCTTTTCAGGAGTTGCTGTGCCGATTTCCTTGTCCTGTCATCACGGGTCGGGCCGAGCCCTCCGGTTACCAGAACCAGCTCCGAACGCTTCAGCGAGTCTGTGAACTGCTCAACGATCGCCTCTTCACTGTCTGCACAGACAATGATCCTCTGCACACCGATATCCACACCGGCCAGCTCGGAACAGATAAACTGAGCATTGGTATCGATCTTCTGCCCGGTCAGCAGTTCATCGCCGATGGATAGTATCTCTGCAATCATTGCGTGTTTCACACCGTATTTACACAAGGTAGCCGGCTATGCGCAGAATATCGGCAAATACTCCTCCGGCCGTCACCTCTCCTCCTGCACCGGGCCCTTTCACTACAAGCGGGGTATCGAAATAACGGTCGGTAGTGAATACCACCATATTTTCCGTGCCGTTCAGTCCGGCAACAGGATTCGACACCGGCAGCATTTTCACGCTGATACGCGCTTTGCCCTCACTGATCTCACCAGCATAGGCAATGGTCATATCGCTTGCAGAAGCCTCCTGTATCTTCGCATCATAGTCGGCATCGACACAGCTCAGCTTTTCCATGAACTCATCAACGCTCATCTTGCCTCTGAGACTCTCCGGGACAAGGCTCTCACACTCGATATCCTCATAATCCAGCCTGTAGCCGAGTTCCCGGCCAAGTATGAGGAATTTCCTGGCGAAATCGGCACCTGAAAGGTCCTCCCGCGGATCGGGCTCGGTATACCCTGCTTCTTTGGCTTTCCTGACAACTTCGCTGAATTTTTCTCCCTTGCGAAGTTCATTGAAAATATAGCTTAAAGTTCCTGAGAGCACTCCTTCTATGGTAATGATCTTGTCGCCGCTGTTTCTCAGGTCATTGAGCGTGTTGATGATGGGGAGACCGGCCCCGACATTGGTTTCATAAAGAAAACGTGCGTTCGAGGAGCGCTGGGCATCCCTTATGGTCTCATAAAGCTTCCATGAACCGGCCATACCGAGCTTGTTCGCCGTAACAACCGATATGTTCGATGCGAGAAGCTCAGGGTAACTCTCCGCAACCTCCGTGCTTGCAGTACAATCCACGAAGATGGTGTTGTGCAGGTTCCGTGCCCTGATGCGCTCAACATAGTCGCCGATGGTTTTTCCGTCATCCCTTGGTTTCAGGAAACTTTCCCATTTCCATAAATCAATGCCGCCATCCCTGAGCGCCATCATCCGCGTATTTGCCATGCCGCTGACGACAACATCCAGTTCCATCTCCTTACTGAGAGTAACGCTGTGGTCGCGGATCTGCCCGATAAGGCTTTTGGCAATCGTCCCCGTTCCGGCGATAAAAACATGCACCTTCCGGCGGGACAGCAGGAATGATTCATGCACACAGTTCAGTGCCTTGTGCTCGTCGTGGCTGTCGGTCACGAACGAGATATTCATCTCGTTGGAACCCTGAGCAACGGCAATGACATTGATGCCGTTTTTGCCGAGAGTCTCGAAAAGATGTGCCGAAACGCCGGGATGCCCTGACATGTTATTGCCGACAACCGCTATCATGGCAATATGTTTCCTGACCGTCAGAGATTCCATCTGCCGGGAAGCAAGCTCGGCGGCAAACTCCTCCTTGAGAATCCGGCGGGCCTTTTCCGCCTGGGCAAGATTAATAACAAGGCTTATGGACTGTTCTGACGAAGCCTGCGATATAAAAATAATATTGATCATATGACGCGCCAGACAGCTGAAAAGCCTGGAGGCAATCCCCGGAACACCGACCATCCCGCTGCCCGAAAGGTTAAGCAGAACCACGTTGTTGATCGAACTCAGCCCTGTCACCGGCCTCTCGGTCCATGCGTCGCTTTTTTCAGATCTCCCGATACACGTACCCTCGGCACCGGGGTTGTGCGAATTCCTGATGCTGATGGGAATACCTGCCTTCATTGCAGGATGCACAGAATAGGGATGCAGCACTTTGGCCCCTGAATGAGAAAGCTCCATTGCCTCCTCGTAGCTGATGAACGGCAGCGCATAAGCATCCTTGACACGTTTCGGATCGGCACTGAAAAAACCGTCCACGTCGGTCCATATCTGTATCTCGTCGGCCCCGACTACCGAACCGACAATGGTAGCGGTATAATCCGAACCGCCTCTTCCCAGCGTCGTAGCCGTACCATCCGGCGCAGCCCCTATATAGCCCGTCACGACAGGGACACCGTCTGTGCCCTTGAACCATGCCCTGATACGTTTTGCCGACGCCTTCATATCAACCCGGGCATCACAATGATTGGTGTCGGTCACAATCATCCTTCTCGCATCCGCATATGAAGCGTCAACTCCCTCCTGACAAAGAAAACTGCTGATAATGTAGGCCGAGAACCGCTCCCCGAAACTCATGATCAACGCACTGCTTTTGTCAGACAGCTCGCGGAGAAGACATACCCCGTGCAATACATCGCCCAGCTCGGTTAATTCCGCCTGCAAATACGCCTCAACCTCCTTTGTCCGGGAAACCTCGATGAGATCATGAACAAGTTCCCTGTGGAGTCTCTCTATCTCGCCAAGCTTCTTCCTGTAGCCGGTATCCCCTTTGCTGGCAATAACCGCAGATTCCAGAAGCAGATCCGTCACCTTGCGTATAGCGGAAACCACAACGATCACAGGCAAATTTTGCATTGCTTCCCGAATGATGTTCAGGACATTTCTGATCCTGTCACCATTCTCTATTGACGTGCCGCCGAATTTTAAGACCTTCATGCTTATGCATTTATGTGGAAAAGGAAGATACAAATCATACAAAAAAAAGCGCCCCGACTCGTCGGGGCGCCTGAAAGACACGGTAAGCAAGGAGCTATTCTCCCTGCAAAGCATCGGCACCCGCGACAATCTCGCTGAGTTCTGTAGTAATAGCCGCCTGACGCGCCCGGTTGTAATTGATATTCAGAACACGCAGCAACTCTTTCGCGTTTTCCGTCGCCGAATCCATAGCAGTCATTCGAGCCGCCTGCTCTGCGGCATGGGACTCGAGCATCATTCTCCACACCTGCGTATTGAGGTGTTTTGGAACCAGCACATCAACGATAGAGGCCGGGGAAGGCTCGTAAATGTAATCGCTTGTGCTTCCACTGCCGGTTTCCGCCGCTTCCTCAGGAGAAATAGGAAGCAGTACCTCGCTTTTCAGGGCTGGCGCAAGAACCGATTTAAACTCGTTGTAGACAACCACAACCCTGTCAACTCCGCCATTACTATACCTGTCCGAAGCATACTCGGCAATCTCTCTTGCAATGCCGAAATGCAGGTTCTGGAACACACCCGGATAGGCCTTGCCAATGTCGTAACCGCGTTTGCGGAAAAAATCATTCCCCTTTGTTCCGGCACAGAGCATCTCGACCTTGCCTGCACGGTAAAGGTCGCCATACTCTTCCGCGATGACTCTCTGGGCAGCCTTGATGATATTGGCATTGAACGCGCCGCATAGCCCCCTGTCGGAAGTAATGAGCACAACCAGTATCTTCCTTACCTCATCACGGGCCGAAAGGAGCGGGTGCAGAGAGGTATCAATCCTGGCCGACAGCGAACCAAGCATCTCTTTCAGCTTTGCCGCGTAAGGACGGGCCTGGATTGCCGAGTCCTGTGCCCTGCGCAGCTTCGCTGCGGACACCATTTTCATCGCCTTGGTAACCTGCTGGGTTGACTTGATACTTTTTATTCGTGTTCGTATATCCTTTAACGTTGCCATGAATAGTCAGTGGTGTTGAATTTGCTGAAATTCCCGGAGATACCTAAACCTTTACCTTCTCCTTGAAAGTATCCAGAAACTGCTCAGCAATCTCTTTCAACCTGCTTGCAATATCGGCGTCTATCTGACCGGTCTCCGCAATGGCACTCAGAATATCGGGATGCTTGTGCTCAAGCAGGCTAAGGTATTCCTCTTCAAACTTACGGACGTATTTTACCTCAACCTGATCGAGAAAGCCCTGGATACCGGCATAGATAATAGCGACCTGCTTTTCAACCGCCATAGGCACATACTGCCCCTGTTTCAGGATCTCAACCAGACGCTGCCCCCTGTCGAGCTGAGCTTTCGTAGCCTTGTCGAGGTCCGAGCCGAATTTCGAGAAAGCCTCGAGTTCACGGAACTGTGCAAGGTCGAGACGAAGGGTACCCGCAACCTTTTTCATGGCCTTGATCTGCGCGTTGCCGCCAACGCGGGAAACCGAGATACCAACGTTGATTGCAGGTCTCTGGCCCGAGTTGAACAGGCTGGATTCGAGGAAGATCTGCCCATCGGTAATCGAAATTACGTTGGTTGGAATATATGCCGACACGTCACCCGCCTGGGTCTCGATGATCGGCAGCGCGGTAAGGCTCCCGCCACCTCTGACTATAGGCCTCAGCGGTTCCGGCAAGTCATTCATCTTCTTTACGGTTTCCTGATCATCGGTTATTTTTGCGGCACGTTCGAGCAGGCGCGAGTGCAGGTAAAAAACATCACCGGGATAAGCTTCGCGTCCCGGCGGACGGCGAAGGAGAAGGGACAGCTGACGGTACGCAACAGCCTGCTTGGAAAGGTCATCGTAGATAACCAGGGCATGACGGCCGGTATCGCGGAAATACTCACCGATAGTAGCACCGGCATAGGGAGCGATAAACTGCATAGGGGCCGGATCCGAAGCGGTTGCGGTAACGACAGTCGTATATTCCATCGCACCATGCTTCTCAAGGATGTTGACAACCTGCGCAACCGTTGAACCCTTTTGGCCGACCGCTACGTAAATACAGTAAACGTCTTTTCCTTTCTGGTTGATGATAGTGTCGATTGCAACAGCCGTCTTACCGGTTTGACGGTCACCGATAATCAGCTCACGCTGACCGCGGCCGATCGGGATCATCGAGTCAATCGCTTTCAAACCGGTCTGAAGAGGCTCGTGAACCGATTTACGGAAAATAACCCCGGGAGCCCTGCGCTCAAGAGGGAGACGGATTTCGGTTTCAACCGGGCCCTTGCCGTCGACCGGCTCGCCAAGCGGGTTGATCACTCTTCCAAGCATCGCCTCGCCGACCGGAATTGAAGCGAGAATATCGGTTCTCTTGACAGTATCACCTTCCTTAACAGTATCTGACTCACCAAATAAAACCGCACCAACATTATCTTCTTCGAGGTTCAACGCCATTCCTATGACATTGTTCGGAAATTCGAGAAGCTCGCCGGCAGCAACTTTCGATAAACCATAAATACGCGCAATACCATCCCCCACTTGGAGCACGGTTCCAACATCATAGACATCCGCTCCCGACTCAAACCCGGCCAGGTGTTTGCGGAGTATGGCCGAAACCTCATCAGGCCTGACTGTTGTAGACATATCGTAATTAGCTTTGTTATTATTTGTTAAGAATGGAGAAAGTTTATTTTATTATACTTCTTTAGAAATCAGACTTCGCCACATTCCTTTCCACTTGAGCGGCTAATTTAAGGAAAAGCTATTAGTAATTCAAATCCTCGTGTTGCATCAGAAAATTTCGAAGCACTATCGGATCAGCTCATTCACCATCTTGGCAAGGGAATTCAGCAACGGTATACTTGTATGAAAACTGTCACAGGATTTGCTTCGGCAACCATTGGAAATGTCGCCTGCGGTTTTGATGTCCTGGGATTTGCTATTACCGAGCCGGGTGACGAAGTAATTCTGACATTTCGAGAGGGCAGCGTCGAAGAGCTGCCCGTCTCTATAACATCGATCAGCGGAGACAGGGGAGCTTTACCGAGAGACCCGAAAAAAAACACCTCCAGCTTTGTTGTCCTCAAGTTTCTCGAATATATCCGAACCCATAAAGGCATTGATTTCGAGGGTCATATTGAGCTCGAACTGAAAAAGAACCTGCCACTCAGTAGCGGCATGGGCAGCAGTGCCGCCAGTGCGGCGGCGGCCTTGGTTGCTGCAAATGAACTGATGGGGAGACCATGCAGCAAAATGGAGCTGGTACAGTTCGCCATTGAAGGCGAGCGTGTCGCCTGCGGATCTGCACACGCAGACAACGCCGCACCGGCAATACTTGGCAATTTTGTCCTGATCCGCAGCTACAATCCTATCGACCTGATAACGATTCCTCCTCCGAAAAACCTTTTTTGCACACTCGTGCACCCGCACATAGAAGTTCGAACCGCATACGCACGCTCGGTTCTGCCCCGCATGGTTTCCCTGAAAACTGCAACCGAACAATGGGGAAATGTCGGGGCTCTTGTTTCAGGATTGCTCACATCCGATTATGAGCTGATCGGACGATCGCTCGTAGATGTTATTGCCGAACCCAAGAGGGCCCCTCTCATTCCGGACTTTTATAAAGTAAAAAACGCTGCCCTCGAAGCCGGAGCGCTCGGGTGCAGTATCGCAGGTTCGGGACCATCGCTCTTTGCCTTCTCCTCATCCCTCGAAACAGCCGTCAAAGTCGGAGATGCAATGCAGGAAGCCTTTTTGAACATCCGGGATAAACTCCAATCCGATATTTGGGTTTCTCCTGTCTGTAAGGAAGGGGCAAAAGTCATTTAAGCGAACTCTCATGATTTTCTACAGCACTAATAAAAAAACAACGCCCACATCCCTGAAAAAAGCCACTCTGGAAGGTCTGGCTACTGACGGGGGGCTGTATGTCCCCTCGGAAATCCCCGGGTTTTCGGAAGAGGAGATTGAGCTGCTCAGGGACGCGCCGTTCAACGATATAGCGTTTGCTGTCGCAAAAAAATTCAATGACGGGGAAATTCCCGACGGCCGCCTTGGAGAAATAGTTGAAAACTGCTTTACCTTTGCAACCCCGCTCGTTGGCATTGAACCACACACTTACATCGAAGAGCTCTTCAACGGCCCCACACTGGCGTTCAAGGACTACGGTGCACGCTTTCTCGCCCACCTTACGGGTTACTTCGCCGAAGAGGACCATAGGCTCATCACCATTCTTGTCGCTACATCGGGCGATACCGGCAGTGCCGTGGCCTACGGTTTCAAAGGTGTCCCGAATACCAGGGTGGTACTGCTATACCCTTCGGGCAAGGTAAGCCGCCTTCAGGAACAGCAACTCACAACCGTTGGAGGCAACGTAACCGCCCTTGAAATCGACGGCGACTTTGACGACTGCCAGCGCCTGGTCAAGCAGGCGTTCATGGACGCGGAACTGAAACAAAAGCTGGCACTGACATCGGCAAACTCCATCAATATTTCCCGTCTTATTCCGCAGTCTTTCTATTATGCCTGGGGATCGCTGCAGCTTGAAACCCGGCACCCTGGGAAAAAGGCGGTATTTTCCGTACCAAGCGGTAACTACGGCAACCTCACAGGGGGCGTACTTGCGAAAATGATGGGCTTTCCGATCGATCACCTTATCGCAGGTTCAAATGTCAATGACAGTGTAACCCGCTATCTTGAAGAGGGACGTTACGAACCACATCCCACCGTCGAAACGCTCTCGTCGGCAATGGATGTCGGCAATCCGAGTAATTTTGCCCGACTGAGATATTTCTACCGGGACGATCATCGCGCAATGGCAGCAGATATTTCAGGCTATTCGGTCTCGGACGCCGAAACGCTCGACACGATCAGAGCGGTTTACGACCGTTTCGGCTATATCATGGACCCGCACACCGCCGTAGGGTTCCGGGCCCTTGAAAAGTTCAGGGAAACAAACAAACCATGCGATGAACCGGCTGCCATACTCTCAACGGCGCATCCTGCGAAATTTATCGAAGCGATCAAGGACGCACTGGACATGGATATCACTCTTCCTGACCGTCTCCAGGAAGTTCTCGACAAGCAGAAAATTTCCATCCCGATGAGTGCCGATTACAGAGACTTCTCAAGTTTTCTTTCGAAGTTCTGAAACAGTGAGGAGTAACCAGTGACAAGTGACGCGCGTGAACAGATGCAAGCAACACTACCGATCTGAAAGTTCACCACCATGGCTGGTACCTCTTTTTGACTTTTAATTTTTAACCTTTGACTTCAGGATGACCCTCCAGACGTTTCTGTTTTTCCTGGTCATTATACCCGTAATGTTTTTCGGGCTGTTGGTCGCGCTGGTCATCAACCTTGCCGACCCCTCCGGCGACCGCTTCCACCGCATGGCTGCATGGTGGGGCCGTTTCTGCACAAGGCTTATGGGAATTACCGTCGAAATAACTGGTCAGGAACTCTACAACCCGGATGGCAATTACCTGATTGTCAGCAATCATGCAGGAATGGCCGATATCCCTCTCATTCTGGGATCGATCCCTCTCAACATGCGGTTCGTTGCCAAAGAGGAACTGGGAAAAATCCCGGTTTTCGGCTGGGCGATCAAACAGGCCGGGTATGTCATGATCAAACGGGGACAGAGCAAAGAAGCGCTTAAAAGCCTGTTCAAAGCCATAGAAGTTCTCAAAAACGGCAGGTCGGTACACATCTTTCCCGAAGGCACCCGGTCGGAAACCGGCGCAATCCAGCCATTCAAGCGCGGCGCATTTCTTATTGCGGAGAAAAGCGATGCCCCCATCCTCCCTGTATCGATCATAGGCAGCAACCGGATCACCCCGAAAAAAAGCCTCAGGATCCGCAAATCCACCGTACAGCTCATTATCGGCCAGCCGATCGAGACTTCGGGGAAAAAAGCCCGGGAACTTCAGGACGCTGTTTACGCAACTATCAGCAGCAATATGGCGTCAGCGACTCTCTGAAAAACAGTACAGCCAGTCCTTCACTTAGATGGCCCCTCTCGACTCAACATCCACAGGACATTTTTATCCAGAAATGCGTCAACCGGAGCAGATTCAATGCCAAGCAAGAAGACAAGCAGAGGATACATATGCAGGTTGGAAAAAGGTTTTCCCCTGATATTTTTCCTGAATGCCGGACCGTATGCATAGAAAATGGCGTGCATGTCTTTGTTGGACGGGACATAGCCATGCGTGCCCTGCATCATCGAACGGCCATGATCCCATTCAAGGCTCCATGCACTGTCCGCCACAGCAACAAGCGACATGATCCTGTCATGGTCGCCATAATGCAACGTTTCGGGAACCTCCCCCTTTTTCCACACCGAAAGATGCTCTACCGTGTCAAGAGCCGCAAACACCGAATCGAGCATTCCCTGCTTTGGCTCTATCATGTAAAACGGAGAAGATCCGCTATATCGCAGCACCATCTCTTCAGACAAGTAATCCGTCAGAAACATGCGCTTGTCAGCAGACAGCTGGCCCATGCCATGATCGGACAGAATGATGACATTTATGCTGTCACGATTGGGCAACGCCCTTACCTTCCGGTTAAACTGCCCGACAAGGGAATCCAGAACAGCAATTTTATCCACAATGGCATCGCTCTCCGGACCAAACTTATGGCCCCAACTGTCCGGTTGATGATAATACCACATGACAAGCCCTGGCCGCTCTTGTGCAGGCTTTGCCAACCAGGAGATAACGCTGTCCAACCGAACGGAAAACGGCACCCTCCCGTCATAGGGCTTCCAGATATCGGGATAGCGGCCATTGATGGCAACATCAGAACCAACCCAGAAAAAGTTCGCTGTTCTTACCCCCTGCTTTTGTGCCGTCTGCCAAATAGGCTCCCCGCCATAATAGTCAGGGTCATTAACCGTCGAACGGTCGGAAAGACTGAAATATTCCTTCTTCCGCTCATCATAAAAACTGTTGGAAACCAGACCATGATGTTCAGGATAAAGCCCCGTTGCCATCGAATAATGGTTGGGAAACGTTTTCGAAGGGAACACCGGTTCCAGTGCTGCCCTCACCCCGACAGTTGCAATACTGTCAAGATGAGGGGTGGAAACTTTTTCCGGATAGTCATGCCTGAACCCGTCAAGCGAAAGCACGACCGTCACGTTACCGGCTGCCCGGCTTGTCTTCCTGTCCTGAAGTTCAGGAGTAATGCATCCGGAAAAGAGCAGCGTAATGGCGAAGAACAGCAGATATATCATTGTCGTATTTCTCCTTTAAAAGATCAGTTCCACTCCAACATTCCATGTCCTTGGCAGCCCGAAAAACACTTCGGCATCGTCGGCATCATGGTCATCATCAAAACTGCTGTATTTGCTGTTATCAGTCGCATCCTGGATGTACACCTCATCGAACAGGTTGAAAACGTGGGCAAACAGTCTGATGTCGGCATTTTCCCATTTCAGGGGCAGTTTGTATGACGCATGCAGGTCGAACACGCTGTATTCCGGTACTTTCCAGCTTTGCGGACGTTCTTCAGCCACCCCATCCCCGTTGGTGTCCTCAAGCTCTGTACGGCTGAACGGGTCCCACTTCGCATAGTGGTCAGCATAGTGACGCCACACCAGCTGCACCTGAAGCCCCTTGACCGGGAAAACCGTGCCGGCAAGAGCAAACTGGGTCTGCGGCGCATCCCCGACTTTCAGGTCCTTGACGTAGTAGGTATAAAAGGTTTCCGTTCCCGAAGCATAATCCTCGATGTAACTGCCGCTGATATCATCCGTATATTCCCAGGCTCCAAACGACGCGGCACCGTCAATTCGGAACAGACGTGACGGCTGATAAGCCATCTCAAGTTCAAGACCGTAATAACGTGAATCAATTCCTTTGAGAAATACCAGGCCCTCACTTCCATCATCATTTCTGACATTGGTCGATTTCGACCGGTCTTTCCATGTGGTGTAGTAAACATTTCCCCTCAATGTCAGATCGCGCGAAGGCGTACGGTAGACCAGCCCGCCTTCATATGAAGTGAATTTTTCATTTTTAGGATCTTCGGCAAGCGAACCATCCCTGTCACTGATCACCTGGTCAAAAATCGGAACCTTTGAAACATATCCGGCGTTGGCAAACACGTTGAGGTCTTCTGAAAGGTTGTAGTTCATGCCGCCTTTTACCTGGTACCCGTCTATATTGCCCGATTCAACAACCAGCTCGTCACCATCACTGTCCTCGATAAAATGGTTCGTATGCTTGTAGTTGATGGTGGACCATCCGCTCATGGCATAGCCGGTAAAATCATCTTTCTTATACTCTGCCTGTCCATATACTCCAAACCAGTCCACGTTGTTGGTAAAATAATAATCGATTTTATCACCAAGTGTTTTACGATAGTCATTTTCGGTTGCATCAAAATCATTTCCGGTGAACCGGAAATAATCCCCGCCGAGCAGGTCTCTCACTTCGCGGAAGTGATCGATCTCGGCTGTCCTTATATCAATTCCTGCAACAAGATCAAGCTCCTCTGAAGGTTCGTAGTGCAACTTACTCAGAGCACCGATTGTCCATTGCTCGTTGACACTGTTGCGCAGAATACCGATGGATTCACCATCCTCTTTTTCTATGGCTTTCTTGTCGACATAGTAGGTACCTGCTCCGGCAGAGTTAACCGCAATAGTCCGGTTCCAGTCACGGTACCACGGAGACGGGCCATAATAATATTTCCAGTCATCGTCACCAAGCTCCCCATTGGCATCACGGGTGTACACCTTGCCATAGGTACCGGTGCCGCCACCCTTGCCGCCGGAATAGTACAGCGATGACAAGAGAAAGAGGTCGTCGGTAAACCGTGAATACCAGTTAAGATGCACAAGAGGCTTGTGATAGTAGTTCTCCCGCTCATTGATAAAACTGCTGTCATAGCGTTCATGATCCTCACCGTTCCAGTACTGCCTGCCTGTATACGATGAACTTACCGGCGACCAGTTCTGATTGAATCTGCGCCCGCGTTCCTGGAAATCATCGAATGCCGCAGGATCATAATCATCAAGGTCACGAGCATAATCATTGTCATACACGGCTATATTTTGCTTATAAAGGTTCTGGCCGTGGCGTTGTGGCGCACCGAGAGCATACAATTCAAGACGGTTGCTCTCATTGATCATCCAGCTTGCTCCCAGATAATAGGCCCATGCATCCGTCCAGCTTTTATCAACATAACCGTCTCCTTCTTTGCGGACAACTCCGCCGCTCAGAGCGAATCTATCATCTATCAAGCCGGTATTGCCGATCACCGTTGTCTTCCATAAACCGTCATTCCCAAACTCCTGCTTGAGGCTCACACCCGGCTCCATTGCCGCGGGGTCAGTCAAAATGTTCATGGTGCCGCCTATCGAGGGGACAGCAAGGTTGACCGCACTCAATCCACGCTGCATCTGGATAGATGAGGCGAAATCACCCAGACCGTCCCAGTTCGACCAGTATACCCAGCCGTTTTCCATATCATTGACCGGAATACCGTTGATCATTATCGCAACGTTTCTTTGATCGAAGCCCCGGACATTTATTCTTGCATCTCCGGCACCACCTCCCTGCATGGTACTGTAAACACTGGGAGTTGTGTTCATCACGAGAGGAATGTCCCGTGAGCCAAGCTGGTCACGGATCTGTTTCTTATTGACTTGCGTAAAGGCCACCGGTGTTTCCCGTTCCCTGGCACGGTCGGCAATAACAACAATCTGAGAAGCAAGGATGTTCTGCGGAACCAAGGCAATATCAACATAGTTTCGCCCCGCTGCCTTAACCTCCACCAACACCTGAACCGTCTGATAGGTCAGATATGACGCTTCAAGCGTGTGCTTTCCCGCCTCAAGACCGGAAAGCGAAAAGTACCCATCAAGATCCGATTTCGTCCCTTCCGGTGTGCCCGCAACAACAATGGTAGCGTAAGGAAGCGGCTCACCTGTTTCCATGTCTGTAACCCTTCCCTGAATAACCTCCCCTGCATATACAGCATCAAAGCCAAACAAGGCAAGCATTGCCCGGAAGAGCAACAAAGTACCGAGGGTAAACAACTTTTTTGCCATGATGATCAGTATTTGTTTGCTAAAAAAATCAGTATGAATTTCAACACTCAATAATAACCGCCATCACATTCTCCTTTATTACGGTGCTGTCAAATCTCTGTGAACGATTCCCAACATTACCGGGAAACCGCCGAAAGGGAATCAGTTGGCAGTAGGCAGTGGGTGTTGGGTGTTGGGTGTTGGGTGTTGGGTGTTGGGTGTTGGGTGTTGGGTGGGAAGATAATCGGAAATCGGGGTCGGGATCGGGTTTCGGGGTCGAAAAGGAATCAGTCTGCAGTCTTCACAGTTGGCAGTAGGCAAAAGAGAAGTGACAGTAACAAATGACGAGCCAAAAAGGGGAAAATTGGCAGTTGGCAAGGGGAAAAGAAAAGATCGATTTCCGATTACCGATACCGATCCCGACAGCGAACCCCGATGGAGAAATCGTTTGGTTATGCTATTTTTCAAATAAGGGCACCGCTATAAAATTCCCATGAGCGGTTCAAGTGTAAGGTGAACAGGGCGCAGAAACCCCTTTCTATCCGGCCAATGAAGTAATCAGGGCACGCAACAAATTGAGGTGCCCTCAACAGCTACACCTGCCGGTAGAGATTCACCACCTCAATGGCGGCAAGGGCTGCATCGAAACCCTTGTTGCCGGCTTTTGTTCCGGCCCGTTCAATCGCCTGCTCAAGGTTGTCGGTGGTGAGCACACCAAAGGTGATAGGAATCATGGTTTCAAGGCTTGCCTGGGCAATGCCTTTTGTCGCTTCGGCTGCAATGACATCGAAATGCGAGGTGGCTCCCCTGATAACCGCGCCAAGGGTTATCACGGCGTCGTAGCGGCCCGATAGGGCGGCTTTTTTAGCTACGGCCGGAAGTTCGAATGCCCCCGGACATTTATAGACTTCTACATTCTCCTCGGCTCCCCCGTGACGAAGAATGCAGTCAACGGCACCTTCGACAAGTTTCTGGCCGATAAAGTCATTAAACCGGGAAACCACCAGTGCAAACTTCATGTTTTTCGCATCAAGCGCACCCTCTATCGTTTTGATAGCCATAAGCAATAAGTTTATCGATTAGAAAGTTGTCAATCGCAATACCCCATGATCCGTTCGATACAGTCGATAATAATGTGCCCTGCGGCAATATGACATTCCTGCACACGGTCCGCTGCTTCCGAATACGGCACGACAACTGAAAGATCGGAAACCTTCCTGATGGCTCCGCCATCGCCGCCGAGCAAGGCAAGAGTGTGAAGCCCAAATGAACGACCTTGCTGAAGTGCATTATAGACGCTCATGCTGTTGCCGCTGGTTGAGATCCCGAGGATTACATCTCCCTTTCTGCCGTAAGCTTCCACCAGCCGTGCAAAAACCTGATCGTACCCCAGATCATTAGCACCCGCCGTAAGGGCGGAAGTATCCGCCGAAAGCGCGATCGCCGGCAGAGCTTCTCTCGGCACGCTGCTCCTGTAGCGAATGGTAAGCTCGGTGGCAAGATGTTGCGCATCGGAAGCGCTACCGCCGTTGCCGCAAATCAGCAGCTTTCCTCCTGCTTCGAAAGAACGGGCAATAACACGGGCCATGGACACAATTTCAGCGCTTTGCGTTTCGGCAACCTGCTGTTTGAGCCGGGCACTGAACTGCATGGCCGCACGTACATGGCCCTCCATTTTATTATCCGGTGTTTCGTCCCTCATGTTAATCTTTTCAACACTGGGAAAATGCTTACCGGATGATAATATAGTAAAACCTGTACAAACAGGTACTCACCTGCTTGCTATCTCACGACTGCCTACTGATTCCTTCTCGACCCCGATTTTTAAAAGTAACAAGTGACCGGTGACGAGTGACAAGTTAGTTTAAAGCACTTGTCATTGTTTCTCGTCACTTGTCACTGCGCGCCAGCGCCCCGCCGTCGCTATCGGTATCGGGAATCGACTCATTGCCTATTGCAAACTGCCGACGGACTCCCTTTCGAACCCGAAACCCGATACCGACCCCGATTTCCGATTAAGTTTCTCCCGCCTAACACTTAGCACATAGCACCTAACACCTTCCCCTTTTTTGACTTTTGAATTTTGACTTGTCACTGGTTACTACCATATAGGCTGCATTTTCTTACTATTAAAGAAAACGCATTAATCAAGCTGAGCATATCATGAAAAAGATCCTTGTTCCGACAGATTTCTCCGATCCGGCTTTGTATGCTTTCGAGGTAGCTGCAAGCATCGCACGCAAAAGCGGCGCCGAACTGCACCTGTACCATGTCATAGAAGTTCCTGACTACCCGGAAATCACTGATATCATTGCATACCGGGCATTGGGCAGCACAAACGTCCTTGAAGAAATTGAAAAAAAGCTTGCCCGAACTGCCGAACATAACCAGTGCAGCGACATCGAGGTCACTTACTCGGTCGATTTCGACACGCCATACGAAAAAATATCCCGGAAAGCCGGCGATGAACAGTTCGACCTTGTAGTTATCGGTTCTCACGGCAGACAGGGAATCGACAGAATTCTTGTTGGCTCCACAGCTGAAAAGGTGATTCAGCATGCCCCTTGTCTTGTGCTCACTGTCAAGGAACCGGTATCCTATTTTTCACCTTCCAGTATTGTGCTCGGGTCCAATTTCTATGGTGAAATAGCGCATGGATTCGCTGCTTTGCAGGAGTTCGCCGCTCTCTACAACGCCACGCTGCACTTGCTCAAGGTCAACACGAGGTCGCATTTTGAAACTTCCAGGTACAGCAGGCAGCTGATGGAAAGCTTTGCCGAGGAACAGAAGCTCAGCAACTATACCATAAACATCTATAATGACGACAGCGAAGAGGACGGAATCCTGCATTTTGCCCGCGACATGCATGCTGACCTTATCTGCGTGCCGACACATGGAAGAACAGGCCTTTCCCACCTTATCAGCGGAAGCATTGCTGAAAGTGTGTCAGAACATGCCTACCGCCCGGTTTTGACGTACAAGATCAAACCGGTAAAGATCGAATACGGGGTTATCGGACCTTTCCGTAAATAACAGAAGACCTCAGCTAAGCGGTTTGCCGCACTTCTTACAGAATTCCGCATCGTCGTCGTGGCCGACGGTTTTGCAGCTTTTGCTTGCGCGTTTTCGATGGGTCATGGCGATATTATGGGCACGCGCGGGAAACAAAAAGAGGCTCTCTCATAAGTCAATTATGAGGCGGCCTCTTTGAGAGAAAAAGACCTGTCTGCTGTCCAGGCAGGAAACCGGAAAAGATCAGTGGTACTTGGTGCTCTCCTCTTTAACGAAGTCAACCAGGCATTTGAGATTTTCCGGATCGACATCAGGAAGGATACCATGGCCGAGGTTGAAGACATGACCCGAGCTTTCAGTATGCTTGCCGAAATGTTCAAGGATTTTTGCTGCTTCAGCCCTGATCTTATCGTGTGTACCGTAAAGCACCGTCGGATCCATGTTACCCTGCAGAGCCACGCGGTCTTTAAGCTCGGCACGAGCTTTTGCAATGTCCATGTTCCACCCGAGTCCCATGGCGTCACAGCCGGTATCGGCGATATCGGAAAGAATAGTGTTGCAGTCCTTGGAGAAAACAATCACTGGCGTGCCTGGGTATTTGGTCTTAACCGCTTGCACGCTCTCCTTGATATACGGAAGCGCAAACTCGCGGTAGTCATCTTCGGAAAGGGCGCTTGCCCATGAATCAAAAATCTGTACAGCGTCGGCACCTGCCTCTATCTGCATCAGGAGATACTCGGTAATAACCCTTGAAATCTTGCTGAGCAGCATGTGCGCCATTTTAGGCTCACGGTACATCATTTTCTTGGCAAATGCATAGTTCTTCGAACCCCCGCCTTCTACCGCATAGGTAAACAGTGTCCATGCCGCACCGGAAAACCCTATCAGCGGAACCCTATTGCCCAGCTCTTTCTTGGTAAGGCGGATGGCGTCCAGAACATAACCCAGCTTCTCATTGATATCGGGTATGATCAGGCGATCGATATCCACCTGAGAGCGGATAGGAGGAGTGAGCCTTATACCTTTGGACTCAATAATCTCGACACTCATACCCATGGCTTCGTTGATAACAAGGATATCCGAAAAAATAATGGCTGCGTCCACTCCAATGATATCAACCGGCTGGATGGTAACTTCCGTTGCAAGTTCAGGGGTTTTGCACAGTGTCAGGAAATCGGTTTTTTCCCTGACTGCACGATACTCCGGCAAATAACGCCCCGCCTGACGCATCACCCAGATTGGCGTTCTCGGTACCGGCTGCCGCTTCAACGCCCGAAGAAAAAGATCATTTTTGAGCATGCATTGCAATGTTTATAGAAGTTATGAAAAACGCTGCTCACCTGCCTTCATGTTCCCCCTCCGGGTGAGAGCAACCAAAGAAAGTGCTAAGCTACGCTTTTTTGCACGTTTTTTAAAACAACCAGTAACCGGTAGTGACAAGTAAACAGTGACGAGAGGGAACCAGTCGGCAGTAAGGAAGGAAATAATCGGAAATCGGGGTCGGTATCGGGTTTCGGGGTCGAAAACGCAGTGACAAGAAACAAGTGACGAGTGACGAGAGGGGAACCAGTAGGAAAGGGCGGCTTTAAACTAACTTGTTACTCGTCACCGGTCACTTGTCACTTTAAAGGGCACCTCTATTTATTGTCATGAGCGGTTCAAGTGCAAGGCGGACGGAGCGCAGAAACCCTCTCCTATCCGATCAACGATGCAATTGAAGCGCGGAATAAATAAATAGAGGTGCCCTAAATTAACAGCAGTGCATTTACGTCACGATATGGCGCTTTATACCCAGCTGGCGGGGCGTATAACCCAGCGCGAGACCGACCATCTCGGAGAGGTGGAAGACCGGAATGGACTTCTTGATATTTGCCTGTTTCAGCGCTTTTGCCTGATAGCTGTCGAGCACTGTGTGGCAAAGCGGACAGGGAGTTACGATAAAATCCGCATTGGTCTCGATCGCCTCCCCGAGAGCTTCTGCCGCAACGTTCAGCGACTCCTCCTCGGCAACGAGAAGCGTGTGGAAGCCGCAACATTTGTTTTTATGCTCATATGGCACAACTTTGCCGCCAAGCGTTTCGATAAGTTTATCCAGAGAAGTAGGCTCCACAGGGTTATCCTTGCCCAGAATGGCTGACGGGCGCAGAATATGACACCCGTAAAAAGGTGCAATCTTATAGTTCGTCAAAGGCACCTTGATCTTTTTACCGATAGTCTCAAAACCAATATCCTCGTCCAGCACCCAAAGCAAATGCCGCACTTCCGATGTCCCTTTGTACTCAAGTCCTTCTTTTTTCAGAATACCGTTGACCTCGTCACGAAGCGCCCCGGATTCGTCGAGCTTTTTCTTGGCACTCCTGATTGTCAGGAGACAGGTATTGCAGGATGTAACCAGGTCGAGTCCGAGCTTTTCTGCAAGCGCAATGTTCCTCCCGTTGACAAGTGCGAAATGCTTGGGACTGACGTAGTCGAGGTTGCTGCCTCCGCAGCAGGTGCTTTCGTGGAGCTTGACAAAATCGATACCCAGGTCCTCCTGCCAGAGATCAATAGATTTATCCACCTCTTTGGTCATGGACTCGTTAATGCAGCTGAGATAATATGCGTACCGCTTCATACCGCTACTCTCCCGATTTGTTTTTATGATCCTCCCGGTCCCGCCTCACATGATCAGTCATCTCCTGGAACTCTTCACGGAATTTCTTAATGCCTTTGGCAGGCTTGACCAAAGGCGGTGGAGGCGGTGTTCTGCGCTTCAGGATCATCTTAAAGGCCATCGGCAGCAGATTTTTCAGTGTCCACCCTATACCGTTGGTTCTGATCGGCAAGGTTGCTTCTATAAGCTTGCCTTTTTTAGGAATATCCTCCATGAAGGCCTCTGCGTGCTTCGCTCCGCTCGTATCCTTTGCGCCGCGTGAAACCATGGCATCCTCACGTACGCCGTGAATGCCGTCCATTATGGGAATGCTTTTCACGCAGGCCTCCTGACAGCGATAGCAGTGTGTACAATCCCAGACACCGTGATCTTTTACAAGTTCAGCGATCCGCATATCATGAGCGCCATCCCTGCTGTCAACGTTCATACGGTATGACTTCAGCAGAATCGCCGGCCCGACATACTCCTTGTGAGCCCTTAGAATGGAACATTCGGACATACATGACGCGCAGAGAATACAGTCGGTGGCCTTGTCGTATTCCAGGAATTCCTCTTCGGAAATCAGAAACTCCTTCTCGCCCATCTTCTCTTCCGGCATGATCGACTCGACCCAGTTGGAGTACTTCTTCATTTTATCAACCATCGGGTCCATATCGACAATGAGGTCCTTGATCAGCGGCATGTTGCGCAAAGGCTCAACCTTGATGACGTTGGCAACCTTGCACCTTTCCAGCTCGTCCCATACCTGGGTCGTGCAGGCAAGTTTCGAGATGCCGTTGATTCTCATACCGCATGAACCGCAGATACCTGCCTGGCAGAATGCCCTGAAGCTTATGGTTGCATCCACATGCTCCTTGATATAGTTCAATGCCCTGAGAACGGTGATGCCTCTTTCAACCGGAATGGTATAATCATCAAAGTAGGACCTGTTGTCCACATGAGGATTAAACCGGTTTATCCGGAAGGTTACATCCCTCATTTCCTCTTTATGCTCTGCCATAACTCCCGTCCTGCTGAATGTTATTTACCCGAGTTGAGCGACTTCTCTCAGGCATGCCGCGGCATGCGGCACCGTTACTCGTTACCCGTAGATTTAATACGTTCTTTCCTGTAACTCATGTTTACCCATGGTTACCGGCTTATCACCGACCTCCGGCCTGCCGTTGACACTGGTGTAGGTTGTATGTTTATGCCATTTTTCATCGTCGCGCTCCGGAAAATCCGTTCTTGTATGAGAACCGCGGCTTTCTTCCCTGGTATAGGCTCCGAGAGCGACTGTTTCGGCCAGATCGAGCATATTTTTCAATTCGAGAACCTGTATAAGGTTTGTATTGAACACTTCACTTGTATCAAACACACGGATATGCTTGAAACGCTCTTTCAGTTGACTTATATCGGCAATACCCTTTTGCAGTTTCGACGCCTCCCTGAAAATGCCGACGTTTGCCGCAAGCGTACGGCCAAGCTCCTCACGAAGAGCTCCGTAACGTTCATAATGACCTGACGGTTTCATGAAGTCCCGGAGTTCCTCCTCTTTTGCTTTAAGTTCAAGAGCGGATATTTCAGCCGGCTCGAACCGCTTTGCTTCCTCGGCTGCGGTACGCCCGGTAATCCTGCCGAAAACAAGAATATCCAGAAGAGAATTGCCTCCGAGACGATTTGCCCCGTGCACCGATACACAAGCGGCCTCTCCCGCCGCATACACTCCGTCCATCGCTGTACGCCCGGAAATATCGGTATCGATACCGCCCATGGAATAGTGTGCCGTAGGTCTGACCGGAATCGGCTCATCGATCGGGTCGACACCTTCGAAGTACATTGACATTTCGCGGATCTGCGGAAGCCTTGACTTGATCAGGTCCGTGCCAAGATGGGTGAGGTCAAGATGGATATATTGGCCGGCCGGGCTTTCGAATCCCCTGCCTTCAAGGATTTCGGTTTCCATGGAACGCGCAACAAGATCACGTGGCCCGAGTTCCATTTTCTCGGGAGCATAACTGCTCATGAAACGCTCACCCTGACTGTTAACAAGATACCCGCCTTCACCGCGGGCTCCCTCGGTCACAAGCAGCCCGCTTTTTCTGAGACCGGTCGGATGAAACTGAACAAATTCCATATCCTTGAGCGGAATGCCCGCCCGATAGGCGATTGCCTGACCGTCGCCGGTGTTGCCTGCTGCGTTGCTTGAGCGGTTCCAGTACATTTTCGCATATCCCCCGGTTGCCAGAATCACCGTCCTTGCCGGAAAGGCCTCGATTTTCCCGGTAAGTACGTTCATCGCGATCAACCCCTTCGACTTGCTCCCGCTGGTTGCAAGATTCAGCACAAAGTATTCGTTGAAGAAAAAAACACCCTTTCTGAGACACTGCTCATACAGGCTTTGCAGAATCGTATGTCCGGTCTTGTCGGCACAGTAACAGCACCGGGGCCGGCCGGCGCCGCCGAAAGGGCGCTGTGCAATGGTTTTGTCGCCCATCCTCGACCAGGGCGTTCCGATGTTGTCGAGTTCCCTGATAATTTTCGGAGCTTCGGAGCACAGCACCTCGACCGCATCCTGGTCAGCAAGGTAATCGCTGCCCTTGATGGTATCGAAAATATGCATCTCGACCGTGTCGTCCTTTGCCTTGTTCGCCAGAGCGGCGTTTGCTCCACCCTGCGCGGCGGATGTATGCGAGCGGTTGGGATAGACTTTCGACAATACGGCGATATTGAGTGAAGGGTTGGTTTTCATGGCTTCCATGGCCGCATATAACCCGGAGCCGCCGCCGCCGACAACAACGATATCAAATGGCTTCATACACCTTAATCTCCTTCTGCGAACTGCGCCACCGCAGCTTCAGTGGTTATGCAGGCCTGCATGCGCGAGGCCCGTTTTTCTATGGATCACAAATACGTTAAAACGAAGCTAAATCCAGCAATACCGGCAGGCTATAATGCAACATTGTCATCGTGGGCAGGCAACTCCTCAACGGCGTGGAGGACATCACTCATGTTAAGCACACCCACTACCTTGTCATGATCCATGACTGTCAGGCGGCGGACATTGGTCCGCTTCATGAGACGCAGCGCATACTTGATCCTCAGACTGGGGTTGATGCTTATCAAAGGCTTGCTCATTATCTGGAAAACAGGGGTGTTCCATGGATCACGATGAACGTCTTCTCCTGGATCGATAACTTTCTCGAGAATGTCTTTTTCGGTCACGACACCATAGCAGTCATCCTCGTTTCTGGGCTCTACAATAAGTCCGCTCTGGCTGTTTTCTTTCATTAACTGAATCGCTTCCGCAACAGTGCAGCTGCCCTTAATGGTATGAAAATCCTTCTGCATAAGGGCAGAAACAGGTAGTGTGCGTAACTTTACAAGCTGATCCATATCGATAAACCTCTGGTTAATAAAGATGTATGATTCCTTGGTTACTATATAAGTAAATAAGTTTGTGCTTATATATGCATTTATTATTAAAAAAAGGCAGGAAAGCCTTTTCCCGTTAACGGGCATGAACAATCAATGTACAAAAAAATCATAAATCTTCACAACCGGAAGGGAGAAAAGTCATCTATCCCCCCTCTTTCTGCATCCGGACTCGCTGCCAAACACCAGCCGTAACTGGAGCATTTGTAGTAAACACACTGAACGAAAAATGCTTCCGCGGTAACGGCATTGTTACGTGCCGGCCGTCACCAGTGGCCGAACATGTTTCTTTGGTTTATGAAGGAACAGTCGAAGCTTTCCACTTGAACACGATGCGCCATTGATTGTTGATACGAATGCTATGGAAACCTGCAAAATCGCCTTTCAATACCTCCAATCGATTACCTGGAGGAGATTGTAAATCTTCCAGTGACCGTGCCGCATTAAGGACATCAAGCTTGTAAAGCGCAGATTCCCTGATTTAAGGGCATCTCGATTAATTGTCTATGAGCGGCTTGAGCTCAAGGCGAACAGCGCGCAGAAACCGGAGTGTACATACAAGTACATGAGGATTTCGAGCACTGGTCAACGATGAAACCATGGCGCGGAATAAATTAATCGTGATGCCTCACGCTATCCCGTGCGTTTTCTTGTATGCCGCCCAGTTACGCTTCAGGTCAATAAATGTCTCGAGGTCCGGCTGAATCAGAAACGGATTGGTCTTCTTTTCCTCGCCGACAGTAGACTGCGGCGCGGCTCCGTAATCGTGGCCGGGGAACACTCTTGTGTTTTCAGGAAGGGTCATGAGTTTTTCATGGAGAGAGTGGAACTCCTCTTCGGCATCCGCTCCGAAACCGGTGCCGCCGACCTTGCCGACAAAAAGCGTATCACCGGTAAACAGGGCATCATCAGCGTAAAGGCACATGGAATCGGTGGTGTGACCGGGCGTGTGGATGATGCGAACCTCGAGGTCCCCGAGAGGAAAAACCGAGCCGTCCTCCACCCTGATGCCCGTATCGGGGCAAACCGATCCATACAGCAGCGGAGCACGTCCGGTCAGCCGGGCGATTTCGTCATTGCCGTTTGTATGGTCGTAATGGCCGTGGGTACAAAAGACATACCGGATAGTGAAACCCTGCTCACGGGCATCTTTGACGATCATCGCCGGATTGTTTGACGGATCAACGACAAAAGCCTGTCCGTTCTGCTCATCGGCAACCAGATATCCGAAGTTCCGGTCGCCCCCTGTTCGGAACTGTTTCAGGTACATGGTATCAGACCATTTTTTCTACATTCATTAAAAAAGCCCTTGCCGGGAACTCCGGCTCGACCGCGATGGGCTGTTTTTCAAGCTCTTCAATAATCTGCTCGGCTTTTTCATCCTCGAGAATCGCAAAACACAGGGAGGAATAAGAGCCAATCCCCTCGTCAACCGGCCACCATGCCTCTCCCGTGAACCCTTTGTCGCAGTAACAACCTTTGATGGACATGTTGCTGAACATCAGCACCTCAAACCTTTTGAAGAGCTCCCGAACCTGGGGACGGGTTTCTTCATGCCCCATTATCGCAAGAAATTTCATTGTCTTACGGGATAAGTAAGTTAATAAAACTACTGCCGATCTTTAAAAGTGACAAGTGACCGGTGACGAGTGACAAGTTAGTTCAACCCTCATCTTTCCTTGCCTACTTGCCAACTGACTCCTCTTTCGGGGTTCGCCGTCGGAATCGGAATCGGTATCGATCTTTTCTTTTCCCTAACTCTTTTTCTCCCCCCTTGCCACTCGTCACTTGTTTACTTGTCACTATTCTTTTGCCAGCTGCCCTACTGAGAACCGCTATCCGGTTCCGGCTTGCCGCCCCTCTGTTTGTTTTCAACAAGGTAATAGGTCAGGGGTACCACACCAAGCGTCAGAATTGTCGAAAGCAGCGCGCCCCACATCAGTGAGATTGCAAGGCCCTGGAAGATCGGATCGAACAAGATCACGATTGCGCCGATAACCACCGTACCTGCCGTCAGAAGAATTGGTCGCGTACGAACCGCTGCCGATTCGATCACGGCTTGTTTCAGCTCGACACCCTCCTGCACCCTCAACTGGATAAAGTCGATAATCAACACGGAATTTCTTACCATGATACCGGCAAGCGCGATCATGCCTATCATACTGGTGGCGGTAAAAAACGCTCCGTGAATGAAGTGCCCGGGAATGATACCGACCAGGCTGAGAGGAATAGCGACCATCATAACCAGCGGGGTCCTGAATGACTGGAACCAGCCGACAATGAGAAGATATATTATCACCAGCACCACAGCAAACGCCGCTCCAAGATCCCTGAACACTTCGAAAGTTATCTGCCATTCGCCATCCCATTTCATTGCCAGTTTATCTTCGGTAAACGGCGGTGCCGTATACAGCGGAGAGATCCTGTACCCTCCCGGCATTTCAAGCTCCTTGATACGCCGGTCCATTTCAAGCATGGCATACACCGGACTTTCAGTGACACCGGCAACATCTGCGGTTACATAAACTACATTCTTAAGGTCTTTGCGATAGATGCTCTTGTCCTCGACAGTTTCCTCGATGGAAACAAGCTCGGACAGAGGAATCATCTCACCGGCAGGAAGCCTTGTTGTCAGCGAGTTCATTCCCTGTGATTTTACGAAAATCTCAGACAGGTCAAGGATCGACGCCCTTGCCGGAATCGGGAGCCGCAGCTCAAGCCCGACAGGTTCAAGCTCGGTATCGGTATGCAGCAGCCCCACTTCGGAACCATTCAGTGCCATGCGCAGGGTATTGGTAATCTGCTCGGTGGTAATCCCCCTGAATGCCGCCTTTTCCTTGTCAACCACCATGGTATACACTTTCTGGTCATCTTCGACCATCCAGTCGATATCAACCACGCCGGGAGTGTCTTCCATGACTGCCATGATGTTCCGGGCAAGGGCGATCTGCTGTTCCTGATCGGGGCCATAGATCTCCGCGACGATGGTTGAGAGCACCGGCGGACCGGGCGGCACTTCTACAACTTTGGCGTTTGCGTCATATTTCACAGCAATCTCCTGCACTTTCGGCCTGACGCGTTTGGCAATATCGTGACTCTGATCGCTGCGCTCACCTTTGTGCACGAGGTTTACCTGGATATCGGCCATGTTGTTGCCTTGCCGGAGATAGTAGTGACGAACCAGGCCGTTGAAATTTATCGGGGCAGACGTGCCGACATAGTACTGATAGTCCTTGACTTCCTGCACGGTTTTCAGATATGATACAATATCCTTGGTTGCCCTTGCCGTTTGTTCGAGCGTCGTTCCCTCCGGCATATCAACAATGACCTGGAACTCACTTTTGTTGTCGAACGGCAGCATTTTAAGCTGAACCATTTTCAGTGGTATCATACTGATTGAACCAAACAGGAGCAACCCAACAAACACAAACGCAATAGCGGCTTTCCACCAGCTGCTTAGCAGCGGAGCAAGTGTTTTGTCATATACCCTGTAATAGACAGACTTTCGGATATCGTATTCCCCCGAATGTCCTTTTTCAGCTTTGAGCAAACGGAACGCAAGCCAGGGAGTACCTATAAGCGCCACGAAAAGCGAGAAGATCATGGCAAGCGAAGCCCCTATCGGCATGGGACTCATATAAGGCCCCATGAGACCGGAGACAAACACCATCGGCAGCACGGAGGCTATCACCGTAAACGTGGCCAGAATTGTCGGGTTTCCTACCTCGTTGATCGCCGCTATTGCCGCCTGCAGCTTCGGCATCCTGCGCATCGAAAAATGCCGGTGGATATTTTCCGCGATGATGATAGAGTCATCCACCACGATACCGGTTACAAAAATCAGGGCGAAAAGGGTTACCCTGTTAAGGGTGTAATCAAAGAGATAGTACACCAGGAGTGTCAGTGCGAACGTTATCGGCACGGATGCGAACACCACCAGACCGCCCCGCCAGCCAAGGAAAAGACCGACAACAATGGTAACCGCGATAACAGCGCCGATAAGATGTTCAAGAAGCGTAAACACCTTTTCCGAGGCGGTCTCACCATAGTTCCTGGTCTCGGTGACACTAATTCCCGACGTAACGACAGATCCTTTCAGGGACTCGACCTTTTCAAGCACCTTGTTCGCAAGAGCCGTTGCGTCAGTCCCTTTACGCTTCGCAACCGTGAGTGTTACAGCCGGATATTCACCCTGCATTTCAGTGTCATGCATGGCGGCTCCATAACCGAAGAACGTATAGTTTTCCACTTCCTCGGGGCCGTCGATTATCTCCGCGACATCTTTCAGGTAAACCGGCTCCGAATTGTATATACCGACAACGACATTTCTGACATCCTCGGCTGTTTTGAGAAACCTGCCGGTTTTAACCGTAAACTCCTTGTTCATCTGCGGGAAGGTGCCTGCTGTTACCTGGCTGTTAGATGCCCTGACCTGTTGAGCTATTTGCAGCGGGGTAATCCTGTAACGCGCAAGCTCGTCCTTGTCGAGTACAATCCTCAGTTGACGCTTCAGGCCTCCGTTAAGGTTGACATCGCCGATATTGTCGATTTTTTTGAGTTCGTCGGCAACCTGTGCAGCAACTCTCCTGAGCTGGTACGGGCCGTAGCTATCGCTCCAGAAAGTGAGGGCCAGCACCGGCACATCGTCAATCGTCACCTTTTTGACAAGAGGAAACTGCATCCCCCTGGGCATCTTGTCCATATTTTTCATAATGGTTGCCCAGAGCTTTACCATGCTCTCCTCAGTATCGTCACCGACGTTATAACGAACCGTAACCAGTGCGAAATCTTTCCGTGAGGTCGAATAAACATAATCGACCCCCTCTATTTCCGTCAGATACTTTTCTACGGGCTTCGCTACCCGCTCTTTGACTTCTTTTGCGCTGCCGCCGGGATAACTGAAATAAAGATCAACCAGCGGAACGGAAATCTGCGGTTCCTCCTCACGGGGAGTCATGAACGTTGCCAGCACCCCTACAAGCAGTGCACTGGCCATCAGCAGGGGAGTCAGCTTTGAATTAATGAACAGCTTCGCAAACACTCCCGCAAGACCTTCCCTCATCGGCACACCCCTCCTTTACTGCTTGACTGTTACCTGAAACCCTTCCCGAACATCCCTGTCATACGGCGCAACGACTTTTTCACCCTCTTCGAGGCCGCTGAGAACCTCGACACTCTCTCCGGAAATGTTTCCGGTCCGTATCCATCTGATCGAAACAATACCGTCTTCTGCTGCAACCTGAACCCCTTCGAGCTGTCCCCGCATAAAGACAGACACCAAAGGGATTACGAAAACGGGGCGGCCGTCACTTGCCGTTACGACTTTTACAGCAGCGATAGCCTCCACCTCCATGACCTCAGGCTGAACGGCAACTGTCGCTGTTTCGGACTTATCGCCGCCGCAACCTGTCAACAGCAGAAAAAAGTTTATGCATACAACAAATGCTCCATATTTCATGATACGATGTGATTTTTGATCTTCCGGTTATCTCCCGCTGTAATAATCCAGCTCATGTTTAGCCATGATGAGGTCATACCTGGCTTTGTTCAGACGCATCTGGGCGTAGGTGTAGGCCTGTTCCCTGCCAAGCAGTTCAAAGGTCATCGCAAGTCCCGAACGGTACCGGTCACCGATAAAATCAAGACTGACCTTCGCCTCTCTCAGGGACTGCTCTGCAACCTCGATCCTCGACTTTGCGGTATGCAGCATACGATAGGCCCTGCGAATTTCATACAGTCCCTTGTCTTTCGCCTCCTCATAATTGTAACGGGCCTCCATTTCCCCGGCCCTGGTTTCCTGAACCCTGCCGATAGTCGCATAACCATCAAAAATAGTCCACTCCATGTTGATGCCGAGAGCCCAGTTGGTCTCCCCCAGACCGGGGAAATCATCATCATTCCAGTTTCTCTGAAGAAACGCGTTCAGGCGCGGCAGTTGTTTTGCTTTCGCCATATCATGCCGATAACCCGCAGCCTCCGCATAAGCCTCAAGAGCTTCCAGATCCGCTCTATCTTCCGGCACGGCTGGCTCATCTTCCGGGATGACAACATCGCTGGTTTCAAGCCCGTCGACAGGTACGATATCAACATCGCTGCCCAGAAGAAGCAAGAACCGCAAACCATCTTTTGCCGACGTTATTTCATCTTCGATCAGCATTTTCCGCTCGGCAAGCTCGGCAAGACGCACGGCCGTCGATAACTTGTCGGATTTGGTAATCAGACCTTTCTTAAAAGCATCCCTTGCTTCACGGTCATGCACCTTCATGACGCGGATTGAACGGTTGATAGCACCAAGGTTTTTCCGGGCAAGCACAAGCCCGTAGTAGGCTTTTTTAACCTCAAACGCAATGGAGTCACCTGTCCTCCTCAGCATGTGCTCCTGGGACTCTCTTGCTGCTGAAGCGGCCGATCGGCCGATAAATGCATCCCTGTTGAAAACCGGCTGCCGTACCTCGATGCCCAACTGAAAATTCGAGATATCATCGGGATCGTTCAATGCACCTGCGCTGAAATCCGCTGCAGGGTCTATAATCCCCTGACGAAGCTTGTAGGTAAAGACCGCCGCAGGATCATCCGTCGTGACAAACGTTTCGGAAAGCGTTATTTCCGGCAGGAAAGCTTTCCTGCTCTGTACATACCTGGCTTCTGCCCGGTCCACTCTCGCTTTCGCAGCTTTAAGCGTATAATTGTTCTCCCTTGCCATTTCAAGAGCCTGGTCAACAGAGATCCTCATGACTTCCTCCGCACCAGCGGTAAACGGAAAAAGCAGAACCAGCACCAGCATATACCCTGGAAACCCTTTGACAAGCTTCATAGCACCCTCTACCATATTATGAGTTTACCTGATTTGATACCTGAACCAGCAGCCTACTTTTTGGAAATCAGCTTCAGAATTCTCTCCATATTTTCTGCGTCACGTTCGCTCAAACATTCTTGGAGACTGCTGTTCAACACCAGAGAATAGGTTTTGTCCAGTGCAGCCTTTGCAGCCTGAAACTGGACAATAACCTTTTCACAATGTTCACGCTGCTCGATCATCCTGACAAGCCCCTTGATCTGCCCGTTGACCTTCTTCAATCTTGTGACAATATCATCCATAACTGTTTTCCCGGAATCTTTAGGGCCTTTATCCAAAAATACCTATACCCCGTATGGGTATAAAGTATACAAAAAAACTTTTGTTTGCACAACAATGGAAATCCGACCAACTTAACCTGAATAATTCATGAGAGTTCAAACACCCGACCCCCGATTGTTCTTCTTTCGGGGTTCGCCGTCGCTATCGGGATCGGGAATCGATCTTTTCCCTAACTCCTTTTCTTCCTTTGCCCACTGCCAACTGGAGACCGCATGCTGATTCCCCTTAGCCAACTGCCTACTGAAAACTGCCAACTGATTCCCTTTCGATCCCGAAACCCGATACCGACCCCGATTTCCGATTAAGTTTTTTTCTTCCTTTGGTGAATTATTCAGGTTAAGGGTACCTGCATAGAGGCTCCCTTAATTCTTCAAGGAAGCAAACAGGTTTATAAAAACGGAACTGTTGAAGGGCGTAAAACGTTTATCAAAGCTGTCAGAGATTTCATAAAAGAAGCTTCTGACAGTAACCTATGCCGAGCGATTGCTTGTAGCACAAAACAGCCGCGAGTATAACGCGAAGCAGAGACCGGGCAAACAAACCATTTTTTAAGGCGCCTATAAGTTATAATTATGGAAGTTGTTGGAAAAAGCAAAGCGCATGCCGTGCTGGAATCCTGCCTGCAGGATTCTACAGTTTATTTTTCAGATCACCTACGAATCCTTAAATGCAATCCTTACTGCAAAAACATCGATTACCACGCGGACCTGGATATCTTTCAATGGACATTCGAGGTAGAAGACCCGAGAAACAATCCTATTGTAGCACTTTTTTTCGTGCAGCAGGACATAGAACACCTCCCGCCCGGCAGCGCGACCTTAGCAAGGTGTGCAGAGATCAACGGTAAAGCGATACATGAAGACCACGGCGGAAAACTGATACGCTGGAAAGCTGCCGACTCAGCTCCCGACATCACTATCACCAACAACAACACCTTTATCGGAGCGGCCGACGCGGAAATCTGCCTGCTGCATCATCCCGACAACAAAACATCGGTTCATTTTGAAACCAACATTACACTGGATTTCAAACTATCTTTCCCTTTGAATCTGATGCCTGAAATGGTGCTGAAGTTCATGACCGAAACCATAATGTCGCAGATCATGCAGCACGCTACGGACAGCATGCTCTGCAAAATACAGTCGGACCTCTGCTGCTCTGATGCCGCAATCGCTACCCAAGGAGGATCAAGCAGCGCGAGGGGGTGAATCGTAAAAAAGGTACACGTGCGCGCGAGATGACATCAAAAAACCGCCAGGCTTGCTGCGGCACATCACCTGCCGGCCTGTTTCTTTTTATGCCGCGCTTCAATGACAAAACCCGAAAGGTAAGTAAACAGGAAACCACAGACAACAACCGCCAGAAAAATCTGACGATCCAGCGCTGTGGCCAACTGGTTCGTTTCCCAAACAAGGAAAACCAGAACCAGCCACACACCGCCAACAAACAGTACAGCTCTGTTCCACAAACTTTTAAAACTGCCTTTCAGCATAACGGATAAGCTTTTACAATTTAACGACGCAGACCAACAAACCTTAAATCACTCCTTCCATTTTCAGACGGCGTTCATTGATCTTCTCAAGAATTATCCTGGTAAGGTATTGCAGGGCGTTAACCACATAAGTAAAGTATGCAAGAAAAGCCTCCCAGATCAGAACATCCTCGGAAAACCCCATATATGCCATGACAAAATAGAGGAGGTGGAAAATCGCGGCCACCGTGCTGCCGACATCCTCCCAGAAAAACTCTTTTCCATAAATCCATTTGTTAAAAAGCTCCTTTTCAAAATATGCGCCGGTAAACAGGAGAAGGCCGAAAAACAGGGTCTTGAAAAGGATAGCCACACTTACCCAGTAAAAACTGAAAATCTGGTTGTCCTGCATGTAAAGAAATGTCACGGCAACCCCCACCAGAAAAACAATGAACTGAATCGGGGCAAGAATAAGCTGAACGTCAGTCCATACGGAAGCATTACGCTTCACCAGCTGCTCGGGAGTATAGCAAGGCATGATCCTGTGTATCTTGGCTAATAGTTAAAGGGAGCTTCTGCGTACATTGCCGCGAGCGACGGCATCTCTATCAATTTGCTACGCGCCCCGATTTCCTCGTCGGGCGGTGCTCAAAATCCTCATGTACTCTTTGTACACTCCGGTTCCGTGAAGCCAAGAATATATAAATAAAATTGTGACGCTGAAACCCTGCTTTTCAGAAACCGGTCAGGCGGGGTTCCCATTCCCGGCAATTCTCCCGCGAAGCATTGCTTTTATCTTCCCGTTTTTGCTATAATATAGGTCAAGCAGGCCTGCCGATGGCAGACCGGCCTTGTTCAGCATGTATCATTCACATCGGGCTGGCACGTATACCCGAGTAATACGCTAAGCCAAAAATCAGTTTTTCAAGGCAATGTTTACGTCAGCAGGCTCCTCGGATACGATGGTAAAACCTCTCAAAATCCTGTTGGTGGCACCGAAAGGTAAAAAGGATTCCAAATCCAACCAGAAACCGCTGTTTCACATGGCTCTGGGGGTGCTGGTAAGCCTCACACCGCCTGAACACGACGTTGAAATCATCGATGAGCACTTCGGCGACTCTGTCAATTACAATGGAGACCATGACCTTGTAGGCATCACTACACGGACGATTGATGCAACACGTGCGTATGAAATAGCGGACAGCTTCAGGAAAAAGGGCAAAAGGGTAATCCTTGGAGGCATTCATACATCGTTCAATCCAGATGAGGCAGCGCAGCATGCCGATACCATTGTCTGCGGTGAAGCGGAAAATCTTTGGAACACGGTTCTGGAGGATGCCGCAAGCAACCGTTTAAAACCGTCTTATAACGCAAAAGACTTTCCACCCGTCAAAGAGATAGCCCCTCTTGACTACAGGAGAATAGCCAAAGCATCCTTGCGGGAAAAGGTCGATACCACAAAATCCATACCCATCTACATCACCAGGGGCTGCCCTTACAACTGTTCGTTCTGCGTAACCCCGAATTTTACCGGAAAGCTTTACAGAACCCAGAAGCCGGAGGCTCTCAAGGCCCAGATAGAAGCCGCCAAAGAAACCTTCTTCAAGAAAAACGGCACATCGTCGAAACCTTGGTTCATGCTGTGCGACGAAAACCTGGGCATCAATAAAAAACGTCTCTGGCAAGCGCTCGACATGCTCAAGGAGTGTGACATCATGTTCAGTGTCTTTTTAAGCATGAACTTTCTTGAAGATGATGAAACGGTAAAAAAACTTGTCGATGCGGGTTGTTTTATGGCACTGGTCGGAATAGAATCCATCAAGAAAAGCAACCTTGAAGCATATAACAAGTCGCACGTAAATTCCCCGGAAAAAATCATCGCGACGATAGATCGGTGCCGGAAAGCCGGGCTGAACGTTCAGGGCAACTTTCTCATCAATCCAAACCTTGACAGCTTTGAGGACATGGAAGATCTGGTACGGTTTATCAGCAAAAACAATATTTTCATGCCCATCATGCAGATCATCACCCCGTATCCGGGAACGAGCATGTATAATGAGTACAAGGAAAAGGGGCTGATTACCGATGAAGATTGGGAAAAGTACAATGCTATAAACGTTGTGATTCGTTCACCGCATTACGATCCCGTAGAGTTCCAGTACAAGTTCATGCAAACATACTACCATGCTTACTCCTGGAAAAACATCATCAACAGGATTACCCACAACCCTCATCCGCTCATGAATTTTGTCACAAGCTTCGCATTCAGAAAAAACCTTCAGGAACTGCTGCAAACCTTTGAGACCGAACATGGACTCAGACGTTCAAGTAAACTGAATATTTACTAAATGAATCGGCACCCCTAAAAAATCATCACCATCATGGAGTTTATCGCCAAGTATACCACCATAATTGCGCCTGCTGTGTTTTTTGTTTCAGGCATACTCGTCGTCATGCTCATCAACAAGTTTATCGGCAAGCCAAAAAAGCAGGATATGAGTAAAATGAGCTGAAAAATCCTGAGATTTTGTGTTTGCGTAACTTTCGAAAATGTTTTAAATTTTAGAAAAATAATCTTTTGCCGGGGTCGAGCTCTGTTCTGCAGCAGGCACCGGAAATAAACGATCAGGCTTTTCTTTTCTCGATTCTTCTTTCCAACTAAAACCATTAAACATCATGTCAAACGGATCAAACAACGATTTAGCAGGTGCAATCTCCGGCCTCATGGACACCTTTGCAAAACTCGGCCAGCAGCAGATTGAAGTTCTTAACAACGGTCTCAAGACCGTATCTGACATGGTCGGGCCTCTCGGCAAAACCATGACGGATATGGTGGGCAATATGGCAAATACCGTTAATCAGGTATTGCAGAATGTCTCATCAACCATCGGCGGTGGTTCCAAGTAAGATAATTCTACCGGAAACACACAGCACCTTATGCCTTGCTGCATAAGGTGCTTTTTTTTAGGGTACCTCTATTCCCGTACACTCTGCGCGATGTTCATGCTTTTCCCGCAACAATATCTCCACTTCTTTTTTTCAGGCCCGGAACTCAAGAAGATCCGCACAGAACCCATTGCAGGAGACGCTTCATCCAGGAAATATTTCAGGGTTTTTTCACCCGATAACACCTGGGTGCTTTGCATCGACAGAGACTTTACCGCCTACTCGACCGATCAGTACCCGTTTCTTGTCATACAGCATCTCTTTTCAGCCTGCTCGGTCCCGGTGCCGGCCATCATCGGGAGCGATAAAAATCATGGCGCGATTCTGATGGAAGATTGCGGCAACACCATGTTGCAGGACGCCTTGTCAAAAGCTCCTGCAAACGCGGCAGACCTCTACAGAAAAGCCATCGATATTATGGTAGCTATCCAATCCATAAAGGCCAAAAGCCGGAAACTGCCGTTCAACAGGTCGTTTGATGAAACAAAACTCATGTTTGAGTTTGCATTTTTTCTTGATCATGCTCCGCGATACGTATCTTCAAACCGTTTTTCGGAAAAAATCACCGGCACCTTGTACGAAGAATTCCGGGCCATCACGCAGCTGCTACTCCGTCCGGAACATTTTGTACTGAACCACCGGGATTATCACAGCAGAAACATCCTCATCGCGAACGGCAACCCTGTGATTATCGATTTTCAGGATGCCCGCATGGGCCTGCCTCAATATGATGCGGCGTCCCTGCTCAGGGATTCCTATGTTACTCTCGAATGGAATTTCGTCTCGGAGATGCAGCACTACCACTACCACCAGCTCCGTGAAAAAAAACTCACGACAATGAGCTACGATGAATATCTTTATTTGTTCGATATCGTGGCATTTCAGAGAAACATAAAGGCTCTCGGAACATATTTCAATCAGGCATACAATCTGGGGAAAAAAGAATTTGAGCAGTACATATCTCCGACACTCGCATATCTTCCCGGCTACATCAACAGGCGTGCCGAGCTTGCAAAGTCCGGGGAGATCGTCCTGAACATCCTGGCAAAACCGAAACCATGAAAGCGTTTATCCTTGCCGCAGGGTTCGGCACACGCCTCAGGCCAGTAACGGATCGCATACCAAAACCCCTCATTACGGTGCTTAATGTTCCCTGCATCTCTTATACCCTTGCACTGCTCAAGGAAGCAGGAATCGATACGGTAATCTGCAATGTTCATTACCATGCCGAACGCATTCGCGGCTTCTTTTCCGAAAACAACAACTTCGGCATGGATATTCGTATTTCAGAGGAAACAACTATCCTCGGCACCGGCGGAGGACTTAAACGCTGTGAAAACCTGCTCAGCGACGAACCCTTTCTGCTTATCAACAGTGACATCATTGCAGATTTCGACCTGAAAACGTTTATCGACCGCCATAGAAGCTCCGGGAACTCCGGCACACTCATGTTGTTTGAAACACCTGAGGCAGAAACAATCGGTGATGTCGGCATTCACGAGGGAAAAGTACGGGATTTCAACAACATGCGAGATACGGGATTACGATCACAGTATATTTATGCAGGAGCTGCTGTTCTCAGCCCGTCCATTTTCCGTTACCTTTCCGCGGAGTTTTCAAGCATTGTCGATACCGGATTTACAGGACTTATTACAGACGAAAGTCTTGGTTACCTCCGGCACGAAGGATTCTGGAAGGATATCGGTACGCCGCAAAATTTGTGGAAAGCAAACATTGCAAACCAGCATAACATCCTGGCCTTCGGTAAACGGATAAACCGGCAGACAGGCATTCGCCCGCACACGCATTCATCAACCGCCGTAATCAGCCAAGGGGCAACCGTTCGTGAATCGGTAGTCGGCAGGGATTGCCGTATTGAAGACGGCGCCTGTATTGAACATTCCGTATTGCTGCCGGGGACCGTCATAGAAAAAGAGACCTTCATACAAAGGGCGATCGCTTTTCCCGGAGGCATGCTTTCTGCGGATTGAACAATTTTATACCTATACTATTGACGAGCCAGGACAACAGGGTTTTCAGTGCCCAGACCTGTTTTGCAAACAAACTGCCGGCACAAAACGTATGTAACCCGACAAATCAACAATTCAACATCCCTCACTCTTTACATGGTAGTAAGCGGTCTTGACATGCTACTTCAGGATACGAGCCGCCTGAAGAACCGGAACATCGCGTTGATCGCCAATCAAACATCGGTTACCCTCGACCTGAAATATTCCTGGCTGGAGCTGCAAAAACAGGGTATCGCTCTGAAAAGGATTTTTTCACCGGAACACGGTCTCTTCTCGACAGAACAGGACCAGGTTGCTGTAACCGGTCAACCGCACATCCACTGCGATGTCATCAGTCTTTACGGAGATTCGGCCGACACCCTTCTGCCCGATGAAAGGTTCTTGCAGGATATCGATCTGGTTATCTTCGACATACAGGATATAGGATCACGGTACTATACGTACATCAACACCCTGGCTCTTTTCATGGAAGCCATAAGCGGCCGGAATATTGAAATTCTGGTGCTTGACCGGCCGAATCCGCTCAACGGACAAACTGTTGAGGGTCCCCTGCCTGATCCCGCTTATCGTTCATTTGTAGGAATACTCCCGGTGCCTCCCCGTCATGGTATGACCCCGGGAGAATTGGCCAACTTGTACCTCGACCATAAAAAACTGGATATCAAGCTCGGTGTTGTTGCCATGCAGGGCTGGAAACGCTCCCTGCATTTCCCGCAAACAGGGCTTCACTGGGTAGTGCCCTCACCGAACATGCCTAACTGGGAAACCGCCCTTGTTTACCCCGGCATGTGTCTTTTTGAAGGACTCAATATTTCCGAAGGAAGAGGCACAACAACCCCGTTCCTCCATTTCGGCGCCCCGTTCATCGAACCGGACACCCTGGCTGCCACGCTCGCCTCTTTCGGCATTGAAGACGTATTGTTCCGCCCGACATACTTCAAGCCTTCATTTCACAAATATGCCGGCGAAGTTGCGGGGGCGCTGTTCCTCCACGTTACCGATCCCGACATGTTCCACCCCTTTGCTACAGGCATAGCACTGACGAAGGCCCTTTATGAGCTCTACCCCGGTAAGTTTCGCTTTCTACGCGAGGTTTACGAATTCAACAACAGATACCCTGCTTTCGACCTTTTATGCGGCGGCGGCACCCTGAGAGCCATGATTGAAGACAAGCGTCCGCTCGAAGAGATCAGGGAATCATGGACGGCGGATGAGGATGAATTCCTGTCCTTCAAGCAGGACTATCATATGTACCATTAACCAGCGTTTCCCTGAAAAATACAGAGCATGCAGCCTCTTGACCTGACCATCATTATATGCTTCCTGGTTGCAATGGCCGGTTACGGGATTTGGCAGGGCCGGACCAATCGCACAACCGGAGACTACTTTCTCGGCGGGCGCACTATTCCATGGATAGTCGCCATGTTTTCGATCGTTGCGACCGAAACCTCAGTTCTCACCTTTGTCAGCGTTCCGGGCATCGCTTTCCGGGGAGACTGGACTTTCCTGCAGCTTGCTTTCGGCTACATTATTGGCAGAATGCTTGTGAGCGCGGTTTTGCTTCCGGTTTATTTCCGTCAAGGTGTCAACTCTATTTACGAAGTGATCGGAAACCGTTTCGGCCCTCATATGCAGAAGCTTGCCTCGACAGTGTTTCTGGTAACCAGGATCCTGGCCGACGGGGTAAGGTTCCTTGCAACCGCCGTCGTTGTCGAAGCGGTTACCGGATGGCCCCTGTCCACTTCAGTGCTCATCATCGGTATCGTTACTCTCACCTATACGCTTTCCGGAGGAATACGCACAATCGTCTGGCTTGACAGCATCCAGTTCGTCCTTTACCTCTTCGGCGGGATCATTACCATCGTGTTTATCGTGGCGAATCTCAACATAGGATTGCCCGAGGCTTTCGCAACCCTTGCCGACGGGGGAAAACTGAAGGTTATCAATAATGACTGGCGGCTTTTTTCAGAGCCCTGGGCTTTCCTCAGCGCCCTTACAGGGGGAATACTCCTTTCACTTGGTTCACACGGCGTGGATTATATGTTGGTTCAGCGGGTGCTCGGCTGCAAAAACCTTGCCTCCGGCAGAAAGGCCATGATCGGTAGCGGTGTTTTTGTTTTCATACAATTTACAGTATTCCTGCTTGCAGGCTCGCTGATCTATCTTTTCCTCGGAGACGTACAGATTGAAAAAGACCGTGAGTTCGCCTCTTTCATTGTCAACCACCTTCCTGCCGGCCTGAAAGGATTGCTGCTTGCTGGCGTTCTTTCGGCAGCCATGTCCACCCTCAGCTCTTCGATCAACTCCCTTGCATCATCGACGGTAACCGACTTGCTGGGCGGAAAAGTTTCACTGAACCGGTCAAGGCTCATCAGCTTTGGATGGGCTGTGGTGCTTATCGGCATAGCCCTGGTGCTTGACGAAAGCAACAGCGCGATTGTCGTGCTGGGTCTTAAAATTGGCTCTTTCACCTACGGAGGATTGCTCGGTCTTTTTCTCCTTTCCAAAAGCGGCAGACAGTTTCGTGCCTTCAGCCTCACTGCAGGACTGCTTGCCGGTATGGGAACGGTATTCATGCTGGAATATGCAGGTGTTGCCTGGACGTGGTATATAACGTTCTCCGTCATGGTAAACATCGCGGTCGCATGGTCTGTTGACAGCATCATGAAACTGTCTTCCCGCAACGGTTGACCGCGGGAAGAAAGACAAAACAAAAGCTTTGCTAATCAAGTATTATTTCTCTAAATTGAAGGCATAGCTTTGTAAAATATCCCAATCTTAACGGGAACGATGATGAACAAAAGTTCCGGAGCCTTCGTAAACGGGGCTGAAGCATATGGAAGATTCCTTGAAGTCTTTATAGATGGTCACTGGTGGGTTGTAGGCGACGCACTGGAAAACATCGGAAAAACCACAAAGAGACTGGGCTCGAATGCGTACCCCTATCTCTACGGCGGCAGCGGTATGTCAGCCGGTTTGAAAGGGTCGTCTCCTGAAGTTTCAGGTTATGCCAGACCGGAAAAGCCGGTTGATAAGCGTTTCAAGGATTAGAACTTTTCTTTACATGATTATGACAAACGGGGCTTTGCTGCCCCGTTTTTGTTTTCATTTCAATTGATCTCCCTACAGGGCACCTCTATTTATTCTGCGCATTGCATCATTGATCGGAGATCGGGAGAGTAGTGACGAGTGACAAGGGGGAAAAAGAGAAGATCGATTCCCGATACCGATAGCGACGGCGAACCCCGATTTTCTCTCTTTCGGAGATCGGGGTCGGTATCGGGCTTCGGGGTCGAAAAAGCAGTGACAAGTGACGAGAGGGAATCAGTCGGCAAGTATCCAGTTCGCAGTTGGCAAAAGCGTTGAGCTGTCAGGTCAGCGGTGCTTAATGGATGCAATAGATCAATGAAGGGCACCTCTATTTACCTGTTCTTCTTTTGAGGGTACTCCCATGATTCGTAAATTATTCTTTATAGGGTAATTCAACTTTACATCACCATAAGGAGAACCTCTATGCCTTGAATGTCTTGAACACGAGGCTAATCGAGGCTCCCACAAATCAAAGGAGAACGCAGCTATGACCAACGAAGGAAAAGTCGATGTCGCTCAGTCCATCTCCAGCACGATCCAGATCCTTGGAGACCTTGCCGTCACACAGATCAAGGTTGTTGACAAAGGAATTCAGACACTGATGCCGGCCATTGAAAACATTAACAAAACCCTTATCGGAACTCTTGAAACCGGAGCCAAAACAGCGACCGATTCATTGAATTTGCTTTCCGAACCACTCAATACACTCATAAAAACATTCGGGGACGTTGCCACCAAAGGGATTGAAACAGTAGGCGGCGCAGGATGGAAAGTTGCGGAAGCTGTCGGATCTGTCGGCAACAGCATCCTGTCGGTCGTACAGTCCGGTGCAAATACCGTCGGCGGCATGATAACATCACTCCTCCCCGGCAAGAAACTGTAGGACACCTCCTGTATATTACCCGGAAAAGCCTTCTTTATCAGGGAAGGCTTTTTCTTTTCAGTGAAACAGCACCCACCTCCCTGACAGTAACCGAAACCCTGCTGTCGGCGCTTAACGTACTAACCGGCAAGCCTGTCATAATACTTGTCCAGACCATCCTGCCGGTGTTCCTCTTCTCCTTCGTTGATAACCTCAAAGGTTTTGTTTTTTGCCTTTTCAGTCCAGAGCGAGACAACCAGCAGTTCAGCAACATCTGAACGGTTTATCCAGCCATTCCACATTCTGTCACCCTGGTCAACATGAAGGTCATGCCGCAGCGGTTCCCCATCTTTCAAGCCGCCGGGACGAGCAATTGTATAGGAACGCCCCTCTTTTCCAAACACCCTCCTCAGATGCTCTTCGGCTTCAAACTTCTTGGTAAGAATTCCTGCAAAAAGGTTCAGCGGGTGATACCATTTGGTTACGGCCATTGAACTGACAAGGCCGAAATGCTTCACGCCGGCCTTTGCTGCCTGATCAACAAGCCTGATCACACCATCCCTGTCAACCTCTCCCGGAGAAGCCTCGCCAAAAACTTCACTTGAGCCCAATGCCGAAATCACAGCGCTGCATCCCGCAACCGCTTTTGCAACATCCTCGTCATTCTGTATTTTTCCTACAATCGTATCAACATCACCAAATGCTTTGGCTTTTTCCGCAGAGCGGACCAGAACTTTCACCGGTACCCCGTAATGCTGAAGGCGCGAAACAACCCATCTTCCTGTCCTTCCTGTTGCTCCCGCAACCAAAACTTTTCCGCTATACTTTGCTTTTCCTGCCATGGACCGTACCCTCCCTTCAAAAATCCCGCTTAACTGCTTAACTATACAACTGTAACACAACCCTAAAATATTTCGTTTCTACCGGAAGCTCCCGTGATATTCTTCCCGGCAATTATGAAACCTCTGCAAATTTTGCTTTTTTCACCTCACACGAGAAACGGAAGGCAAACAGTACAAACTTAGAAAACCAAGCAATAACGCCGTTTTGACTTTTCACTTTTGAATTTTGACTTTCCATGAGTGTCACCCTCATGCTTATAGCCTCAGCATGTTTCGCAACAATGGCTGCCATGATCAAAGGTATCGGCCCTTCATTGCCTATTCCTGAAATTATTCTATTCCGCAGCATCATGCCGCTTCCTTTTTTTCTCGGTACGCTCTGGCTGCGGAAAAAAAAGCTTATTGTCACAGCCTGGAAAACGCTTCTCCTGCGCGCCCTGTTCGGATTTCTGGCGATCAGCGGCTTTTATTACGCACTGACAAAAATCCCGCTTGCTGAAAGCGTCTTTCTCGGGAAAACGCAGCCTCTCATCCTCGCTATTCTCGCACCATGGGTTGTTGGAGAAAAACCGAGCAAATCAGTATGGCTTGCTATCGGAACCGGGCTGATCGGCGTTGTTCTCATCCTGGATCCCTCATTAGGATGGGCTCCCGCTGCCTGGGCGAGTATTGGTGCGGCTTCGGCTTCAGCAATAGCTCATCTACTTGTCAGGAAACTGAACCGCACTGACGATCCCGTGACAATCGTCACAAACTTTTTTGTTGTTACCGCACTGCTCAGTGCCGTCTGGACAGGTCCTTCATTCGTCATACCGACAGGTCAGCAATGGCTTCTTCTTATCGGTGTAGCGCTTTTTTCCACCGTCGGCCAGTACCTCATGACCGTTGCCTACAGAAAAGACTACGCCCCTGTCGTCGCTGCGGCAAGCTACGCTTCCATCATTTTCTCCATCTTTTACGGCTACGTTTTCTGGCAGGAAATTCCTCCGGCATCGGCCTGGGTTGGAGGATTGCTTATCATTGCAGGTTCTTTCATTCTGCTCCGTTCAAGAATCTGATCATTTCCCCCTGAATTTGACCGACCATTCCAGCACCCCGATCTCCGCATTTTCTTCCAACACCTTCCCCCTTGCCAACAGCCTACTGAAGACTGCCAACTTTCCCCTTTTTGACTTTTTCCTTTTGAATTTTGACTTGTCACTGTCACTGCCAAGGCAACGCGAAACGACAGGTTCTCATTAGACCGGCGGGTTATATATATTATTACGATACCCTGCGTTCCATAACACCAATTATGCTCCTATGAAAAAAACGCTTCTTTTTTCGATATTTTTTCTCGCATTGCAGAGCGGTCCAGCCTGTACTACAACCTTCGGATTTGATCCTGTCATTCTCAAAGAACTTCTTTCGGACGTCACTGCCTGGAACACCATGCGCGCCGGGCAGCCATCCAGAACAATCGATCTCAACAAGGCAAACCTGGAGGACACCAATCTCGATAACGCTGACTTCAGTAACGCAAGCATGGTAAAAGCCCGGCTTAACGGCGCAAAGCTCTGCGGCGCAAAACTCCAGAACGCCAACCTTCTGTTTGCAAAGCTGAAGCGGGCAAACCTCAGGGACAGCAACTTTAAAGGAGCGAACCTTTCAAAAGCGGACTTAAAAAACGCCTATGCAAAAGGAGCAAACTTCAGTGGCGCAAACCTTTCCTCTACGGATTTCCGTTTTGCAAACCTCGAAGGAGCAAACTTTAATGGCGCCTGTCTTGAAAATGCCCGTTTTTTTGAGGCAAACCTTAAAAAAGCCGACTTCAGGGGAGCAAACCTGACAGGGGTAAAACTGTTTAGACAAGCTCAACTGGATGGAGCAAGGCTTTCCAACAATACCGTTCTTCCATCGGGCAAAAGAGCAACTTCGCTGTGGGCTTCACTTAACGGTGCGAGACATGTCAAAGAAGCCGAAAAGCCGCCGGTTACCATGAAGGCCGAGCCTCTTCCAACTCCTGTAGCCTATACCCCCCCTGCAACTCCCGAACCGGAAGCTCCGATTGAGTATGCCCCTGAAATACTCCTTTTGCAGGACGTAGAAACCTGGAACACGTTTCGACAGCGCAATCCCGGCATGGAAGCTGATTTTCAGGATGAAAACCTCGACGATACCGGTCTTGAAGGAGCCGACATGAAAGAGGTGAACATGACAAGTTCAACCATGAACGGAGCGAACCTCGACAAGGCTGACTTTTCAGGAGCGGATCTTGCCAACACTTCATGGGTAAGAGCCAGCCTGAAAGAAACTGTTTTCCGAAAAGCAAATCTCCAGGGGTCAAACTTTGAACGTGCGTTCATGAAAAACACCGATCTGAGCGGAGCCGACCTTACAGGCTCGCAACTTCATGGGGCAAGACTTTACGGAGCCCGGCTGAACAACGCAAACCTTTCAAAAGTAAATCTTTACGACGCCGATCTTACAAAAGCTGACCTGAGAGGAGCAAACCTGACAGGGGCAAGGTTTATCGATACCATTCTGAACAACGCCCTGATTTCCGCAGAAACCACGCTTCCTTCCGGAAAAAAGGCAACGTCGGGCTGGGCTGTGCTCAGGGGAGCAAAATTTGATGACGATGAATAATCCAGAACCAAGGGCACCTCTATTAATTGTCAACCCCTCCCCGCCCAACGAAGTATTCGGGCCGTGCAGCAAATTGAGATGCCCATAACTTCAACCAATTATGGCAAACGTACTTGTGGCAAGCTATTACAGCAGGTGGGACCTGAATGAGCATAAAGGAAGAATCGCACTCTACAATTCAAGCAATCAGCTGATTGAAAACAGGGTGTTCAAAGACCCGGCGGAATTTCAGGTGGTGGTGAGCATGCTCCGCAACGAAAAACCGCTATGGTTCGACACCGACGTGCACCACCTCAGAACAGGCTCCGAACCTGTTGGCGAGGGGGAAGATTAAGGGCACCTCTATTAATTGCTAACCCCGCCCAACGAAGTATTCGGGTCGCGCAACAAATTAATAGAGGTGCCCTTACGTAAGTGGGGAAACCCTAAACGCTCTCGAGTTCGGGGAACCTTTTCCTGAAAACCAGGTATTTGAGAAAACGAGCCTTATGTAAGTTCGGATCATCTATCTCAAGACGGTGTTTCTTCCCTGTGCGGGTAACAACATCAACCGTACCGTCATTATTGACGCCGACCACCTTCCAGAACTTGTCGACTACGTAATGATAAGACTCGCCATGCTTAAGAGGATATACTTGCCGCGCGCGCGGCCCTGGCCGTGGAGAGGTTTTAGGCTTCCTGTATATAACCGGATCTCCAACCTGAAAAGACATAGTGCTCACATTCTCCTTTCCGAATCAAACGGATCCGACATGATAGTAAGTATCAAATAATTCAAACAAGGTATATATGATTAATGTTAAGAAGAACAACAATCAAAATCAACCTTTTTGTATAAAAAACCTTGTTTTCACTAGCTCTTTTTGCTTTTCTCCCCGGATTTCTGTCCATTTTCTTCTTCAAATGCAATTTTCAGCAGCTCACCGTCCATCTCCGCGCCAGCGGTTTTCAGTGTTGCAAGCGCCTGAGGCAGCACAAGGTTTCGCCGGTGATTGCCGATACGGATATTCAGCTCATCCCCTTTCTTGGTGAGCTGTATCCGGTCCTTTTCTATCCCGGGCAACGATATTTCAAGAGTATAGCCGTTTTTGACCTGCTCGACCCGCATAGTACTCTCTTTATAGTAAACCTGCGATGGGTCCTCGTCACCGTAAAGCAGATCTTTCAGCTTGGCGAGAGTTTCAAGCCCGCATATCTCCCGGGAATACAGTGGAACCTCCTTGACCGGCAACGGGCTGAAGTTCTCATAAATCTCGTTTCTGTATACCTTCTGATTTTCTTTCCAGTACTGAAAATAAGGATCGGTCACCTCGTCGGGAATGATCCTGTTGGCGATAATAAGATCTGTAGAGATATCGTAAAGACTTAGATAAGCATGCGCCCTGAGAGACTCGTTGATAACCATGCGTTCCGGATTGGTAACAAGCCGGACAGTCGTCACCATGTTATCTGTCAGAATTTCTCCCAGCCTTTCGATCTTCTGGTAAAACTCGTACGGCACGTCCATCATCTCCTTGTCAGGCAGGGAAAAGCCTGCGATCGGCCTGAATATCGGTTCAACGATAGGTCGGAGAGTTACTGCAACCTTTTCCAAAGGCTTGTAAAAACGACGCATATACCATCCGGTGACTTCAGGAATGCTCAGCAGCCGCAGTGCCGTTCCCGTAGGGGCGGAATCTATGATCAATACATCGTAATGCCCCTCTTTGTGATGCCGGAATACCCTTACCAGTCCGAAAATTTCATCAGACCCGGGAAGGATAGCCAGTTCCTCCGCCTGAACACCTTCAAGGCCCCGCGCCTGCAGAACCTCGGTAATGTAGCGTTTGACCGATCCCCAGTTCTGCTCAAGCTCTTCGAGAACGTCGAGTTCCGCCCCCCACAGGTTTTGGCATACTTCGCGCGGCTCATGCCCCATTTCCACTGCAAAGCTGTCGGCAAGCGAATGTGCGGGATCGGTACTCAGTACCAGCGTTTTATAGCCCATTTCCGCACAACGAAGCCCTGTAGCCGCCGCCATCGAAGTCTTCCCTACCCCTCCTTTTCCAGTCATCAGAATCAAACGCATGCAGCTCTCCTCCTGTTAAGTGTGTGAATGTGTGATAGATACGTTGCTTTTGTAATAACCGTATTCAGGAAACAATAGTTTACTAATTGAATCGCGGAATAAAGAGAAATGCCCAAAAGCATGAAACCAATAATGTGTAAGACCCGTTACACTTGGAAAACTGTAAAAAATCGGTGGAAAAAGGGAAACCGGCTTTTTTTTCTTACATTGGGCAACATGGCGATTCTTATTTTCCGGTATTTTTCAATAAAAATACCATTTGTTCCTATCTGCCAGGACTAAAGGGCACCTCCATCAATTGTCGTGAACGACTTGAGTATGAGGCGGACGGAGCGCAGAAACCGGAGTGTACACAGAGTACATGAGGATTTCAAGCACCGATCAACGATGCAATTGAAGCGTGGAATAAATAAATAGAGGTGCCTTCAATTAAACATACACAATATGAACAATAGACGAATCAAGTTCGCGGTTAATTCATTATTTCCCCTGTTATTTTTTATACATCTGGCCGGTTGTCAAACAAGTGCAAACTATACATCAATACAGCCTGCCACTCCTGTCGCCGATGTAAGCCCGGCCTGCAGCACACTTCAATCTGAGCGTAATTCTCCTGCCAGCGTTGATAAGTTACCGGGGTTCGGCAAGCTCTTCATGGTCACGGAAGGAATAGCATCCTATTACGCTCACAGGTTTCACGGACGGCTTACCGCAAACGGGGAGCGCTTCAACATGCACGACCTGACCGCCGCGCACAAATCACTGCCATTCGGCTCCATGGTTCGCGTGACCAATCTTTCCAACGGGAAAAAGGTCGTGGTAAGAATCAACGACCGCGGCCCGTATATCAAGGGCAGAATCATCGACCTTTCACTTGGAGCTGCAAAAGAAATCGGTCTCCTGAAAAAAGGAGTGACCAATGTGCGAATCGAAGTTTTTGAGGGAGATCCAAACGCTTCATAGGCAGAGATAACCTGCAATGTCTTCAACTCCCGTGCAAGCCACGGGAGTTCTCTGCTATTCGTTCTCGCGATGTACTTCCACAACAGGAACTTCCTCGTCCACAGACAGCACTCTAATAAGCATGGGACTGCAACACACTTCGCAATCCTCGACGTACTCCTCGGGAGGCTCAATCGAACAGTCGATAAGTTCATCATTTAAAGTACCGCAATACGGGCACTGTATGGTTACGGTTTTCATACATTCCATATCACCCTCTGTTGTTTCTTCCTGGAAACGGGTTACGGTTTTCACCTTCAGACAGGTTATCGGTCGATCAACACCACTGCCACTGCATAATCACCGTCGTGCGACAGTGACAGCTTGATTGCATCCCCGGAAACACCAAGCGTCTCATCAAGCACTTTGACTGAGGGCTTGCCATGTTTGTCATTGACAACTTCAGCACTCTCCCAGGAAAATCCTCTGGAAATCCCGCATCCGATCGCCTTCGACAACGCCTCCTTCGCTGCAAACCGCACCGCGACACTTGGTATCATGTCAGGCTTTTTCTTGCAGTAGCTGATCTCGTTCTTCGTTAACACTCTCCGCAGGAACTTCTCGCCGTACTTCTCATACGACTTCCTGATACGTCTGATATCGACGATATCAACCCCGATACCACGGCCATTGGCCTCTGTTCCCTTATTGAACAATGCAGAGCTCATTACAGCAAGGTACACATCAGCAGAGTGATTTCCTTCTCATACAGAAGATGCTTTGTCAACCCCTTCCTATCCGCCCAACGAGATAATCATGACGCGGAATAAATAAAGGGCACCTCTAAAAAGTGTCATGAGCGACCAAAGAGCAAGGCGGACGGAGCGGAGAAACCGGAATGTACATGGAGCACATGAGGATTTCGAGCACTGACCAACGCAGCAATTTGGGTGCGCAATAAGTCTTTAGAGGTACCCTTAAATAGAGGTGCCCATAATACGCAGCACTTTTAAGGAATAAGTTCTTATTTTCACAGTGTATGGATGGCATTCATGATGTCATATGTAATCAGGAAGGAAAAACGCATTGTGCCACAATACTTCTTCAGAAATAAGCTCCATCTCTCACTTCTTTCCGCCCTCGGCGCCGCGAGCTGGTCGGTGTATTTCGGCATACCGGTCAACGGATGGATGCTCCTCTGCGTCTTCCTCCTGACCTTTTCAATCTACCAGGACAACCGGCTCACCGATGAAGCCGAAGATGCAGCAAACGACCCCGAAGGACTAAAGAACGCCCTCGAAAACCGGAAGCTCATCACGTACATGACCTTCTACCCGCTCTCCATTATTTCCCTCGCTATTGCGTTCCAGTTCGGACAACCGGCATTCTGGACAACGGGGATTGTTATCCTGATCGGGTTTCTCTACAACCATAAATGTTTTCCGGCCTTTCTTTCCCGGCGCTTGAACGGCGCCAGACGTCTGAAAGACATCTACATCGTAAAAAATCTCACCCCTCCGCTCGATTGGGCAACCGCCCTCGTCTTTCTTCCTCTGTTTTTCGAAGGCCGGGCGCTTTCGCTCCAGGCATGGATATGCTGGGGCTATGTGTTTGTGTGTGCATTCTTTATCGAGGTGATGTGGGACATGCGCGACCACCGGGGCGACCTGCTGAGTGGGATAAAAACAATCGCCAACACCCTGTCCTTTCCGCAAACGAAACAGTTACTTATCGTCGCGAGCCTGATCTCCGGAACTTTCCTGTTTTATTGTACCTTCACAAAAATTCTTCCGGACGTCACCTATTTCCTGCTCGCAAACAATGCTGCGGTGATCATCATCGCAAGTCTGTACAAGGAGAAAAAAGAAGCGTTTATGCGGAAAATCAGCGACCAGACCATTCTCCTCGCCACCGTACTCTTTCTGTCTTTCGGCCTGATCGCTTATTTTTCAAACTGACCCCTCTATCGAATATCCCCGGTCATCCTGGCCCATAACGCATCGAACACCTTGCGGCTTTCTTCGAGGCTGACGGATCGCTGCGGCAATGAATCGGGATCATCCGGTATCTCCCATGTAAAGATATATTGCCACTTTTCAGGAGGGTCGTTTGGGTCGGTTCTCAGCTCCCCGAACCTGAGATCCGCCATGGTAACCACGCCATCAGTTTCTCCGGCCACCCAAAAACCGTTTGAAAACCAATTCACCGCTTCAACATTGCGCTGACCTCGATAAGGGAGAATCAGTGCCTCATTCCTCTGCACAGTCACAAACTCAATCTCTTCCTCCGCAGAATCAGCGGCAACAGAGAAGTAACCTATCAAAATCCCTGAATCGGTAAGCGCCACATGCCGCCATAAGAGTGTGTTCATCGGAGTGGCACCTGTGTAAGAGGCTTTCACCCCGATCTGTTTTGCCTCCAGCTGACGGTTGAACACCGAATCGGCGTATGCATGGGAGACAAGCGAAAAGAGAGCGTACACAGAACTTACTGTCAGTCCCGCCCATGTGAATCGGTACCCATACCCGGATCTGGAAAACGCTGCCGCTATAATTCCCAGCAACAGTGGACCGGTATAGAGCGGATCGATGATAAACAAGTTGCCGAGGCTGAAACCAAATCGAGAAAACGGTGCAAGGAGCTGGGTGCCGTAAATATTGAAATAGTCTATCAGCACATGGGTTGCAAGGATCAGCACCACTCCCGCCATGGCCCTTTGAGGAGAGATCTTTGTTTTCCACCTGAGTCTCCACAACAGCGCGCCGAGCAATGCGCCGCCAACCAGAACAAAAAAGATCGAATGGGACTCACCCCTGTGCCAGTAGAGCTGCTGAACATCGTCGAGGAAGGGAAAGAAAACAATATCCAGATCAGGCAACGTACCGAAAAAAGCCCCCCAAAGAAAAGCTTTGCGGCCTAACGGTTTATGCCATGCGGCATGAGCAACAACAGCACCAAGGGATGCTTGCGTGATTGAGTCCATGTGTTGGAATGGGCAAAGAGAGTCCGTGATTCACTGGCTGCAATACTGTTGAGTATAGACAAGAATGCTCAACAAATCCTAACGGCAGCATACCGATTTCTGTCACAGAATCTGCACTAATCGCGGTTATCCCGGAGAAGAGAAGTACCTGCAACTGTCTCTATTATCTAACGCTGCTCAAGGCTCAAGTTCTTCGAAACGCAGTGAGCGGTGCCCTTCAAACACAGTAAGAATAACGATCTGGTCAGGAGTCTCTTTATAAACTATACGGTACTTGCCGACCAGTATCTCCCGAATTTCTGGCTGAGCAAGCTCTGGGACAACTCGTCCCATGCTGGGAAATGAGGCAATTGTATCACCTTTTTCAAGAAGTCGGTCAATAAAAGCAGAAGCCCGTTGCGGATTATGCTGAGCGATAAACATTTCGATTTCTTCAAGCATTCTGAGTGCTTCGGCTGTCCAGACAACATTCATTCTTTTCGAGACGCTTTATTTTCTGCAAGCCTCGTCCTGACCTCGTCAGTACTGTAGACCTCCCCTGATTCTGCTGCTCTTAAACCTTTCTCAACCGATTCGATAAATTGTTTGCGGTACACCAGATTATCATACTCCTCAGGCGACAGAAGGACTCCTGCAGGCCTTCCGTTCTGGGTTATAATCAGAGGATGACCTGTCGTCTGCACTTTTTTCAGACAGGAAGAAATAACCGACTTGAACTCACCCAATGGAATGATATCGTTTGCTATACGGATGTTTTTCATGATACATCGTAACTTTATTCGGACCCGAATTCAGCGCCTTATTTATACCATAGTATACCCATAAACTCAGGCTCCGCCAAACCGTATCTCCTTTTGGATCAGAAATAGCGTAACGCACCAGCTTGCGTCATTCTGTCGACTCTTCGACGATCTCTCTTGCCAGTGTTCAGGCATTCTGCTGAACAAACAGGCACGCAGAGGTCACGATCAAGCACACTTTTAAAGCTAATCAACGACGTCCCCTACTTCGAGGAAATGCCGGTTAATATGTATAAATAACCATATTATTGTATTTGTAAATATTAAAGATCACCGTATTATTCAGGGCATGGCAAGACATGTAGATTTCGAGTGGGATACCGACAAAGACAAGCTGAATCAGGAAAAGCACGGAGTTTCTTTTGCTTTGGCACAACTCGCTCTTCTGGATCATCAGCGTATCATTCTCGAAGATCTTGAGCATAGTGAAGAGGAACAACGGTTTTATTGTCTCGGGAATGTCGCTGGAGGCATTTTGACTGTAAGGTTACGTATCGACAGAATAAAGGGCACCTCGATTTATTTATTCCGCGCTTCAATTGCTTCGTTGATCGGTGCTCGAAATCCTCATGTACTCTGTGTACACTCCGGTTTCTGCGCTCCGTTCGCCTTGCACTTGAAACGCTCATGACAATTAATAGAGGTGCCCTAAAATCAGGATTATTGGCGCCGGGTACTGGCGCAAAGGGAAAAAGATTTATGAAAGGGAAAATAAAATACACGGATGAGTCCATGGGCGAGGTGAAG
>JANQGE010000111.1 GCA_028277485.1 Chlorobium sp.
CGAGATTATCGTTCTGCCCGGTTCACCGTTGACAGTCTCTTTGCAGCTCAGGGAATAGGTCATGCGGGCGCGACCGAATCCCGACATATGAAAGGAGAAGATAAGCGGCGCCTGATCGATTGAAAAGACATGTCTTGCCGGTGCATGGGTTTTGAAGTCCATAAACAGCAGTTCCATACCCGACGGCAGTATGATATGGCGCACTCCCGGAGGAAACTCCCCGAAGGCATGCACAAAATCCCACGCAGTGTGAGTGCTCTTTTTCTCACTTTGAGTATGAAAGTCAGCCTGTACAGCCCTGGCTCCCATTATACAATACTTTTTCGTTACGCCCTTTCTCCAGGAGCTATCAGTGAAATGGCAAAAAGGCCCATGTCCACGAAGACACTTGCGAGATGTACACAGGATAATATAATAGCAATTATCTATACTTTGTCCAAATAGAGACAAGGCAATATGTACACCGGGATATGGAGAAAGACAGGGGACAGCCTTTACCGATTCTGCGCGGTCCGGTCTCGGTGCGGCAGCAGGCGCACCCATGCGCTCCAACGGAACACATGCACCGGCTCACTTGACCGCCAAACAGATCATCAGCTTGGGCTCCATAAAAGCTTTTGTATAGGTGATCTCAACCTCGGAAAATCCGGCATCTTCAAGCAGTGCCTGCAGCTCCGTACCCGAGTAGAGCCTGAATCCGTACTTCTTCACGTATCTGGAGTGATCCAGACCGTCATCCGCGTTCCAGCCAAGGCCGATCACCAGACGGCCTTCCGGCCGGAGAACACGGTGTATTTCCGTGAGTGCCTCATGCGGTTTCGGCCAGAACATAAAGGTGGCAATTGCAGCCGCAGCCGTAAATGAACCGTCACTCCATGGCAGGGATGAAACGTCTCCCTGTCTGAATTCAGCAGCTCCGGCTTGTGCCCGCTTATGGTTTCGTCGTGCCGCCATCTTCACCATATCGGCGGAATGATCGAGACCCGAGCTCACTGCCGTACCGGATGCGTATTTCGACAGAAAGTATCCTGAACCACAACCCAGTTCAAGAAAACGGTCATCATGCTCCAGCCGGAGGGCTTCCGCAACGGCACGATACTCGCCGCCATGCACCCATTGCATGAGGGTGGCAAGCAGCACCCCCTTGATTCCCGACGGTTTTGCCCCCTGCGGTAGTTTTTTGTTCTTTACCATATCATTCTTGATTAAACCTCTCTTGCAGCAAACGCTTTCCCTACAACCTGGCTGACACCGTTACCCCGAATGTCCGGGGCTCACCCGCACGGCCGTACCAGGTGTCGCTTACCTCAAAAGCCCGGGTGGCGTACTTCTTGTCGAAAAGATTCCTTCCGTAGAGATAGACGTCGAGATGCTCGGTCTCGTAACCGATCTTGGCGGACAGAAGACCGTAGTTTTCCTGCGACCGGGTATTGGCCGGATCGAAGTAGATTTCGCCGAAATGATTGTAGATCGCATTGACCAGAAATCCGCCGCCGAAACGGTAGGTCCCCCCGAGATTCAGG
>JANQGE010000102.1 GCA_028277485.1 Chlorobium sp.
AACGGAGCGCAGAAACCGGAGTGTACACAGTGTACATGAGGATTTCGAGCACCGATCAACGATGCAATTGAAGCGCGGAATAAATAAATAGAGGTGCCCATTGGTGTTGTGGTTTTCGGGTTGTTACTTCGGGGCTCTTGTAATCAACAATCCTGTGGGAGCGTAAGTTCACGACCCTGAAACCCTGTAATGTTTTAAATGGTTATATGGGTATGTATTCTCAAATATGATGGAGCATGATATGAGATATGTACGGTTTGGGCTGCTGGTTGCAGTGTATAGTATGGTATTCACGGTCTTGTCATGTGGGAAGCAGGTGCCTGAAGCGGCCGGGAAAAAGCTAACAAGTGAATATTCGTGTCGGGAGGATGCCATGAAATACAAATCATTATCTGCCGATGAAGAACGGGTTATCGTTCATAAAGGCACGGAAAGGCCGTTTTCGGGCAAATATGTCCACCACAAGGAAGATGGAACCTATGTGTGCAAGCGCTGTGACGCACCGCTTTTCAGGTCATCGGACAAGTTCGATTCCGGTACAGGATGGCCGAGTTTCGATGATGAAATTCCGGGAGCGATAAAGCGTGAAACGGATGCCGACGGGAGAAGAACCGAGGTTCTATGTGCAAACTGCGGTGCGCATCTCGGTCATGTGTTCTATAACGAGGGATTCACCGATAAGAACGCCCGTTACTGTGTCAATTCAATCTCTCTTGACTTCAACCGGGAAGAGAGCCCCGATGCAGCCGTGACTGGAACAACTGAAAAAGCGGTATTTGCCGGAGGTTGTTTCTGGGGAGTAGAGTACCACTTTGAAAAGGTTAGAGGTGTGAAATCCGTAACGTCGGGTTATACTGGCGGCAGCAAGGCAGATCCCACCTACAAGGAGGTGTGTTCAGGCAGAACCGGACATGCTGAGGCGGTTGAAGTCGAATATGATCCGTCGGTGGTCCCATACGAAAAACTTGCCAAACTGTTTTTTGAAATCCATGACCCGACCCAGTTGAATCGCCAGGGGCCGGATATGGGTACGCAATACCGTTCGGCGGTTTTTTATGCGAATGAGGAACAGAAGAAGGTTGCCGAAAAACTCATCGCCGAGCTGAAATCCGGCGGTTATGATGTTGTGACCCGGCTCGACCCGGCTTCCGAATTTTATCCGGCTGAAGACTACCACCAGAACTATTACGAGAAGACAGGGCACCAGCCGTATTGTCATGTATACCAGAAACGCTTCAACAATTGAGAGACATCTTGATTTATTTATTCCGCGGCTCAATTGCTTCGTTGAACGGTGCCCGAAATCCTCATGTACTTTATGTACACTCCGGTTTCTGCGCTCCGTTCGTCTTACCCTCGAATCGCTCATGACGATAAACAAAGGCGCCCTTAATGTTCGGCAAAATGTGAAATGAAAGAAATCAGGATAAGTTGTCTTCTCAGTGTCATCATCTTTGGACTTCCGATTATTATCACGGGCTTCTATAAATACGTTGAAAGCTCTATCGGTCCTGTTGTTCTCGTTTATTCCTTCATCGGCGGTATCTTACTGGGGCTTACATGGATAAAAACACTAAAGAATAAATGGAACAGATTTGCTGGATTGATGATTGGTGTCCCAATCATGATTTTCGGGATGGTGCTGTTGGTAAACTTTTTCATTTGGATTACTTGGGTGATGGGGGAAATGGACTATGCTTTGATGTAGAAGCATTTCTCCTGAGTTAGCCCCATGCAGGATTTTTTATGGAGCATGTTCATCGTTCGGCGGGAAGGATTGGCTGTTTGAGTGCCATGAAAGCTCAGGTTATTGAAAGTATTACGGACCTGTCAGGGAACCCTGAACCGTTGAGAATGGTGGAGATGCCGGTTCTGGAGCCTGGTGAGGATGAGGTGTTGCTGAAGGTTCTGACCTGCGGGGTTTGTCATACAGAGCTTGATGAGATAGAGGGGAGGACTCCGCCGGCTTTTTTCCCGATCGTTCCGGGGCATCAGGTTGTGGGAGAGGTTGTTGCCAAGGGAGAAGGTGTAAGCGAGCCTGAAGTTGGCGGCAGGGTAGGGGTGGCCTGGATTTATTCTGCCTGCGGCAAATGTGAGCTGTGTCTGGATGGTAAAGAGAATTTGTGCAATGAATTTCGTGCGACCGGAAGGGACGCTCACGGGGGATATGCGGAATATATGGTTGTTCCGGAAGCCTACGCCTATCCTTTGCCGGAGATTTTTTCGGATGCGGAAGCCGCTCCTCTGCTCTGCGCTGGTGCAGTCGGGTATCGTTCGTTAAAGCTTCTTAACTTACAAAACGAGCAGCCAGTGGGATTGACCGGCTTCGGGGCGTCGGCGCATCTTGTCCTGAAAATGATGCGGTTTCTCTATCCTGATTCGCCGGTTCATGTTTTTGCCCGGAATCCCGAGGAGCGGGAATTTGCCCTTTCTCTCGGAGCTGTCTGGGCGGGGGATACGACCGATGTTTCTCCGGAAACGCTTGCGGGGATTATCGACACCACCCCGGTCTGGCTTCCGGTGCTGTCGGCGCTTGAGAATCTCAGACCTTCCGGCCGTCTGGTCATCAACGCAATCCGCAAGGAATCTTCGGATAGAGAAATACTATCGCAGCTTGATTACGCGAAGCATCTCTGGATGGAGAAAGAGGTAAAAAGTGTCGCGAATGTCACCGCTGCCGATGTGAGAGAGTTCCTGGGCATAGCGGAAAAGATGGATCTGAAGCCGGAAGTGCAGCTTTATCCTTTCGACGAGGCGAACAAAGCCCTGATGGATATCAAACAGCGCAGGATCAGGGGAGCGAAGGTTTTGCAGCTTACCTGCTAAGGCAAGAGGCAAAATTCAAAAGGCAAAATGGATCCCCGGGTCAAGCCAGAGGATGACTTAAAAGAAGAAATCTTAGATGTCGGCGAGACTGCCGAGGGCACCTTTGTTTGTTGTCATGAGTGTTTCAAGTGCAAGGCGAACGGAGCGCAGAAACCGGAGTGTACATAGAGTACATGAGGATTTTGAGCACTGTTCAACGACGCAATTGAAGCGCGGAATAAATAAAGAAAGGTGCCCTATATGAGCAGGAGGAGGCTCAGTGCCATAACCGCCATGCCGATGACAAGCCCGGATATGGCTAAATGGTGCTCTCCATATTCTTCGGCTGTAGGCAGAAGTTCATCGAGAGAGATGTAAACCATAATCCCCGCTACTCCAGCAAGCACAAGACTGAGAACCAGAGGGGTCAGGAAGGGTCTTAGCAGGAAATACCCTACGAGCGCTCCCAGCGGTTCGGCAAGCCCGGAAAGAAATGAGTAGCTGAAAGCTTTGCCACGACTTTTGGTAGCAAAGTACACCGGTACAGCAACTGCCATGCCTTCAGGTATGTTGTGCAGTGCTATCGTAGTAGCAATGACAATACCAAGACTCTGGTCGGAAAGCGCGCTGAAGAAGACTGCAAGGCCTTCGGGGAAGTTATGAATTGCTATTGCCAGAGCCGTGAAAATGCCCATGCGATAGAGCTTGCTTTCTTCAGGCTGGCCGTTCTCGATACCTCCGACGAGAGACATTTCATGCGGGTTTCCAAGATGCGGCATCATCTGGTCGATCAGCCAGATAAGGCAGATTCCTCCAAAAAACGCAGCGGTTGTGATCCAGGCCGCTTTGCTTTCTGACAGTTCTCCGAGAATCGAAGCCTGCGCTTCAGGCAGTATTTCCGCAAAAGAAACATACAGCATGATTCCTGCCGAAAAACCGAGAGCGAACGTCAGGAACCTTTTGTTGGTGTGATGGACAGTCAAGGCAAGAATGCTGCCTATGCCTGTTGAAAGCCCGGCAAGCAGGGTCAATGTTAAAGCGGGAATCATATCGGGAGAGATCATGGCAATTTGCTCCAGTTGTTGGACACCTTTATTTATTCCATGAATTCAATGGCTTCGTTGATCCCGACAAAGTCAGGGCTCCGTTCGCCTTGTATCTGGATTCTGTCGGGACTCATGACAGTCAATAGGGGTGTCATTGGGTTTTCGAGGGTTTTGTTAGCGGTCTAACCGGCTGTTTTTTCTTCAATTGTTTTTATGAGAGTTTCCACGTCCGGTATTTGTTCAATGTCTTCTCTGGAAAGAAGAATCTCAAGGTTGTCGTTCTGCTGAAAAACAACAGGGTAGTTGAATTTTTCTCCATACTTTTTTTCAAATTCATCCCTGTGGGAAAACTCCATTTCGGTGACTGATTTTTCCCTGAACTCTTTCCATATTTTCTTTTCGGCAAACGTGTCGTGAGTCAGGCTGCACAATCCGCATTGGTAAGTTTCCGGGCTGAAAAGCTTGTGCCCTATATCGAACAGTCCGCTTATGGGGCCGCTATCTGCATTGTAGACAAAGAGAAGTTTCATGGTTGTATTGCTGACCGGTTGAAGGATACAGGAATTACAGGGCATGTTACTCTAACGGTTATTCGGTCCATCGGGTTCCGCAGGTCGAAACAACCTCGTATATCTCATCAACCCGGTTACATACCTTATAAAGCTTGTGGTGGTCAGGTTTGACAAGCTGAGAATCTGCAAGTTTGTCAAAAAAGCTTATGAGCGGATTCCAGAAGCCGTCTATGTTGAAAAGAAGGATCGGTTTTTCGTGGTGGCCCAGTTGTCGCCAGGTGATGACCTCGATGAGCTCGTCGAGTGTGCCGAAGCCGCCCGGCAGCACAATAAAAGCATCTGCCCATCCAGCAAGCTTCATTTTTCTCTCGTGCATGGTTTCGACGATGTGCAGTTCAGTGATGCCGTAATGTGCGATCTCCTTTTCCTCAAGGAAACGCGGGATGATCCCCCGGACGGTTCCGCCGCTCTGCATGACGGCATTTGCTATACAGCCCATCAGCCCGACATTGCCACCTCCGAATATCAGGGATATATCGCGTTCCGCCAGCCCTTTGCCAAGTTCTGTTGCAGCATCGAAATATTCTTTCGGTGAGTTGTTGCTTGAGCTGCAGTAGACGGTGACGGATTTGGTCATATGAAGTGAAATTACGTTTATGATTATAGCTTTGCTGAGTACGAGAGAAAGTCAAAATGCAAAAGTAAGAAGTCAAAAAAGCTTGCCGTATTTTGTGTTTGATCCTATAGACACCTACAGGTGAAAGATGCTGCCTTTTTTCATTTCAACAACTCAGCAGTTCTTCTATCGATTCCGCGTGGTGCTGTCATCGGACCGTTCATAAACATAAGTTTTCGGTTCGGATATTTTTTTAACCGAGAAACGTTTTGCTGCACGTACCCACAGGTCGGTATCTTCAGCGTAGTCCAGAGCTTGAAATCCTTTAAGCGCTTTAAATACCTCACGCCTGCCGAAAAACGTGCCGCCCAGTATGCATTCCTGGATATGTATTTTGCTTGACGGATTATAACAGTCGGTTACGTAAACATCCTCATCCCCGCAGAACCCTCCTGAGAGCAGGTCTGTTTCAGGGTGTTTTTCCAGGTAAAGGAAACGGGATTCAAGATGTTCCGGCAGGTAGAAATCATCGCTGTCAAGAAATGTGATATAGCGGCCGAATGAGGCCTGAATACCGGCATTTCTTGAAAGGGCAGCCTTGCGGTTTGTGTGTTTCATATACCGGATACTGTGGCGTTTGTCCATGAATGCCGATATGAGCCGGTATGTGTTGTCGGTGCTGCCGTCGTCAACAACAACAAGTTCCCAATCAGTAAATGTCTGCTCTATAACGCTTTGAACGGCACGTGCAAGGACTTTTGCTCGGTTGAAGGTAGGCAGGATGACCGATATTTCGGGAGTATGGGAAAAGTTCATATTTATTTACGGGGAGATTACGCTTCTCCAACGATCTGCACAAATACTTCACGATCCCTTGGACGGTTGTCATGGTCGATATAAACAACCTGCTGCCAAGTGCCGCGTATCAGCTTCCCGCCGCTTACCGGCATGGTTACTCCCGGTCCCATCAGGGAAGCTCTCATGTGTGAAAAGCCGTTGTCGTCTCCCCACGTTTCGGAGTGGCGGCTGCGTTCGGTGCTGGAGATGAGCTTTTCGAGCTTTTCCCTGAAGTCCTCGACGAGAGCCGGCTCGAATTCAATGGTAGTTATGGAAGCCGTGGAGCCTATCGCGGAAATATTGATAATGCCTTCCCGGATACCGGACTCTTCGATAATGGTGTCAACGTTATTCGTCAAGTCGATGATATCGGAAAACCCTTTTGTAAAAAACCGTATTCTTTTTGAGAAAGTCATAACTTGAAGCCTTTAATTGCCAAAGCACACACGAGCATTCCCGCAACCAGAAAGTTCTGGGCGATTGCGTTATAGCGGACATCCATGGTTTTCGGTGATCTAACAAGACCAAACTGCAGAAGAATCTGCGGAATGATCAGGAGCACAACAATCAGGGCATACATGTTCTGGCCCAGCATGAGCATATAGGCTGCAGCCATGAGTTGACCAAAGTCGATCAGAACCGCGGCAATGATGGCTGCATTTGTTTCGCCGAACACCACGGGAAGTGTTCTAACGCCGATCTGCCGGTCTCCTTCAACCGATTTGAAGTCGTTGATAGTCATGGTTCCGGTGCTCGAGACGGTGAAAAAAAACACAACAATCAGGGAAGGGGACAGGGATTGCAGGGTGAATTCAGGATTGTAGGCTATTTCCCCGGCAATCCACGGAATAACCAGATAAGAGACGGCAACAATAACATTGCCCGCCCACAATCTTTTTTTGAGCTTTATCGGGTTGGCGCTGTAGAGATGCGCGTTGATGATGCCGACAATCACATAGAGAGCGATAAACGGGTGTATCAGGTAGCCGACAACGATAGAAAGCAGTGACCATACAGCTATGAGAATGGTGGCGTTTCTGAGTGATATTTCGCCGCCGGGGATCGGCCGCCACGGCTCATTGATTTTGTCGAGATCGCGGTCGAAATAATCATTGAGCATCTGACAGGTGCCACTGGCAAGAGGGCCGGTAAGCAGAATGCCGAGCAGGAACTTTGTCCCGGTAAAGTCAGTCCAGCCGAAGGAGCCACTGGCTACGGCTCCGCAGAGAAAGCTCCACATAACGGGTATCCAGGTGACAGGCTTCAGGAACCGGATAAGGAGGACGATATTCGAGAGGTGTTTTGCCGGTGCCTGTCCTGGAGTAATCAATTTTCGGGCGTTTAGGGGCGACTCATGCTGTTGGCCGCATTCCCGCCGATCTGTGGAATTCTTTTTCGGGAAAAAATCACTCACCCCTGTTACTTTGTGATTTTGTAGACAATAAAGCTGAAAGAATCGTGACGAGTAACCAAGAAAAATGGGTTGGCAGCCTTTTATTTGTCGATGTTTTCCGGAACAATGTGAAATGCTCAATTTAGGAACACGTAAAGCTAAAGAACGCAACTGCATATCACAAATTCCATATGTGTTTTGTGTTAAGAAATGGTTCTTCTAAATAGACGTGTCCTAATGAGTGACGGGGGAACCAGTTGGCAGTCTCCAGTTGGCAAAGGAGTAGTGACGAGTAACAAGTGACCGGTTGGGGAAAAGTGGCATTGCTATTGAGCCATCAAGCTATCATAGCAATACTCTTCGATTCCCGATTCTGATGCCGACGGCGAATTCCGTTTTTCTCTCTTTCGGAGATCGGGGTCGGTATCGGGTTTCGGGATCGAAAAAGCAGTGACAAGTGACGAGGGGAAATCAGTCGGCAGTCTCCAGTTGGCAAAGGAGTAGTGACGAGTAACAAGTGACCAGTTGGGGAAAAGTCTCGGCGGATGATTCCCGGCCGGCAGGAGGAACTGCGATAGTGTCGGAGTTGTTTCGGGTCGAATAAAACGACGGGCTGAGGAAAAGAAAAAACGGCCGGTAGGTTCCAGCCGCTTTTGTTTATGAGCAAAACGCATAAAAAACTAGCCTTGGACGATACACTCCGCCGGGCAAACTGCTACGCAAGACTGCTCGTCAAGATCTTCACACTCGTTACAGGCGTTGGGATCAATAATATAAATATCGTCACCGGCTGAAATTGCGCCAACCGGGCATTCCGGCTCGCATGCTGCACAATAGGTGCATTCTTCGGTAATGTATAGTGCCATACTATTTCCTCTCTTAAGAGTTACAAGATAAGGGTACCTCTAAAAACTTATTGCGCGCCCAAATTGCTGCGTTGGCCGGATAGGAGAGGGTTTCTCCGCTCCGTCCGCCTTACATTTTGCTCGCTCATGACACTTTTTAGAGGTGCTCATAAATAAAAAACGTAAAGAACTCTATTGATAAAACAGGAGAAATATAAAACTTTTTTTTTCCGGACAAAACCCGTTGTTTTTTTCAGTTCAGGGTACCTGGCTTTTTAAAAAATCTGCCGTTAAATGTTTTTTAGTTATATGGTTATACAGTTCTTGTGTTATATGGAAGATGTATATAAATCAATCGATTGTTAAAACGTCCCGACATTGCCGGGACAAGGTGAAACAGCCAACTCGGTTTATACTTTTATGATGCAATCAACCGGACAAACGGCTACGCAGGCGGGTTCATCGTAGTAACCTTCACAATCGGTACAGATGCTTTCATCGATGATATAAATGTCATCGCCGGCTGTAATTGCAGTGACCGGACATTCCGGTTCGCATGCGGCGCAATAAGTGCATTCTTCGGTAACTCGGTGTGCCATGAGTATGTGTTTTTTTGATGTGGACAAAGCTCGACTTTCTGCAGTAAACAAAGGGCTCATCTATTTATTCCGCGATTCAATTGCAAGAAGAAAGGTGAACCGCTCATGATAATAAAGGATGCCTCTATAAATTGTCGTGAGCGACATGAGTATGAGGCGAACGGAGCACAGAAACCGGAGTGTACATGTAGTACATGGGGATTTCGAGCACCGTTCAACGAAGTAATCATGGTGCGCAACAAATTAATAGAGGTACCCCGAATGCGGTATACTGCTTAAAGTTAAACAGTAAAATGCACGAGAGAGTTCCGGTGGAGAAACCGAACAGCCGGCTGGCCATCAGGCTTTTGGCTGTTACGCGGCTGACTTATTGCTCTTTTTCGTCTTTTTCATACGCACTGATAATGTCCCGAACAAGCCTGTGTCGAACCACGTCTGTTTTGTCCAGAAACACAAAGCCTATGCCGGAAATGCCTTGAAGAATATTTCTGGCGTTCAAGAGGCCCGACTCGATTTCACGGGGCAGATCTACCTGGGTTACATCACCCGTTATGATTGCCCTGGAATTGATGCCGAGTCTTGTCAGACACATTTTCATCTGTTTGTTCGATGCATTCTGCGCTTCATCAAGTATAATAAATGAATTGTTGAGGGTACGACCTCTCATGTAGGCCAGCGGTACGATTTCGATAATCCTCTGTTCCGTAAGTGCTTTAAGCTTTTCCGCTGTAAGCATGTCCTGAAGAGCGTCGTAAAGGGGTCTGAGGTATGGATCTATTTTCTGTGCAAGGTCACCCGGTAAGAAGCCCAAACTTTCGCCGGCTTCCACAGCGGGCCGGGCAAGAACTATTCTCTTGACTTTTTTTGCTTTCCAGGCTGCAACGGCTATCGCTACAGCGGTATATGTTTTCCCGGTTCCTGCCGGTCCGATGGCAAAAACTATGTCGTTACGCTTTGCTTCAGACACCATTTTTCTCTGCCCGTTTGTTTTTGCCTTGACAACGTAATCCTTCGTGGCTACAATTGCATTGCTATCCGCGGCAGGAGCGGGCTCTCTCGATGGCGGCGGAGTAAACGCAAGGTTGAGCAGCGCGTTGAGGTCGTTTTCCTGAATCTCGCCATGCTGATCTGCAAGAAACCTCATTTCGCTGAAAATCTGCTCGAGCAGTTTTATCTCGCTTTCTTCGCCTTTGATCGATACGGTATTTCCTCTTGCGGTGATCTGCGTTTCCGGGAATTCCTGTCGGATTTTTTTCAACCAGGCATCATGAGGGCCGAAAACGACAACAGGTTCTATACTTTCAAATTCTATAGACTTTTCTTTCAGCAAACGGTTGCGTGTTAGGTTTGGAGTTACAGGGTTTCGTTATCAAAATAAGGTGTTTCGCTCTCAAGGTAGTTGTTTACATAATCTTTTACACCGTTTTCAAGAGAGGTCATCGGCGGGATGTAGCCGTAAGCCCTCAGTTTGTTAACTTCTGCCTGGGTGAAATACTGATATTTGTCGTGAAGAGTTTCCGGCATCGGTATGTAACGGATGGAAGGTGCAAGACCAAGTGCGGAAAAGGTTGCTTGAACAAGGTCATTGAAACTCCTTGCCTGTCCCGTTCCGACGTTGAAAATTCCGTTTACCGATCGATCTTCAAGCAGCCACAGCATAATGGCGGTGCAATCTTTTACATAAATAAAATCGCGCATCTGCTCTCCGTTACGGTAATCGCTCCGGTGAGATTCAAAAAGCTGAACACTCCCGCTTTGCTTTATCTGATGGAACGCCTTGAAGACAACACTGCTCATCTCGCCTTTATGGTATTCATTCGGACCAAATACATTAAAGAATTTCAATCCGGCCGATTTTTTCAGGATTTCCTTTTTAAAAGCCCAAAGATCGAACAACTGCTTGGAGTAGGCGTACATGTTGAGAGGTCTGAGCTGCTTCAGATTTTCCTCTTCATCATTGTAGCCGACGGTGCCGCTTCCATAAGTTGCCGCACTTGAGGCGTAAATGAAACGGACGTTCCGGCGAGCACAGAACAGGGCGAGCTCTTGTGAATAGCAGTAGTTATTTTCCATCAGCAGAGAGGCGTCAGTTTCCGTCGTGGTGCTGATTGCTCCCATATGAATGACAGCACTTATTTCAGGAAACTGATTACTGTTCAGCCGGGAGAGAAAATCTTTTTTGTGGATGAAGTCGCTGAAAGAGAGGCCTGAAAGGTTTTTCCATTTTCCGGTTTCCGTAGAGCCAAGGTCATCGACAATAATGACATCTTCCATGCCACACCTGTTGAGTTCCCAAAGCATCGCACTGCCTATAAATCCAGCTCCTCCGGTGATAACTATCATCTAATCATTGCTAATGGACGCCGTTGTTTTTTCAAGCAGCCCTGTGTTTAAGTTTTTGTTTTTTGAAAATATAAGGCGGGTATTCATAAAACAAAAGGCCGCTTCAATGAAACGGCCTTTGCGTGGAGTGGCGCATCAGGCTGATGCCTTAAGCAAGCGGTCTTTAACAAGGAATTTGCGTCCCCAGAATAACCACAGCCTTATTGTTTCAACAGGTCTGTCCATGACTTCGGAAATTTGTTTGTGCTTTAGGCCCGAGATTTCCGAGAGCAGCACCGAAAGCTTCACATCGGCAGCTCTTTCCTTGATATTCCGCAAAACAGACCTTGCTGTTCCGTTTTCTTTTTCCGTCATGCCGAATTCCGTCTCCTGGCCGTAACTATCTACATAACATTCTCTGAATATCTTCAAAAGATCGGTTTCAGGAATATCGACATCGGCATTTAAATATACTCTGTTTACAAGCTCGCTTGAAGCTTTTTCATTTCCTGTCATCCAGTAGGCCAGACTGTATATATCGTCGAGTATATCAAAGGGTGTTTTTTTTATCCTGATCATATTTGCCTCCTTAAATAGGATTATTTTTATCCTGTTTTAAGTTATGAAAAAAAAACGATAAGTCAACCTTTTTTGCGTCGATTTTGCAAAAAAGGGATGTTCGCAAGCATGAGGCGGGACAAAAAAGAGTATTTTAATCTAAGCTGAGCATTTGTACATTGTCCCGGAAAATAGTGGCAAGAATCGGCATGCATCTGGCAAAAGAATAATCGGAAATCGGAGCCAATATCCACCAGTTCCATGACTTTGTATTTGTAACAAATTGCCTGCCGACAACTTGCTTTTTCTGGTCACTTGTCACGCTTGAACAATCGCCCAGCTTTGGTTTGGCTGTTTCCTAAATTGAGCGATTGTCGAACATGGCGGAGATGCAAGGCACAGGGAACGCCGCTGTAGTGAACTACCGCAAGTTGCCTGTAACGAAGCAGATTCGGTATGATCGGC
>JANQGE010000120.1 GCA_028277485.1 Chlorobium sp.
GTGAAGACGCTCCTTAGGTACCGAACTTCCGTCATTGTAGTCTAACTTTAATAACTTTTGAGCTAATCGCTCGGAAATATGATACATTTGCATAATTCACCAACGCCTTGCTGTTGCCGAAACGGATCATTGGCGTTTCCTGAGAAGAAGTCTGATGTACTTCTATAGTACGATAATAAATTTGCTAACATGCAATAGAAATTAACTTACCTTTATAGCATGGAGCACTTTTTTCACTTTTTCTACTCTCAAGCTCCAAATTCTGCTGGCGCTATCACATTAAACGAGAGGTCATTGGAGATGGGCCAAGGTTATAAAATGTCACTCAAACCAAATGAGCGTTAAGATCCAAATTCTTAAAGTGGTTGAACAAATTATATAACGAGAAAAATATGTTTTTAAGACACTTTCGGTGATTTGAAAGATGTTCTTACCGGTTATTTAATAGAGTCATTTTAATACAACATACAGCGAGTCGCCTAAGTGTGAGAAGACAAGGAGTGGTGTTGAGTAACAACGAACACCATCCTTCGAACTTAAGACGGAGCAGAAAACAAAATTGATTATACATTTCTTTGATGTTTCCAAAGTTATTTGTTGAATTATGCAACAAATGAAAGGTTGCATAGTCTGGCTGCCAACAATACTGTTGAGTCCGAAGAGGTACAGAGACGACAGCATCAACACAACATACTTTAATACGATAGATTCATACAGCTCCCTCGAATGACCGCGCTACCGCCCGTCATGTGAGGACTTGCAAATCTTTTTCATAGAAGTCAAAAGGAAAAAGTCAAAAAAGGGAAAGTTGGCAGTCTCCAGTTCGCAGTTGGCAAAAGGAAAGCGTTGAGCATTTCATTTCAATAAGGTAATTGCGTAAATTCCCGCAAAACTAACATCTCACTACCTTTATGAAGCATATACTTTCACTAAGCCGCTACATGGTCATCATTGCAGTAATCGGCACGTTTGCTGCCGCCGCTTCGCTGTTCATTTATGGAGGCGTACTTACCGTCCAGGAGATCATTGAAACCGTTCAGACGGGCTATGCATCAAGCAAAGGAGGGAAAGCGTTGATGCTCGGCTTCATCGAAATTGCCGACATTTTCCTGCTCGGCACCGTCATGTACATCATCTCGGTAGGGCTTTATGAACTCTTCATCGACGACAACATACAAGTCCCTGAATGGCTCGGCATTCACACCCTTGACGATCTCAAGGAAAAACTGGTAGGTGTGATTGTCGTGGTTATGAGCGTGATTTTTCTCGGCCATGTCATCAAGTGGCACGGCGAAACCGAAATTATCTACTACGGGGCAGCCATTGCGTTTGTGGTAGCCGCGCTGACTTACTTCACCGGTCAGAGGAGAAAAAAAGAAGTCAAAAACCAAGAGTGAAAACCGGGACACCTGTTCTTTTGTCAACTGCCAACTGCCAACTTTTCCCTTTTTGACTTTTTCCTTTTGAATTTTGACTTGTCACCTCGTCACTACTTTTCCGACCCCGAATCCCCCCGTGAAATCTTGAGTATCTATTTCACAGGGCCGACCCCGAATCCCGATTATCTTTTGCCTACTGAAGACTGCCTACTTCCAGCCCAACGAAGCAATTGAAGCGCGCAACAAACTAATAGAGGTGCTCTATGGTTTTTTATTACCCTGTCACGGGTGTATATTGATTCTCATACATACCCCCGTTTGACTCTTTATCGACGTTTTCGACTAACGGATTATTAATAAGTAATGGACACCTCTATTTATTGTCATGAGCGGTTCAAGTGCAAGGCGAACGGAGCGCAGAAACCGGAGTGTACACAGAGTACATGAGGATTTCGAGCATCGCCCAACGAAGCAATTGAACTCGCGGAATAAATAAATAGAGGTGCCCTAAAATGACTTAACCCTTTCGGATTATTCCTAAAGATACACAGCTATGAAGATTTCCCGCCGCTTTACCGGAAAAGGCCGCAATGTTTACGATATGTTCGAGTACACGAAGCGTTCATCGGTACTTCGCAATCCCGATGGGTCCAAGGTATTTGAAATGAACGATGTAGAGGTGCCGAAAGAGTGGTCCCAGGTTGCCGCTGATATTCTGGCACAGAAGTATTTCCGGAAGACCGGGGTTCCTCAGCGGGATGAGAAGGGTAGTGTTGTTCTGGACGAAAAAGGACAACCTGTAACCGGCAGTGAGCATTCCATCAAGCAGGTTGTGCATCGTCTTGTAGGCTGCTGGAAAAAATGGGGGGAAAAATACAATTATTTTGATACTCCTGATGACGCCCAGGCTTTTTACGAAGAGGTTGCTTACATGCTTATCAAACAGATGGGGGCGCCTAACTCACCGCAGTGGTTCAATACAGGTCTCAATTACGCATACGGTATTGAAGGCCCGGCGCAGGGGCACTTTTACGTTGATCCTGAAAACGGCAAGGAAAAAGAATCGACGGATGCCTATTCAAGGCCGCAGGCACATGCATGTTTTATCCAGTCGGTTAAGGATGATCTGGTTAACGAGGGCGGTATTTTTGACCTTGCCATACGTGAGGCGAGGGTGTTCAAATTCGGCAGCGGTTCGGGAACGAACTTTTCAAACCTCCGCTCGGCCGGTGAGAAGCTCAGTGGTGGCGGAAGTTCTTCCGGCCTCATGAGTTTCCTCAAGATTTTTGATTCCGCGGCAGGCGCAATAAAATCCGGAGGCACAACCCGCCGGGCAGCCAAAATGGTTATTGTCGATATCGATCATCCCGATGTCGAGAAGTTTATCGAGTGGAAGGCCAGGGAGGAAGACAAGGTTGCGTCACTGGTTTCGGGTTCCAAAATCTGTTCCGGATTTCTCAAAGCGATTGTCGATGAGGCAGTTGAAAACGGCATTGACCGCCGCAAGAATGAAAAACTGAACGCCTTGGTCAAAAATGCCATCGGCCGTGGCGTGCCGATGAATTATATCGTCAGGGTGCTTTCACTGGTAGACCAGGGATACACGACGCTCGACTTTGATGAGTACGACACGCATTACGAATCGGAAGCGTATCAGACTGTTGCCGGTCAGAATTCAAACAATACCGTCAGAGTCACCAATGCGTTTATGAAAGCCGTTGAGAACGATGAGCTGTGGGAGCTTAAGGAGCGGATAACCGGCAAGCATGCCAGATCGCTCAGGGCCCGGGACCTCTGGGAAAAGATTGTCATGAGTGCCTGGAAGTGTGCCGATCCCGGTCTCCAGTTCGATACAACGATCAATGATTGGCATACCTGCCCGCAAAGCGGGCGAATCAATGCCAGTAATCCTTGTTCGGAGTACATGTTCCTTGACGACACTGCCTGTAATCTTGCAAGCCTTAATCTCGCCCGTTTTCTTGACGAGCAGAGCGGAACGATAAAAGTTGATGATCTGCTGCATGCATCGAGGCTCTGGACCGTCGTGCTGGAAATTTCGGTATTGATGGCCCATTTCCCGTCAAGGGATATTGCCCGCCAGAGCTATGAGTTCAGAACCCTCGGTCTGGGGTTCGCCAACCTCGGCACGATTCTCATGGTTATGGGAATTCCCTATGATTCACCCAGGGCTCTGGCTATTGCCGGTGCGCTATCGGCACTGATTACCGGTGAGGCATACAAGACATCGGCCGAACTTGCGAAAGATACAGAGCCGTTTGCACGATATAAAGAGAATGCAGGGGATATGCTCAAGGTAATAAACAATCACCGCAGGGCGGCCCGCAACATGTCGGAAGACGAGTATGAGGGGCTTATGGTCAAGCCGCGCGGAATTGATTCGGAGTATTGCCCTGCCTACTTGTTCGAAGCGGCTGGAAAGGTCTGGGACGAAGCGCTGGAGATGGGAGAAAAACACGGCTACAGAAACGCTCAGGTCAGCGTTATCGCCCCGACAGGGACGATAGGGCTGGTTATGGATTGCGATACAACCGGTGTCGAGCCGGAATTCGCAATTGTGAAATTCAAGAAACTGGCCGGCGGCGGCTATTTCAAAATTGTCAACCAGTCGGTGCACAAGGCGCTCGAGCGACTTGGATACAGCCCGAAGCAGATAGAGGACATTGAGAAATACTGCAAGGGGCACGGAACGTTGGTCGGCTGTCCGACGATCAACCGCCAATGGTTGAAGAACAAGGGATTCACGGAGGACAAGATCGAGGCTGTCGAAGCACAGCTTGAAAATGTTTTTGATATCCGTTTTGCATTCAACAAGTGGATCCTTGGGGAAGATTTCTGTGGAACGCTTGGTTTTGCGGAGGCACAGCTCAATGATCCGAATTTTAACATGCTTGAAGCTTTGGGGGCTTCCAGAGAGGACTACGAGGCCGCGAACGATTACGTCTGCGGTACCATGACCGTGGAGGGGGCGCCGCATCTGAAGCTGGAACATCTGCCGGTATTCGACTGTGCCGGAAAATGCGGCAGTAAGGGACTCCGTTATATCAACCATATGGCGCATGTACGGATGATGTCGGCCGTTCAACCCTTTATTTCGGGTGCGATTTCCAAGACCGTCAATATGCCTTCAACAGCGACAACACAGGAAATCGCCGAGGTGTATTTCTCGGGGTGGCAGCACATGATCAAGGCCATTACCATCTATCGTGACGGCTCCAAGCTTTCCCAGCCGCTGAATATCAGCAGTTACGACGATCTCGACGAAGTGATCATGCTTGGGACAGAAGAGGATCTTGATGAAACAAGAGGCCCGAAAGAGGTTCAGGAAAGGATCGTCGAGAGGATCTATCACCGCTCCGAGCGCCGTATGCTGCCGAAGCGCAGAAAAGGGTATATCCGGGAGGCGTATGTGGGCGGTCACAAGGTGTTTTTGAGGACCGGGGAGTATGAGGACGGCTCGCTCGGTGAAGTCTTTATCGATATGTACAAAGAAGGCGCTTCATTTAAAGGTCTTCTCAACTGTTTTGCCGTGCTTGCATCCAAGGCGCTTCAGTACGGCATGCCCCTGGAAGAACTGGTTGACAGCTTTACCTTTACCAGGTTTGAGCCGGCAGGTATGGTTCAGGGGCACAATGTCATCAGGAACGCCACGTCCATTCTCGATTACGTCTTTCGCTCCATCGGTTATGATTACCTCGGACGGAAGGATTTTGTTCATGTCAAGGCGGTTGATGAAATCTCTTCAGAGGAATCTTTCCCGGAAGGTGAAGACGGGCTGTCCAATGGTCTCACTGTTCCGGAAGCTTCTGCCGCAGCCGGACAAACCCGGAAAGCTGCCGTCGCACATGCCGGGCAAGAGCCTTCAGGGGTTGTCGATACCCAGGTGATCCAGGCAAAGGTTCAGGGATACTCCGGTGAGCAGTGCGAAAACTGCGGCTCCATGAGAGTCAGGCAGAACGGAACCTGCAAGGTTTGTGAAGATTGCGGCATGACTACCGGCTGTTCTTAGAGGATATTCCTGTTTTTCTTTCGGTAATCGGTAATCGGTAATCGAGCATTCTTAAAATTGCCAACTGCCAACTGATTCCCTCTTGTCACTGTGCGCCAACCCCAGTTAAAGGGATACCGGCCGGTACCCCTCCGGAGAATTCGCAAAGGTGGTTTCCTGGAGAAAATGCCCGTTAATCCGCATGGTTTTGGACGGATGATGCCGCACCAGCTCGTAATCGTGTGTAGCAATAATCACAGCAATGCCTGATTGATTGATTTTCTTAAGATATTCAAGGATTTCCAGTGAGGTATCAGGATCCAGGTTGCCTGTAGGTTCATCCGCCAGGATTGCTATCGGTTCTCTCACCAGAGCACGGGCTATGGCAACGCGCTGCTGTTCTCCCCCGGAAAGGTTCAGGGGCATCTGTTTCGCTTCGTGTTCGAGACCTACTTCCTGAAGCGCGGTCATCACCCTGTCTTTTATCAGTTTGTTTTTTGTGTTTGTTACCTTGAGCACAAATGCAAGGTTTTCAAAAACCGTTCTGTCTTCCAGAAGCCGAAAATCCTGAAACACGATGCCCAGTTTTCTGCGAAGATGTGGAATATGCCGTCTTCTGATGGAAGATGATTTATAACTCCCGATGGTGACCTCACCTTTTGTCGGCTTGATTTCCATGTAGAGTGCCTTGAGAAGGGTTGTTTTTCCGCTTCCGCTTTTCCCGACGATATACAGAAACTGGCCGGGTTCAACGACAAGATTGACCTGCTTGAGGATAGGTTTATGAGCAAGTTCCAAATCTACATTAACGAATGAGATCATTTTTGACTGTTGAACTGTTAACCTGAATAATTCATGAGAGTCCGAAAACCCGGACTGTAGCTTTCACAGGAGATCCGGCATCCATGCCTTTTCTCTTTCGGGGTTCGCCGTCGCCCCCGTGTAATAAGAAAGGATATTACACAGGGGTGAAATATCCGGTTTAATTTCACGGGGGGAATCGATTCTTCTTTTCCTAACACTGCCGACCGCCAACTGATTCCCTCTCGTTACTTGTCACTGTTTCTCATTACTCGGCACTGCGCGCCAGTGCCCCGCCGTCGCTATCGGAATCGGTATCGAAACATTCCGCAAAACGCCCATTTCGACCCCGAAACCCGATACCGACCCCGATTTCCGATTATTTATTTTCTACCTAACACCTTCCTACTCCCCACATCCTTTCACTCAGTACTCATCGCTCATTGCTCAGCACTCATCGCCTAACACCTAATCCTTGCCAACTGGTTACTGCCTAATGATTTCCCCTCGTCACTCGTCACTGGCTACTCGTCACTCTTTTCCTGTTATCTGCAATCATTTCAGCCAGCATAGCGGCTTCTGTAAAACTTTTTGGCGACGCCGAACCCATACCCGCAATATCGAAGCTTGTGCCGTGGCCCGGAGAAGTACGTACAATCGGAAGGCCAAGAGTGACATTGATGCCGGTTTCAAAGGCAAGCACCTTGAATGGGAGCAGTCCCTGATCATGGTACATGGCCACTACAGCATCGTAGCCATGATACCAGCCGGCTCCAAAAAAACCATCCGCCGGAAACGGACCCTCGATGTTTTCCGACTCCGCGAGTTTCCGAATACAAGGTTTCAGGGTAGTCTCCTCTTCTTCTCCCATAACTCCTCCGTCCGATGCATGGGGATTCAGTCCGAGAACAGCGATGCGCGGCCGGGGAACAAGGAAATCTTTTCGCAGGGACTGACAGAGTTTTCTGAGAAACCCTTCTAGATCCAGTGATTGTATCAGGCCTGGAACCCTTTTCAGCGGGACGTGTATGGTCGCAAGCGCAATGGCAAGAGAAGAGAGCGGGTCATAGAAGAGCATTGTCGGGTCCTTCACGCCGCACAGACCGGCAAGGTAATCCGTGTGCCCGGTATTCCGGTACCCTGCTTTGGATATCGCCTCCTTGTGGATCGGAGCAGTAACCATGGCACGAACCTTTCCTTCCATGCAGAGTCTGCCTGCTTCACGGATGGCTTTCATCGCAATACGCCCGGCATCCTCCGAGATGATGCCGGGGGTGACAGGCCTGGAAGGTTCGGCAACGCTGAGTACTGGCAGGGCGGTATCCTGTTCCTGCATGTTTTCAATGGCATCGAAAGAATCGAACACTTCGATACCGATATTCATGTTCAGGTTCTTCTGATAGAAACAAAGGGCTTCGGCAGAGCCGACAACCAAAGGCTTGCAGTAACTTTTGTTGATTTTCTGAAAGCTTTTCAGAATGATTTCAGGGCCGATGCCGTGAATGTCACCTGTTGTCCACGCCGTAAACATTAGGGCACCTCTATACATTGTCGTGAACGCTGCGAGGCGGACGGAGCACAAAAACCGGAATGTGCACGGAGTACATGAGGATTTCGAGCACCGATCAACGAAGTAATCAGGGCGCGCAACAAATTAATAGAGTTAACCATTGTCTTTTTGGTTCCTAAAGGCGCTTATAAGCACTGGCGATTTTTTCATCCTTTTTTACCCCTTTCATCGCCAGCCAGAAAAACAGTGGCTCGGGAAGAAGGACGAAAAACCCCGCCCCCGGGGCGTGTTCTACAGCCGCCTCGGAACCCTGCATCAGGTGTTCATTCATGAAATGTGCCGCTCCGAGACCTGAAAGCACGTCAACAAGAAACAGCAGAATCAGCACAAGAATCAGCTTGTTCTGCAGCGTCCTGTTTTTGTAGAGCAATATTGTCGCTATCGAAAGCAGCCCGATGACCGGCGAAACGATGCTTGAAATGTAAATTCCGGCAACATGTATGATTCCTGCGGTTGACAGGGGTGCGAAATCCGAAAGAAGATATTTGGTTTCCGCAATAAAGTGCCAGAAAGGAAAGAACGTGCTGGAAAAAGCAAGAAGGGCTGCAATAAGGAGGTAGAGACTTTGCGCTCGTGCTAACATAATGATCAAGGGTTTAGGATTAGGGAAAATATAATCATTCAGGAATTAACACTATAGGGCGCTCTATTAATTTGTTGCGCGCCCTGATTGCTTTGTTGGACAGGCAGTATTCAGTTGGCAAAAGAATAGTGACAAGTGACGAGAGGGAATCAGTTGGCAGTCGGCAAAGGGAGTGACAAGTCAAAATTCAAAATTCAAAAAGGGAGAGGGGGGAAGTGAGGTGTTTAACACATAGCATGTAACACTTAGCACAATCTTCTACTCAGCACTCGTTGCTCAGAACTAAGAAAAAGAACTTTCACGTAAGTGAAGCAGTATCCAGTTGGCAATTTTACAGAATGCTCGAATACCGAATACCGAGTCCCGGATCCCCGATTATTTATCTTCTACCTAACACCTAACAGTCGAGACTGCTGATGATCTTCTCGGCTATTGTTTGTGCCGCTCCGAGACGCTCCCGGACGTAACTGCCGGCGATACTGCCTTGTGCTTGCTGGGTGGCGGGATCATCAACCAGCTTTTGAAGAGCGTGTACCAATGATTTCCTGTCATGGATTTCTGTCGCCGCCTGTATCTCAACCAGTTCTTCGGCCTCGGGTGAATTGTGATGTTTCGGGCCGAACAGGACGGGGATGCCGTATACGGCCGGTTCCAGGGTGTTGTGGACATTGATGCCGAATCCTCCGCCCACATAAGCGATCTCTGCGAGAGCGTAGAGCTCGGCAAGCAACCCGATCCTGTCGACGACAAGAACCCGGTTTGGCAAAAAGCCATCAGGCAGTGATGAGATTTTCGCGCAGGGGATGTTGGCAGAATCAAGCGCGTTTTCAAGGCGGGCAATGTTGTCGGCAGAAACATCATGCGGTACAAGGATCATGCTGAGATTTTCGGCGAGAGCGGCGTAGGCGGGGAGGAGCAGTTCCTCATCCCTGTCCCATGTGCTGCCTGCGACAAGGAGGGTTGTTCCGGTATAGAATTTTTTCAGATGCTCGACTTTGTCTGTATTGCCGCTTCGCCGCAATGCCTGATCGAATCGTGGATCTCCCGCCTTCAGGGCATCGTTTCTGCCGAATGTCTTCGCGAACCGTTTACGGTCTTTCTCCGAAACCGTGTAGATGTAGTCAAAAAGAGAAAAAACAGTATGGTAGAACTGCCGGATAAACGGTTTGAAATATATGGAACGTTCCTGGAGAACAGCTGCGGCAAGAATAAGAACTGCTCTGTCTTTCTTGGCAGCGACAAGATGGTTCAGCCAGAAATCATAACGCATTACCAGGAGAACATCCGGTTTGATCAGTGCAAGGGTTTTTTCTGCATTTTGTTTTGTGTCAACCGGATGATAGAACACAACCTCGGCATCAGGGTAATTTCTGTAAGCCGTGTAGCCCGAGATGGATTGAAAGGAGATGAATATGGATGCAGCGGGCCGTGCTTTTTTTACTTCGGCTATGATCGGACGGGCCTGCTCGAACTCCCCGGATGAAGCTGCGTGTATCCATATCCGGGGGGCTTTGTCCGCAGGGTCCCCTGCTGCTTTTTCAAGGTCTGAGAAAAGGTTGTTGCGGGCTTCCAGAAAAGAGCGCAGCTTTGGGGATGTCCTGCGGAACAATTTTATTCCACCGGTTAATAGGGGTAATATTATATTGTAAAGCGTAAGCAGCAATGTCATGGCATTTTCACTTTGGGGTGAAACTATCATATAAACCCGAAATACCAAAGTTTACCGGCTCCAGTGTATTAGCCTGAAGAAATCTGTTGCTTTCTCTGGTTGCTCGATTCCCGAATCCCGATACCGACGGCGGGGTGCTGGCGCGGAATAAATAGAGGTGCCCTGATGATGGGGTCAAATAAAATTAAGTATAGGCTATGGGTATAACAGTTGAAGAGCTTGAGAAGCTTATTACACAGTTGCCACAGGATCAACTGAGGAAATTCCGTGCGTGGTATGAAAAATTTGATTCCGACGTATGGGACGAACAAATAAAAAAGGATGCAGCAAGTGGAAAACTCGATGCTTTGGCCGAAGCAGCTATTGCTGAACATCGAGTAGGAAGATCCAAAAAACTGTGATTCATTTTACAAGCCCCTCGTTCTGGTCAGCATATGACTTGTTGCCGTTATCAGTACAGAAAATTGCTGACAAAAATTTTGAGATACTCAGGGCACCTCTATTAATTGTCATGAGCGTTTCGAGTGCAAGGCGAACGGAGCACAGAAACCGCAGTGTACACAGAGTACATGAGGATTTTGAGCACCGATCAACGAAGCAATTGAATCGCGGAATAAATAAATAGAGGTGCCCTCAAATCAGATCCTAAACATCCTTCATCATTACGGCTCAAGAAAGTTGGACGTTACCGGTCTGTTCGTGTAGGCATCCACTATCGGGCATTGGCTGTAGATGTTGAGGACGGCTTGCTTTGGTTTTGGATAGGAAGTCACGCTGATTATGATAAGCTGATACATGCCGGATAGGAAAGTGCTATGTGTCAGGCGACAAAAGATAATCGGAGATCGGGGTCGGTATCGGGTTTCGGGGTCGAAAGGGGGATCAGTTGGCAGTCAGCAGTTGGCAAAAAAGCAGTGACAAGTGACGAGAGGGGAAGTAGGCTGTAACCAGTAGGCAGTTTTAAGAATGGTCGATACCGATTCCGATACCGACGGCGGGGTGCTGGCGCGGAATAAATAAATAGAGGTGCCCTTAATTCTCAAACAGAGGGGAGTATACCTTATGAAGCTGCACACGGTCATACTGGTACTTGTTTTGTTTCTGGTATTGTTGTTCGCAGGGATCAACTGGGGTCTGTTCGCCCGGCAGGACAGTATTAACTTCATTTTTTTCAGTATCGAGGCTCCGCTGGGTATTATCATGCTTGGAGCAGTCGGTGTGTTGGGCATTATCTATCTGCTTTTTATCGGCAGACTGGAAGTCTCGTCCATGATGGAGGCGCGGAAAAACAGCAAGGCGCTTGAAGAGGCACAGGAGCTTGCCTCGAGCAAAGAAAAGAGCCGCATTACCGAGCTGCAGAATGTTGTTTCAGGGCAGATCGAATCGTTAGGGGGAAGGTTCGGGGTGTTGGAAAGCAGGATTGATGGCTTGGGGGATAAATTCAGCGGGACGGAAAGCAAGGTTGATGACATTATAAAAAGGTTCGACGAAGAAGGGGTTTTTATCGTGAAAGGGCCGCGTGAAGAGGATGAAAATGGTAAGGAATAGGAGTGCCCTTGAGCAGGTTGTCGGGTTCGCTACGCATAGTTGTCATGTGAGATGTTTTATTGGAGAAAGGTTGATATATTAAGGGCACATTTATAAATTGTCATGAGCGTTTCAAGTGCAAGGCGAACGGAGCGCAGAAACCGGAGTGTACACGTAGTACATGAGGATTTCGAGCACTGATCGACGAAGCAATTGAATCGCGGAATAAATAAACAGAGGTGCCCTTGATAGAGGTGCCAACTTGTTTAAATTCCTAATAGAAACCCCCATATGTTTCGTAAGCTTGCATTCATTCCTGCGATAAGAGCATGGGTCGTTCTTGTTTTTCTTATCCTGATGCCGAACTCGCTCTATGGCGGGGAATATCTCACACGCGCGTCGTTTTCAACTTCTTCTTCGTTTGTTTCCGGCGATAACGTGCCTTACTGGATGTGGGCCAACCGCTATGGTCTTGTTTCTTCTGATGAAGGGAGTGCCTATGCTGCTTTTCGCATCGAAAAAGAGATGCCCGAGAACCGTCGGGGACGCCGGAAGCTCGACTGGTACTATGGCCTGGATGCAGCGTGGCGGTATGACGGCTCCGGCGAGCTGATGTTGACCGACGCGTATGCCGGCCTCGCCTATAGGAATTTTCACCTCACCGTAGGCCGCAGGGCAGAATTCTTCGGTCTTGCCGACACACTTCTGTCAGCCGGCTCTCCGGTTTATTCCCGCAACGCGCCGCCCATCCCGAAGGTCTCCCTTGCAACCAACGGCTATGTGGACATCATAAAGGACGTGCTTGCGTGCAACGTGTATATGGCGCATGGGTGGATGGGCGATGAGCGTTACGTGGAAGACGCTTGGCTTCATCAGAAGTTTGTTTACCTGCGTTTTGGGGGCAAGAAAAAAAGAAAAGGGGTCAATTTCTATGTCGGCCTGCACCACTTGGCACTCTGGGGCGGTACTGACAGAGTCACAGGCAGGAAACAGCCCTCGGGGTTTGAGGACTTTCTCGATGTCTTTTTGGGAAAGAAAGGAGGTGAAGGTGCCACTGTAAGCGATCAACAAAACGCTCTCGGCGATCACTTTGGTTCCGTAGACTACGCTGTTCGGCTCAAGGGCCGTGCCCGTGACTGGCTTTTTTATGCTTCAACCCTGTTCGAGGACCGGAGCGGTGTTGCATTTCCCGTGAAGCTTTTCCGGTGGTATGATTACAGTGCAGGTGTTTCCATGATCAGCAAACGCCGCAGGGAGAATCTTAAAAGGATCAACCTTGAAGTCATCGACACCCGTGATCACGGCGCCAAAAGTTGGGAGCCGGACAATTATTTTGACCACGGTTTTTACCGTTCCGGATGGGTATACGACGGCTATATGGTTGGCCATCCTTTTGTTCGTTTCAAAGAGGGGGCGAACTATGATTATACTCCGGACAACCGGGTGCGCGGAGTATCGCTGAGCGCACTTTTCGGGTTCAGCAATATTGTGAACCCGATGTTCCGTATCGCCTGCGTCAAGGACTACGGCAATGTTGTTACTCCCTTTGCGGATGACGACCAGATCGTTCTTTATGCGTTCGATATTACCAACACGACCTATTTAACTGATCGGTGGATCCTGTCCCAGCAGCTCAGCCTCGATACAGGTGAAAACACCGAAACAACATTTGGGTTCGGGCTCGGTGTGACAGGGATATTGTATTAGCGTTAGCGGTTGCAGTGTGGGTGTGTTTTGTGTCTGTATAGCATGGCCTGAATTTTTTCTTCTTCGTCACGAAGGTATGTGACTGAAGGAGGCGGAGCTTTTTTAAAAAAATTACAAGTTTTCAAGTCAATCCTGTTGTTATGGTTATGGTCAATTCTGCATTGTCTTTTCTTTCCCTGCGCAAGCCCTGCCCTATCCGGATGCTTTTAAAGGCGGCACTTTCTTTTGTTCTGCTCTTTTTTTGTGTTGCCGGGCTCTACGCTCAGGATGTAGAGCAGATCGCAAAACAACTGACTCCGGAGCAGAAGAAAACGTTGTCGAAGATGTCACCGGCACAACAGAAGAAGCTGGCAGAGGAATATGGCGTTTCGATCCCGGGGGATAAAGGTGCCGTACAACAGCCAACCGCGGCAGCGGAAAAACCTGCCGAGTTCAAAGGCATGACCATAGATACGCCTGTTTCAGGGGCCAGGGGTGCGGAGAAGCAATCCGGTGTCGCCCCCCTTCACCCTGTCGGGTACGAGTATTTTGCCCCTGCGAGGCAGAGGATTATCTCTGTCGAGCAGGCGATCAGAAGCGGAAAGGTTCCGGAAGTGCGGCGCAGAGCGGCCCTGGAAGGTTATGTCGGCCCGCTCGATATGATCAGCAGCCATGTCGATACCGGCACGCCGGAACGTTACTTTCTCAGCCCCGGTGATGCAATCACCCTTACCCACTGGAGCAGTGACCAGCAGCAGGAGACTATTACCGTTGTCATTGATGATGACGGGAGCATCGAGATTCCCGGTGCAGGCCGCTTTATCGCGCAAGGGATGACGCTCGACCAGTTTGAGGGTGCTGCTTACGGCCAGTTCAAGCGGATTTCCACCGCGATGGATTTTCATCTTGTCGCAACCATGGAGCGCCTGAAAAGCATCAGTGTCGACATCCGGGGTGAAGCGTTCAGGCCGGGCGGCTACAAGGTCAGTTCGGTAACGACGCTTTTCAATGCCCTTCTGGCATGCGGCGGCCCTGGCGACAATGGCTCTCTGCGCAACATCCGGCTCCTGCGAGGAAAAAAAGTCTACCATGTCGATTTTTACGATTACCTGATCAACGGCAGTACCGGGGACAATTATGCGCTGCAAGGGGGGGACATCATTTTTATCCCCAAAGCCGGGCGCAAAGTAGGGCTTTCCGGGGAGGTGTACCGGCCTGCGATTTATGAGTTAAATAAAGCCGAAGGGTTGCAGGAGATTATATCGCTGGCGGGGGGCGTGAAACCAACGGCAGTAACTGCCCAGGTACTTGTCCATACCATTGTGCCCGGCAAGAAGAAAGTAGTGCGGACAATTGATCTCAATAAAAAAAGCGACATAGCCGCGATTGCCCTTCAGGATGGCGACCGTGTGTCAGTGCGGGCAGTATCAAAAGCTGCTATCAACTATGTAACGGTCCAGGGGAATGTGTTTTATCCAGGTGATTACGAACTGGTAAAGAACATGCGCGTCCAGGATCTTCTGCTGAAAGCTGAACTTCTTCCCGACACCCATACTGAACAAGCCGTGTTGACCCGATATAACGAGGATGGTAAAACTACCACCCGGATCAACATCGATCTGTCATCACTGCTGGAGGGTGACAGGTCGCAGGACCTGATGCTGCAGGATCTCGATGAACTGCGCATCTATTCCAGGGAAGAGGCAAAATATATTCCCAGGCGTGACGTGCAGATTATCGGCCATGTTCAGCGCCCCGGCACCTATTCCCGCTCGGAAGAAATGCGGCTGAAAGCTTTACTCTTCGCTGCAGGAGGCTTGTTGCCGGGTTACGATAGTGTACTGCACATTTCCCGTGCACGCACGGATAAGGAGACCGAGATTCTTACCGTCAATGTGAATGACTTGCTGACAGGTATGGAAACAGCCAACATTCAGCTTCATGACAACGATGTGGTAACAGTGCGCCATCGTGCTGATTTCTATGAAACGCCGAAATGGGTCACGATACGCGGTGAAGTAAATGTCCCCGGCCCTTACACCCTGAAGAACAAAACGGTCACGTTGCGTCAGCTGCTTGAAATGGCTGGTGGTTTTACAGAATCAGCATACCCCAAAGGCATCATGCTGCGCCGTGAGAGCCGGTATATCACCTTTGGTGACCAGGTAGAACTGCTCAGGAGAGCCAACCGTTCCGCTGTTGAGGAACTGCGCCAGGCTTACCTCCGTGCGTGGGCCCGCAATAGCGCGCAGCTTGCTGTTATGCAAGGCAAGGCGGCTGAGGAGGCACCGGCTCCAGCACGTTTCGGGATGCCCGCGATAACGGATACGGACGACCTGGAAAAAACCCTGGCAGCCTCGACCATCCCCTCGATTGCGGAGGGCGGTGGCAAAGTGGTCGAGAAAACTTTTGAGCTTGCTGAATCCTCCCCGGCACTCGGAGTATCGAAGAGGGAGTTCGGCGAGAACCAGCTGCTGTTTGATGAGAAGGAGCGTATCGTGGTTGATATCGACAAGATACTGAAAGGCAAGGAAGACATGGTACTGAAACCGGGTGACGAGATCATGGTGCCGCAGGTTCCGGAAACCGTCTCTATTGTCGGTGCCGTCAGCACGCAGCTCACGCTCGGGTACGATGACGATCGGTGGGTTGATGACTATATAGAACGCGTTGGAGGATACGCTGAAGATGCCGATGAAGATCGGGTACGTGTTGTTCGCATGGACGGAACCATCATGCTGGTTGACGACATCGAACAGGTCGAACGGGGAGACATCATCTATGTCCCGACAAGGGTCATGACGGCCGATATCAAGACTTCGACCGACAAGATTCTCGATGTTGTCAAGTATAGTGTTTCCACTGCCGCAAGCCTCCTGATCTTCTTCTCGCTCGCGGGAGGATTGTAATCCAAACAAACCATGTCTGACGAGATACAGCGTAATCAGGTTCCACAGCCTCCTCCATATCATCCATACTCTTATCCGCCTCCCGGTTACGATCCCGGAGAGGAAGAGATCAACCTTTTCGAGCTCTGGGGCGTCCTGATGGAAGAGAAGTGGTTTATTGCCGGGATCACCTCGGCTGTAACTGTTCTCGCCGTGATCTATGCATTGCTTGCAACGCCGGTTTACCGTGCTGAAACCCTGCTTGCACCTGTCAAAGGGGAGAGCAGAGGGAGAATGTCTGAGTTGATGAGCCAGTACGGAGGGCTCGCCGCAATGGCCGGCATCGATCTGTCTTCCAAGTTGGGGAAGAACGAAGCTCTTGCAATCCTCCAGTCCCGCCGGTTTCTCGGCGACTTCATCCGTGAGGAAAATCTCATGCCGGTTCTTTTCGCCGATAACTGGAATGCCGAAAAAGGCAGCCGGACGGTTAAAAAGGAGAATATTCCGACTGAAAGTGATGCCGTTGGAGCTTTTAAAGGTATCCTTTCAGTATCCGAAGACAGAAAAACCGGCCTGGTGACGGTAGGTGTAGAGTGGAAAGACCCCGTGCTTGTCGCGGAATGGGCGAACAGGCTTGTCTCCCGTGTGAACCGGGAAATAAGGGAGAAAACAATCGAAAAATCCCGGAAAAGTATCAATTACCTCGAAAAACAGCTCCAGCAAACCAACAGCGCCGAAAACCGCCAGATGATCTATAGCCTCATCCAGTCCGACATCAAGAACCTGATGCTTGCTGACATAACCGATGAAGTGGCATTCAAAGTGATCGACCCTGCAGTAGTCCCTAAGAATCGCTCAGAACCCCAAAGGAAAAAAATTGTATTGATAGGCATGATGCTTGGATTGGCAGGAAGTATCTTCATCGTCTTTGCCAGACGTTTTCTCAAAAATCAGCGGAAATCGAATGAAGAGAAAGCCGCCCCTCCATCCGTTTGAAATGCGCGATACGACCTGGTGAGAGCTTTTTCTTCTCCTTCCCCCTTTTTAACTTTTGGCCGGAGAAAGTGATGTCCCCATACTACTTTATCCCCATTTCTCTGTTCGCTGTTGTTTCCTATGGTAGTACCTTATTTGCCGTTACAACGGTCGACGGAGCGGGCATTATGATTCCCTTTGCGCAATACACAGGGATCTACCTGATTGCCTTGGCGATTTCCAACGTGATGATCATGTTTCTCGCTTCGCGTGCGGGAGAATTTGGTTTCATTGATTATCCTGACGGCCAACGTAAAATCCACACCGTAGCCAAACCACTTGTTGGAGGAATCGGTATTCTTGCCGGTGTGCTCATATCCATGCTCCTGTTCATGCCGGTTGGGCAGAACCTGGGACTCATCATGGCGATTCTCATGATCGGAGCCATAGGAGCGATAGACGACCGGCGAAACGTCAGCTTTAAAATCCGTTTCCTCGTTCAGATGGCAGCAACGGCATCCATTATGTATTTTGGAGGCACCGTGCTTTACTCGTTCGGCAACCTTATCGGCCTCGGTGCAATCGATACCGGCATTCTTGCCTGGCCGATAACCCTGTTCTGTGTTATCGGTGTCATCAACGCGGTCAACATGACCGACGGGCTCGATGGTCTTGCCGGAGGCATCTCCCTGGTCGCGTTCAGCGCATTCGGAATGCTTGCCTGGCTGAACAACCAATCAGAGCTTACCTTCATCAGTATCGCCTTTATAGGTGCGCTTGCTGCGTTCCTACGCTTCAACTGGCACCCTTCGAAACTCTTCATGGGTGATACAGGGAGCATGAGCCTTGGGTTCGTATTGGCGTTTTTTGCCATAGAGGTAACCCAGAAAACAGGAAGCATTGTCTCTCCTGCGGCGGCTCTTCTGGTTCTGGCGCTGCCTGTTACCGACACCATCACCGTCATGGCAAAGAGAGTGCTCAAAGGTCATAGTCCTTTCCATCCCGACAAGACCCATCTGCACCATGTCATCAAGGCAATGGGGTTCAACCATCACAAAGTCGTTATCGTCATCATAAGCGCAACGGTGGTCTCATCCAGCATTGCCGTCATCGGTACGCTTCTCCATTTTCCGGACTACCTGTTCTTTACCATCTATATGTTCTGTTTTACCCTATACTTCGCCGCTTCATACAAGCTCAGGGCCATCTACCGCCGCTTGTTGTGGCTGAGGCAGCAGAAAATATTCAACATCGAGCTGGGGCAGATTCTGCGGTAGGAGCGCTTTGCGCTTGTGTTAAGTGTTAGGTGTTAAGAGCTATGTGTTAGGAATTTTTTGTTAAAGAGTGTGATTTAAACTACGGGCTCGGAAGAATAAAGGGCACCTCTATAAATTGTCGTGAGCGACACCCTCTCCTATCCGACCAACGAAGTAACCATGGTGCGCAACAAATTAATCGAGGTGCCTTATAGAAAAATTGGAGGCTGTATATGACACAGATACTTGAGAAAGCCTTTGAAGAGGCATCGAAACTGTCCAAGCTGGAGCAAAATATCTTGGGACGATGGTTGATTGATGAAATTCTATCCGAAAGAAAATGGAAAGAAGCATTTGCCGGGTCAGAAGATGTGCTGGATCAATTGGCGGAAGAGGCGCTTGCGGAACATGCACAAGGTAAAACAAAGCCATTGGATATCGACAGTCTGTGATATCGCATACGGCAAAGCGTTTTCGCAACCTCACTCATCGCTCATTGCTTTCAACTGAGAACTTCGAACTCAGAACTATTCAGCCATCCGGCTATCTTGCTAACCAGCTATCGAGCTTTTTTGGCAAATAGCAGCAGTTAATGAAGAATGTCTGAATAAGTGCAAATTCTACACAAAGGAATCATAACTATCGTAATGAAAATAAAGGAACAGACAATAAAAGCATTGGAAGGTCTTTCAGCGGCCGAGATGATGATGCTCAATGAATGGATCGATCAACTTCGCAGAACTCGTCATAAGTCTCGTCTTCCAGGAAAATGGAAAATCAGTTACAAACAATTGCATGAAGCAACATCGGGTTGTCAAAAAAACCTCGGCGACGAGATTTATAGACAAAGAAACGAGCGGATATGATCCTGTTTTTGGATACTTCAGCGTATTAAATCCTCTTGAACCTTGAATATATAATCTTGAACTAAGCACCGAGAACTAAGAACTGAGCACTTTTTACCTAACACGTAACACAGTCTTCAACTCATCGCTTTATTGCCTAACACGTAGCACCTAACACATAACACAATCTTTAGCACCTAACACAATCTTCAACTCCTTGAATGAAAAAATGAATACGCTTAAAGCTATAGAACTTAAACGGCGAGGCATCGCTGCGATAGAGGAGGCTCTCGCATTTGGACCGGTTCATATTTTGAAGCATGATCGACCGACGGCAGTTGTTGTGAGCGAAGCAGAGTATCAGTTGCTGATACGAAAAAAAGCAGGGCGAAAGAATCTTGCAGCTCTTGACTGGATCAGAGACTATCAGCCTACGGGTAAGCGAACAAAAGCTGATATTGATAAACAAATATCAGAAGAACGGAGTGCTTGGGAATAATCGTGATACTTTTTCTTGACAGTAATGTCCTTATTTGCCTTATAGAAGGGGATATTTCCCTGGCTGCACGTGTTCAGGAAACTATAAAAAAGGTTTCAGAATCTCACTCGGAAATCATTGTTGCAGTAAGTGCTCTTGCAATACTCGAATGTCGGGTGGTTCCGTTGCGCAACAAGGATGAGGCTTTGTTGCAGGTGTATGATGACTTTTTTTCAACAGACAGTTTGCATATTGTCGATTTGTCACGCAATGTTCTTGATATAGCAACCAGTATTCGCGCCGTGACTGGATTAAAAACACCTGATGCTCTCCATGCTGCCTCTTGTTTATCACTTAAAACCAGCCATTATTTTTTGACCGAAGATCGTTCTTTTGGCAAGGTTTCAGGCTTGAATGTTCGGAGTGCTTTGTAATCAACCCAGAATTAGAACTGTGTGTTTCAATACCTGTTACTCTGAGTAATCAGCATGGAAGAAGCGATGAATACGGATAATACGACACGTTGCCCGCTGTGTAGTGGGGAAAAGGTACAAGGAACCACAACTGTTAAGGTTGACCTGGGGGATGCACTTATGGGCACCTCTATTAATTTGTTGCGCACCATGATTACTTCGTTGGTCGGTGCTCGAAATCCTCATGTACTCTGTGTACACTCCGGTTTCTGCGCTCCGTTCGCCTCGTACTCATGTCGCTCACGACAATTAATAGAGGTGCCCTGTATACCCAGCCGCTCAACTTAGCCTGAATAATTCATGAGAGTTCAAACACCCGACCCCGATTCCCGATTATTTTTTCCTGCCTAACACATAGCACCTTCCCACTTCCCGCTCTCCCTCTTTTTTTATTCCTTTGGTGAATTACTCAACTTAGGGTGTAGTTGTTTTCTTTTAACTTATCCTGTACATTCTGGCAAAGTTTCGAATATACGGTTTCCAGATTCTTTACCTCCTGCGTGTTTGCTCTGAGTGTGTAGCCGAACATTCCATCTTTGGTCTCAATCCTGAAAAAAACCGGTTTGGGATCAAGCAGGATACCGTCCGTGCTCACTGCGGCCTCGAGCACCTGTTCTCGAAGTGCTTCGTTTTTTGTGTCTTGTTTCAGATAAAGCGTCAGCTCCAGTGAAAGATGCCCGTTTTTCTGGACAGACTCTGTATAATTTAATATTTTCGAACGAAATGCAGCCTTATTCGGTATAATTGTGATTTCGTTCTGAAGGTTTTTGATGCGGGTTACCAGAAGACCCTTGTAAATGATTTCTCCGGTGATATCTCCGAGTCTGACTCTGTCACCGACCCGGAAAGAGCCTGTGTAATTGAGCATGATTCCGCTGATGACGTTCTGGACAGCCGGAACCGCGCTGAAAGAGACGGTCAGGCCCAGAATGATGACCAAAGCGAGTGCCGTGGAATTATTCGCCAAGGGCAGTGACGCGAACAGCAGAAACGCCAGCAGGAGGTAAAGAACGATTTTGAAGATTTTTCTCGTGGGTTCCGCCCATTCAGCTTCGAAGCCGCCGAATTTAAGTTCACCCTTTGCGATGTTATTGAAAACAATGTCGCTGAATTTACCAAGATAACGGATAATGGCGATCAGAATGACAATAACTATAACATTTGGAATCAGCGTGACAAATTCATGGGAAAGTTTTTTTGCCGGTTCAAGTACAAACGCAAGCAGGTTTGTCGACAGGTCTTCCGTCCAGGGGAAAAAGCTCAATACCGTTGTGAGATAAGCATAGATCAGAAGAATTTTCAGGAACAGTTCGGTAACTCTGCTGAACCAGCCGAACCCGGATGCAAGATGGTCTGGGGATAAAAGCTGTATGAGCTTGTTCTGGCTGTCAGAGCTGTGATGCAGTCTGATTTTCTGTATCCAGCCGTCCATGAGAGTGAAGAAACTGTTCAGGTAGTGCCATACGACGGCAAGAGCAACAAAAAACGCAAGGGATTTAAGGATGCTGAGCAGGATGTTTCGGCCGCTGGTTTCTTCCCTGAATTGTTCGGCCTGGTTTGAGATTTTTGCAAGTACGGTATCGGCAAGTTCCTGTCTTGACATGTCCTCGGCGTTTGCATCAGCATCGCTGAACGCCGCGATAATGTTCCGGGGTGTTCTGATTGCGGTCAGGGTTTCGCCTTCGACGATTGTAAGTGAATCAACGGGTACGGCTGAGCGGAAAAAATCCGTCAGAAGCCTTGATGTTTTAAAGGCTCTTTGCTCGGCCTCGATATCGCCGATTCTGCTGTAAAGACGGAAAATCTCGTTGTTGTTTACAGTTACAGGAAACCCGCGCTGTTGTTTCAATGAATCGGAAAATGCCTTTATGACATCATTGTCGTCAACTTTAACCGGCTCCGGCGGTACGGTTGCCATGGTGTCTTCGACGGCTTCGGCCGTCACGGGAGCTACGGTGCCGGTCTGTTGTGCCGTTAAATCAGCAGCAGCATGACTTTCACCTGTAGAAAAAAAGAGCAGGAAGAAAATGTATACGGGGAATAATGTTTTCATTGCAAACTTGAATAAATCTCTGAATTCATCGTTTCATGACGTCCTGGCTGTGCCGCGCGGTCGGAATCAATAGCTAATGGGCATCTCTATTAATTTGTTGCGCGCCCTGATTACTTCGTTGGTCGGATAGGAGAGGGCTTCTGTGCCCCGTCTGCCTCGTACTCAAGTCGCTCACGGCAATTTATAGAGATGCCCATTGTTCACAGCCAAGTTACAAAAAAAACCGGTCTCCAAACGCAGGGAAGGCCTGTATCTGGATTTCTGATCACTGGTTATGCTATCCGGATGACAAGAAGGTCCATCGGGAGTTCCCCAGGATGTACTTTTATGCGCACCCCGGAACGGAAAAAGAGGAATCTGGACAATCACAGCGACTGAAACAATCAGGTCAAAGCAGCTGGCTGAGCTGCGAACCGGAACACATGGGCCGAATCGCCACGCGAGGAAGTATTGCCAGGAAAAGATGAGAAAAATAGCGGGTTTCTGCTAAGTCCGGGGATAACTCTTACACTGCAAGATCATTCCTGATGGCCTGTTCCACTCCATTTACATACTTGTCAAGTTCAGCCTGCCGGACTTTTAGGCCCGAGTCCTCGATTTCTTTCCCGTCAAGGAGAAAAGACACGTTGATATGATTTTCCGGTAGTTCTGTCGTATGGATTTCAAAGAGTAGTCCATTAAAGTGAAATGACTTGACTATCATGTGGATATACCGTTGTGTTGTAAAGTGGTTCCTGCAGGTCTTGTTCTGCAGCAGTCCCCAACCAGGCCGGGAGGATGTGGAACAAATTTAATAGAGAATATCGCCAATTTCGCCAATTATTTTCTGATTTTTTGTGCCGCTATAGACCCGCTCAGCCATTCCGGCGGAAGCGATTGCCGATCATGCTTGCCCGGATTTCAGATCGCGCAACAGATGGTCAAAGGATTTTTTATAAACCTCATGGTCTTTCCACTGTCTGAAATCACCTATGTGCCGCAGTCTCCGCACGTCTTCCGGCCATCCCGTCTTACTTTCCATCACCGCATCATCGATTCGTACTGGAAACAGCACAGGCTTGTTCCTCTCTTTCTCAAGGTTAAGGGCATGTTCCACCTCATACGCAACCCAGTGCTTAATTACCGAATGTTCCGACAGGATCAGCAAGAGCTTGTCATAAGCAAGAAGTGACTCGTCAATTGTCGGTCTGATTTGGGCCCCAATTTCCATGTCGTGCGGTGCAAACCAGCATCGAATCCCGGTTTCTTGGAGGTCATGATAGATTTGCTTTGCAAATTCTTCATCGTTGCTGCTGTAACTGATAAAGCAGGAGTAATAGTCGGTAACCTTGGTCATCAGAGATCGAGCACATTCAATGAAGGTATCGGGTAAGCCGCAACCCCTCAAAAAAGTGTCGGGAATGTTCCCTTTCGATTTATACAACGTATCAATGCCAATTGTAGAGGGCCCGATATGCCGAACGGTATCAAGCCCGGAGACGCTGCTCAGATCAACGTTTGCAAATACCGAGTAAAATAGAGAAGCATTTTCAAGGATTGCACCTTTGAAAATGGCGTTATGAATGTTGGTTAGCCAGATGGAGGCTCCTTTGAGGTTGACTTCCCTGAGGTTGGCTTCCCAGAGGCATGTGTTCCAAAGTTGGGCTTTTGTAAGGTTGACTTTTGTGAAATTGGTTTTGCTGAGGTTGTCTCCAATGAAGGCGACTTCACTGAGATCAGGCTTGACCTCAGGATTTTCTTCCCTCCACCTATTCCACGCCTCAACTCCCTGCTTCAGGACATTCAGGTGCTTTTCATTTGCCATGGGTCACGGTGGTTATGATTGAATCTGCCACTTGATTATTTACTGTAAGATACGGAATACATGAATAGTACAGCATATTCTGCTGAAACTCATCCGCACCCGAACCTGTTTGGTTCCGGCCGCTACGATTGATGCGATTGCCATAATATTTCGGTGTTTGCTATTTCAGGGTGCCTCTATTTAGGGCAACTTTTTGTTCTGCGTGCGGGTTTGATTAAACAAAAAAATAGTACATGATACTTCCGATTAATACATACAGTGATGAGGTACTGCGCCGGAAAGCAAAGCCGTTGAAAGGGACAGACAGACAGCTTGAGGAGCTTATAGGAAATATGTTCGAATCCATGCGGAATGCTGAAGGGATAGGTCTTGCGGCTCCTCAGATAGGTGTTTCACTTCGTTTGCTTGTGGTCGATATCTCCTTGGCTGACGGCTATGATGAGGCGTCCCCGATGGTGGTTATCAATCCGCACATTCTCGCCGTCCAAGGTTACAACTCAATGGAGGAAGGGTGTCTGAGCATTCCCGATGTCCGGGGTGATGTTGTTCGTCCTTCGGCGATACAGCTCAAGTATCGCGATGAAAATTTCGAAGAGCGTGTGGGCGAGTTTGATAACCTTACTGCACGGGTTCTGCAGCACGAGATTGACCATCTTGATGGAACTCTTTTCGTGGATCGCATGCAACGGCGCGATCGCAGGAAAATCCAAAAAGAGCTTGACGCCTTAACCCGCGGTGTCGTCAATGCCAGCTATCCCGTTGCTGTTCAAGTGGATAGTGAGACAAGGTGAACTAAATCAACGGATTTTCGATGAGAATTATTTTTATGGGGACACCATGGTTCGCCGTCCCTTCTCTTCGTGCCATAGCTGGAGCTGGCAGTGGTTTCGAGATCGTCCTTGTGGTTACTGGTAAAGACAAGCCCCGAAAAAGCCGGCGGTCGGAGCCCGAACCTACACCGGTAAAAAGGGCGGCAAAAGAAATGGGTATACCTGTGCTCGAGATAGATGATGTCAGGGATCCCTGTTTTGCCGGTACTGTTGCGAGGTACAGCCCTGATGTCATTGTCGTTGCGGCTTTCCGTATTCTTCCTCCTTCGATTTTTGAGCAGGCAAGGTTCGGGTCGTTCAATCTTCACGCCTCACTGCTTCCTCGCTACAGGGGTGCTGCACCAGTTAACTGGACGATAATCAACGGCGATAAGGAAACCGGAGTGACTACTTTTTTCCTCCAGAAAACTGTTGACACGGGCAACATCATCCTTCAGGAGAGAACACCTGTAGGGCCGAATGAGACGGCGGGAGAGCTTGCCGAGCGGTTATCGGTTATCGGTGCCAGAGCTGTTGTCAAAACTCTGAAGCTCATCAGGGACGGCAAGGTTGAGCCGTTATTGCAGGATGAAGCCGAAGTAACCAAAGCACCTAAACTGACGTCCGAAAACACCCGGATCGATTGGGCTGAACCTGTAAGTGCTGTTTGTGATTTTGTCAGAGGTCTTTCACCGAGACCCACAGCCTGGACGGTGTTTCATCATAAGAAAGTGAAGGTTTACAAAGCGGTTCCTGCTGATTTTCGGCTTCCGGAACCGGAAGAACAGGGGATGGTTCCTGGAAATTTTTCGGTAAAGGGGAACCGCTTGTTTGTTATGGTGCTGGATGGATGGGTCGAAATACTCTCTCTTCAAATGGAGGGGAAGCGGAAGATGGATGCTGTTGAGTTCTGCTGTGGATTCCGCTGTGAAGAGGAGTATCCATCATTTTCATAGGGAAACCGGATTCATTATATTCCCCCGTTGCTTTTTTGCCAAATCTGAGTTGAGCGTTGCATATTGCCCCGCTGAGCAGGGACAGGTAGAGGGTGGTCAGGTCTGCTCCGTCCGTCTCGTGCTCATGCCGGTCACGACAATTGAGATCCCTAAGGAGATGCGTTGACTTTTTACCTTTTGATTTTTGACTTTCCTTTGTTACTCGTTACTGTTACAGGATGTGCGAACAACCGCTCAAGGGCACCTCTATTTATTGTCATGAGCGGTTCAAGTGCGAGGCGAACGGAGCGCAGAAACCCTTTCCTATCCGCTCAACGAAGCAATTGAAACGCGGAATAAATAAATAGAGGTGCCCTCAAGTTAGGTCAATATTTTCAACTTAATAAAGTAATATATGCCTTCGAGCAGTACGGAAGTTAACACTATCAGGAACTTCTGCATCATAGCTCATATAGATCACGGCAAATCCACACTTGCTGACCGATTTCTTGAAGCGACGAATACTCTCCAGCACAATCAGATGACTGAGCAGGTGCTCGATGACATGGAGCTTGAGCGTGAAAGAGGTATTACCATTAAAAGTCACGCCGTACAAATGCGCTATAAGGCTGTTGATGGCAAAGAGTATATTCTTAATCTCATCGATACACCGGGACACGTTGATTTCAGTTACGAGGTCTCACGCTCTCTTGCTGCATGCGAGGGGGCATTGCTTGTTGTAGATGCAACGCAGGGCGTTGAGGCCCAGACCATTGCCAACCTCTATCTTGCCGTTGAAGCCGGCCTGGAAATTATTCCTGTTATTAATAAAATTGATCTTCCCTCTGCCGATATCGAGGGTGTTGCCCAGCAGATTATCGATTTGATGGGGGTGGAAAGAGACCAGATACTCGATGTTTCGGCCAAAGCCGGTATCGGTATCGATACTTTGCTTGAGGCAATTATCAAGAGGATTCCTGCGCCTGTAGATCACCGCAATATGCCGCTCAGGGCACTGATTTTTGATTCGGTTTTCGATGCCTATCGCGGTGCTATTGTTTATTTGCGCATTGTTGACGGTGTGCTGAGGAAAGGAGACCGGGTTACATTTTTTGCAAATAACAAGATCTTTGTTGCCGACGAGATCGGAACTATGGGCCTTAAACGCCAGCCTTCAAACATACTGGAATCGGGTGACGTCGGCTATCTCATATGTTCCATCAAGGACGTCAGGGATGCCAAGGTTGGTGACACGGTTACACTGGCCGATGCCCATGCAAAGGAGAGACTTGCGGGTTACAAGGACGTAAAGCCGATGGTGTTCAGCGGTCTGTATCCGGTGAACTCCGACGAGTTTGAAGATCTGCGAGAATCTCTCGAAAAGCTTGCATTGAACGATGCGTCTCTGGTCTATGCTCCAGAGACATCCGTTGCGCTTGGTTTCGGGTTCAGGTGCGGTTTTCTGGGCCTGCTTCACATGGAGATCATCCAGGAGCGGCTTGAGCGGGAGTACAAAGTCAATATCATTACAACGGTACCTAACGTTGAATACAGAGTCGTCTCGACTGACGGAGAGACAATTGTGGTTGACAACCCTTCAAAGATGCCGGATGCGGGATCTATCCGACAGATTGAAGAGCCTTACGTGAGCATTCAGATTATCACCATGGCGGAGTACATCGGCAATATCATGAAGCTTTCCATGGAAAGGAGAGGGGAGTACAAAAATACCGACTATCTCGATACGTCAAGAGTGAACCTGCAGTTCGAGTTTCCGCTTGCTGAAATTGTTTTTGATTTCCACGACAGGCTTAAATCGGTTTCGAAAGGGTATGCGTCGATGGATTATGAGTACATAGGATATCGTGTTTCAGACCTTGCCAAGCTTGATGTACTTCTGAACGGCGAGCCAGTTGACGCCCTTTCTACGATTGTGCATCGTTCGAAAGCCTATGAATGGGGCAGAAAGCTCTGTCAAAAACTCAAAAGCATTATACCGAGACAGATGTATGAAGTTGCCATTCAGGCTGCTATCGGGAGCAGGGTTATCGCACGCGAGACAATTTCCGCAATGAGGAAAAATGTACTTGCCAAATGCTATGGCGGTGATATCAGCAGAAAAAGAAAACTGCTGGAAAAGCAGAAGGAAGGTAAGAAGCGTATGAAACAGGTGGGGCGGGTTGAGGTTCCCCAGGAGGCGTTTCTTGCTGTATTGAACATGGACGAGCAGTAGAGGCGGTTTTCATAACAAGAGATGGTTGGCGGTATACCCCGAAATCCGCAAGATCACGTAAAGGAAAACGTCAAAGAAACAGTGAGCCGAAACCGGCTGTAACCCTAAAAGTAAAACGTTTTGGGCAGGGAAAAGGGAAAAACAGTAAAACAACATTCAAAAGAATGGTTTGAGGCGTTGCTTATCGCTCTGCTTTTTGCCACAATTATCAGGGTATTTGTCGTAGGATCATACCGTATACCGACAAGCTCGATGGAGAGGACGCTGCTTGCCGGTGATTTTTTGTTTGTAAACAAATATGTTTACGGGGCTAAAATCCCCTTTACCGATATCCAGCTGCCGCGGGTCGATACCGTTGAGCGCGGGGATATCATTGTGTTCAAGTTTCCCAAAGACAGGTCGTTGAACTATATAAAGCGGTGTGTGGCGTTAAGCGGGGACACGCTTGAAATCCGGGACAGAACCCTGTTTATTAACGGTCGGCCTTCGGTTTTTCCGGAACACGTTCAATATCTCGGCGATATGCTTCCGGCGGGGTATCCGGATCGGCAGGTGTTTCCAAGGTATTCCGGTTTCAACAAAGACAACTACGGTCCACTTCGTGTTCCCCGCAAGGGTGATGTTGTGGCATTGGATAGTAATAACTATTACCTCTACGCTGCACTCATCGAGGAAGAAGGACACACAATTGGTACGGTGGGTGGAAAAATTATCATTGACGGGAAGCCTGCCGAAACCTATGCCGTTGAACAGAACTATTACTTTGTCATGGGGGATAACAGGGACAACAGTCTTGACAGCCGTTTCTGGGGGTTTCTTGCGGAACGGGATGTTGTCGGCCAGGCGCTTATGGTTTACTGGTCGTGGAACCCGAATATTTCCCTGCTTGATCCGATGGAAAAACTAAGCTCGATTCGCTGGCAGAGAACTGGTTTAATGGTTCACTGAGGCTTGTATACCAGCAGCTTGTTACTATCGAGAATTCGTCGTGAAATTTCTCTTGTTGAACGCTCCGCGGTCTGTTTACTGAACAGCAGGTTACACAGATTTATCTGCTCGACGCAGAGTTGCCGGATGGAAACGCTGCTGTTGGTTGCCGTTTGATGCTGTTTCTTTACAGGGATGAGTTCAAGGTGACGCAGTGTCACGGAGTGCAGGTCGAGTCCGGCGCGCAGATGTTCTACCGAAAGGGTGTAGCGGTTATCCGTTGCAATCTCAATGGCTTGTGAGATTTCTTCTTTCAACTCTCTGTTGAGATAAGAATTCGTCAGGAGGTAAATGACCAAGTACCCGGCAAAAAAGAGTATTCCCGGTGATAGGGTGAGTGCTTTCAGCCAACAGGTGAAAGTTATCTTCCGGTCCGGATCAGTTGTAACAGGGCTTTGTTTCAGCAAAGGGGTGAAGGAGTTTTATTGATGTTCTCTCTGTTCATGATAGTAATTTTTTCTTTTATTTAAGCAATGGGGTACCTCGATTTGTTGTGCGCCCTGGTTCGTTGGAAGGATGGAAGAGGGTTTGTGCGCTCCGTCCGCTTCGTACTCAAGCCGCTCACTACAATTACAGAGGTGCCCGACAGTATCATTTATTCATCTCTCTGATTTATGTCACAAAAGGGTCGTATGGCCGCTTTTATACTTAGTCCTCTTGTCAAAACCGTTCACGCGGACACGGAAACCCCTGTTTCGATGTATCTGAAACTTCGGGGCGCATACTCTTGTCTGCTTGAATCAGTGGAGGGAGAGGAAAAGCTTGCCCGATTCTCCTATATCACCATCGACCCGGTTGCGGTTCTGAAAGGCTCGGTTGACGGCGATATTTCGCTTGAGGTCAGGGATGAACGCTTCAGGAGCCTTGAAAAGGTTGTCGAAGAAGAGAAGGAGTTGAGAAAGGTAATCGATCTCTGTCTTGAATCGTTTGCATCGTCCCAGCAGACGGAAAGTGCGGTAGGTTCTTCTTCAATGATTACTTCGGGGGCGTTTGGTTATTTCGGTTACGATACGATGCATCTGGTTGAACGGATACCGTATCCCCGCAAACCTGACCCGTCAGGCCTTCCCGATGTCTGTCTGATGTTTTGTGACAAGCTGGTTGTCTTCGACAATGTAAAGCGCAAGGTGTTTATTGTTGTCAACTACCTCGACGAGGAGGATCGTAAAAGAGCGGAACAGGTTACTGACGCCATCCGCACAAAAATGTATCGGCCTCTCGATCCCGATGTTATGCATTTGAAACCGGAGAAGCATGAGGAGGTTGCTTCCAATACCAGTAAAGAGGATTATCTCGACAAGGTTCTTGTCGCCAAGGAGCATATCATGGCGGGGGATATTTTTCAGGTTCAGGTTTCTCAACGGCTGAAACGTGATCTGAATACAAGGCCATTTGATGTTTACCGTATGCTCCGGACCGTAAATCCTTCACCTTATCTTTATTACTTTGATATGGGTGATTTTGACATAGTCGGATCATCTCCCGAACTGCTGGTCAAGGTAAGTACGAACGGCGATGGGCGAAAGATGGTCGATACCCGGCCGATAGCAGGTACAAGGCCTCGCGGCAGGACATACAAGGAAGACTCGCGGATCGAGAAGGAGCTGTTGTCGGATGAAAAAGAGCGAGCGGAACACCTGATGCTTATCGATTTAAGCAGGAACGACATCGGCAGGATCGCGAAGATCGGCACAGTCGAGACCAACGAAATGATGATCATCGAACGGTACTCCCATGTCATGCATATCGTAAGTAATGTGCGGGGGGAACTGCGGGATGAATACACTCCCATGGACGCTTTCTGGGCATGTTTTCCGGCAGGAACATTAACCGGGGCACCAAAGGTCAGGGCCATGGAGATTATCTACGAGCTTGAGGGAGAAAAGCGCGGCCTCTACGGAGGGGCTGTGGGGTTTATTGATTTTCGCGGGCAGCTTGAAACCGCAATCGCTATACGGACTATGGTTGTCAAGGACAACATCATTTATTTTCAGGCGGCGGGAGGTATTGTTGCGGACTCGGTGCCTCTCAACGAATTCGAGGAAACAATGAGCAAAATGAGGGCCGGGCTGCGTACTGTGGAAAAGCTTGAAAACTTCAAGGAGTGATAACGCGATCAATCAGAGACAACATGAATAAAGGGTACCTCTATGTGATTTGTTGCGCGCCCTGGTTACTTCGTTAGGCGGATAGGGAAGAGCAGTCACGACAATTTATAGGGGTGCCCTAAATGTAGAACGAGATGAAAAAAAGCAAATTAAGCTATCTTTTTTTAATTCTTGCCGGAGTGGCTATAGGGGGACTTGTTTTTTCCAACCTGGAGTTTACCTTTTCCGGTAAAGACAGCGACATAGCAGTAACCAACCACGTCAATCTGGCATCAGCCGCCGACACTGTGCCGGACAGACCGATCCGTACGCTCAAGGATTTTAATGAAGCTTTTGTGCAGATTGCTGAGTCGGCTACACCTTCGGTTGTCACCATTTTTACCGAAAAAACCATTAACCGCAGGTTTATTTCACCCTTCGACTTCTTTGGCAGCCCGTTCGATGACTTTTTTGATATTCCGCGCGGCAGGGGTCAGGGCAACGGGCGCAAGGAGATACTGCGCGGACTGGGCTCGGGTGTCATAGTAAGTCGTGACGGATACATTCTTACCAACAACCACGTTGTTGACAGAGCTGATACCATTTATATCAGAACTCATGACAACAGACGGGTTGAAGCAAAAGTTATCGGCACCGATCCTAAAACGGATATTGCCGTGATCAAGGCTGAGGCAGAAAACCTGAAACCTATAGCTATCGGTGACAGTGATGCTCTGCGTGTGGGTGAATGGGTTATTGCGATTGGCAGTCCTCTGGGGGAGAATCTTGCCCGTACCGTTACTCAGGGAATCGTCAGCGCAAAAGGCCGTGCGAATGTCGGTCTTGCGGATTACGAGGACTTTATTCAAACTGACGCAGCGATCAATCCCGGTAACTCGGGCGGTCCGCTGGTAAATATCAACGGTGAGCTTGTTGGTATCAATACGGCAATAGCAAGCCGGACGGGCGGGTTCCAGGGGATCGGTTTTGCAGTTCCGTCCAATATGGCCCAGCAGATCATGCAGTCACTTATCAAGACCGGCAAAGTTACCAGGGGCTGGCTTGGGGTGACCATACAGAATGTGGACGAAAATATTGCCAAAGGGCTTAAACTCGAGAAGACCGAGGGCGTTCTTGTCGGTACGGTTGTGGAAAACAGTCCCGCGAAAGTCGGAGGCCTCAAAACCGGCGATGTGATCCTGGAGATAAACGGCAAAAAGATCAGGGATACCGTCGAGCTTCGCAACACGATAGCCGGGACGTTACCGGGTACTACCGTTCGGTTGACCGTCTGGCGGGACGGCACAATTAAAAAACTTTCCGTAAAGCTCGATGAAATTCCCGATCATCCTGTGGCGTCGGAGCAGCAGCAGGAAATGGATGAACTGCTTGGTTTCAGTGCCGCACCACTCTCGGCGGATCTTGCGGCCAGGTATCGGTTGAAAGCCGATGCAGGCAAGGTAGTCATTACCGATGTCGATCCTTCGGGTAATGCTTACCGTGCAGGGTTGCGTAACGGAGATGTTATCAAGGCTGTAAACAGGAAGAGCATTACCTCATACCGGCAGTTTTTGTCGATCGTCGGCAAAATGAAGCAGGGAGAGCTTTTGTTTCTGTTGATCGAGCGGGGCGGCAGCAATGTATATTTCGCTTTTAACCTGTAAACCCGTTTTGCAGGCAGCACAAAGAATTGTACATTACTTCGTTATTGAAGATATAGAGGTAAAGTCAGCGGTGCGGCTGGCTTTACTTTTTTTTATTGACTGAAGGGCACCGCTATACATTGTCGCAAGCCCCGTCCGGCGAAGTAATCAGGACGCGGAACACAAGGGCTCCTCTATTTATTGAAACTCTTTCCTATCCGCTCAACGAAGCAATTGAATCGCGGAATAAATAGAAATGCCCACAAGTTACTACAGGTGCCGGGTCTTAATCACAAACAGCAAAGGTTATGAGCGACAGAGTTTACCTGACCAAATCCGGATATAACAAGTTGAAAGAGGAACTGAATTTTTTAAAGAGTGATGTCAGGAAAGAGGTTTTGGAAAAAATTGCCGAAGCAAGGTCTCACGGTGATTTGAGTGAAAACGCGGAGTATGAGGCAGCACGAGAGGAGCAGAGCCAGCTGGAGAACCGGATCGGTGAACTTGAAAACAAGCTCACGAGGGCGACAATTCTCGATCCGAAACAAGTTAAGACTGACAAGGTCTATATATTGACCTCGGTGAGGTTGAAAAACCTTATTGTTGAAGAGGAAGAGATTGTCGAGTATACTCTGGTTTCATCCGAAGAGGCCGATACCGACCAGGGAAAGATTTCGGTTCGTTCCCCGGTGGGCCGCAGTCTTTTAGGGAAGGTGGTTGGAGAAAAGGTGCAGATACATGTGCCGAAAGGGGAACTTCACTATGAGATCCTGGAAATTTTTGTTAAATAAGGGCACCGCTGTACATTGTAGTGGGTGACTTGAGTACGAGGCGGACGGAGCATAGAAACCTTCTCCTATGCGACCAAGGAGGTAATCAGGGCGCACAACAAGTTACATAGAGGTGTCCGTAGGCCAAAAAAAATACGCAAACCATGGGAAAACGTCAGGTTGTCTATAAAGCCGGGCAGATCGGGGGTAATAATGATCTTCTTGATCAGGAGGTGGATCTTATTACCGCAGAAGACAGGGTATGGCATGGCCGGGTTGTTTCGGTAAATCAGTCCGAGGTTGTGCTTAAAGATGCCCGTTCGGGAAAACACACGTTTCCTCTCGATCAGATCGATAAAATTTACAGAGACATTGTAACCGACTATTAGCCATGCGTAAAAAAATTGTTGTAGGTAACTGGAAAATGAATAAGGCGGTTGCTGAAGCCGGTGAACTTGCTTCAGCAATTCTTGGGCAGCTTGGTCATGGCTTCGTTGACTGTGAGGTTGGGATTGCCCCGGCGTTTCCTTCACTTACCGAAGTCGGGAAAGTTATTGAAGGGAGCGATATTCGTCTTGTCGCACAGAACTGCCATTATGAGGATGACGGTGCCTATACCGGTGAGGTGTCGGTGCGGATGCTCGAGTCTCTTGGCTGTACGTATATTATTGCCGGCCATTCCGAGCGCAGGCAGTATTTCGGTGAAACAAACCGGACGGTTAACCTCAAGGTCAGAAAAGCATTGGCTGAGGGTATGCAGGTTATCATGTGTATCGGCGAAACCCTTGAAGAACGTGAAAGCGGCATTACCGCGAATATCGTTACCACCCAGGTAAGGGAAGGGCTGGAAAGTGTCAGTGATCTTGGCGGTGTTGTGATTGCTTATGAGCCGGTGTGGGCTATCGGTACAGGAAAGACAGCTACCCCTGAACAGGCTGAAGAAGTGCATGCTTCGATACGTGAGACTGTCAGAAGTATGTACGGGGAGGCGGTTGCAGAGGAACTTCGCATTCAGTACGGCGGGAGTGTAAAGCCTTCGAACGCCGCGGAACTTTTCGCCATGCCCAACATCGACGGAGGCCTTATCGGTGGCGCCAGCCTGAAAGCCGACGATTTTGTGGCAATTGTGAGGGCTGCTGGTTAGCTTGATGGCCCTTATGTTTTTATGAGCATTGGTGGTTTTTTCTCTCTATTTCCCGGTTGCCTCCTGAGACTTCTTCATTGAACAGAAATCGGGGCCGCACATGGTGCAGAACCGGTCTTCGGTGATATTGCCGACATTACTCGGTGAGTTTTCCGCGTGAACCTGCCGGGTTCTGGCCGGGTCGAATGAAAGATTGAACTGGTCGTTCCAGGCAAACGAGTAGCGGGCACTGCTCATGAGATTATCGTGCAGCCAGGCAGCGGGATTGCCTTTTGCAAGATCGGCAGCGTGGGCTGCAAGCTTATGCACAATAACTCCCTCACGAACATCGTTCTTGTTTGGAAGACCCAGGTGTTCTTTCGGCGTGACATAGCAGAGCATTGCACAGCCCAGGCTCGCCAGCAGTGTGCCGCCGATTGCCGAGTTGACGTGGTCGTAACCGGCAGCGATATCGGTAACCAGCGGCCCAAGGGTATAAAACGGTGCTTCATGGCAGTATTCAAGCTGTTTCCGCATGTTTTCTTCAACGAGGTTCAGCGGAACATGACCGGGTCCTTCGATCATTACCTGAACATCATGTTTCCAGGCTTTCAGGGTGAGTTCTCCAAGGGTTTTCAGTTCACTGAACTGAGCCTCGTCATTTGCGTCGGCAATTGATCCCGGCCGCAATGCGTCGCCGATTGAGATTGCGATATCATAGGCCTTAAGGATTTCGCAAATTTCATCAAAATGTGTGTACAAGAAGTTTTCACGGTTATGGGCTCGGCACCATTTGGCTATAATCGAGCCGCCGCGCGAGACTATGCCGGTAGTTCTTTTTGCCGCTGTCGGCAGAAAGTCAATAAGGATCCCCGAGTGAATGGTAAAGTAGTCGACCCCCTGCTCGGCCTGCTCGACAAGTGTATCCCGGTAAATTTCCCAGTTCAGCTCTTCGGCGATGCCTCCGACCTTTTCAAGGGCCTGGTAAATGGGTACCGTGCCGACAGGTACAGGTGAATTTCTAAGTATCCACTCGCGTGTCTGGTGAATATGTTGACCTGTGCTCAGGTCCATAACGGTATCTGCTCCCCATCGGCAGGCCCAAATGGCTTTTTCAACTTCTTCGCTGATTGACGAGCCAAGCGCCGAGTTTCCGATGTTTGCGTTGATCTTGACCCTGAAGTTTCTTCCGATAATCATCGGTTCCAGTTCAGGGTGGTTTATATTGGCGGGGATGATCGCTCTTCCTTTTGCAACCTCGTCACGGACAAATTCAGGTGTTACGGGCTTAAAGGTTCTGCCGCCGGAAGAGAAGTGTTCAATCCACTTTTCGAGCTGCTGGTTTTCCCTGATGGCGACATATTCCATTTCAGGCGTAACGATGCCTTTGCGGGCATAGTGCATCTGTGTTACCGGCATGCCCTCTTTCGCCCTGACCGGTTTTCTTTCGTTCGTTGACAAGGCAGCGGTGCCCGGAGAAATTTCAGTATCGTTTCGTTCGTTGTGCCAACTGTCGCGGGTGCAGGGGAGACCACGCTGCAAGTCGATTTTGGCTGAAGGGTCGGAGTAAGGACCGCTGGTGTCATAAAGCGGGAAAGATGAGAACTCTCTACCCTGGAACGAGTATGTTTTTGAAAACTTGACCTTGCGCATACCCACTTTGACAGGGTGAAGAGAGCCGTCAACATAGAGTTTTTCCGAGTCCGGTCCGTAAAAATTTTGCTCAGAACAAGACAAGTTATCCGATAATGTACTCATTGGTTCAGTGCTGTATACTTGAGGGCATTTCTAAAGGCCTGTGTAACGTCTCCCCGGCCAGCCGGGGTTGGTCGGTGCTCGAAATCCTCATGTTCCCGACAAACTCAAGGCTTCGAACGCCTTGCTCTCGAAACGCTCACGACGGTTTTTAGAGATGCCACGGAATAAAAAAATTAGCAGGCAGGTTTGTGCAGAAAGGATGGAAAGAAGCGTGATGCGATCAACAAACTTCATCTTTTCTTGCGTCAGCATTACCTGCATCAAGTTACAAGGGTTTAATCTCAGCCCGCGGGGCGTGACTGCCCGCGAAGCACCCCTAAGATGATTTACTGTATTCACGATAACCAAAAACAGCATGATTTGCAAATTGATGTCTGCTGTTTCAAGGGCACCTCTATTTATTGTCGTGAGCGCTGCAAGGCGGACGGAGCACAGAAACCCTCTCCCATCCTGCCAACGAAGTAATCATGGTGCGCAACAAATAAATAGAGGTGCCCTCAAGTGAGGTCTGCCATTGTGTTTTTCCCGCTGTCATTGTCGGTGCCTCGAAAGATGAGGGTTTTTGTCGAAGAACGAGAGGTGCCCTGAAATGTTTCCCTGTTTAGAAAAGAGCTGCTTTTGTGTAAATTAGGGCTCTTGTTTTGTAACTCAGGTGAAATATTCTTATGAGGCAGTTTAACCTTGTCCGCCTTGCGTTCTTCCAGATGGGATTCGGCATAATGCTTGGTTTTCTGCATGATACGCTGAACCGGGTTATGACTTCTGATCTGGGTATCTCTTCCACAATTGTTTTTGGCCTTATCAGTCTCAAGGAACTGCTTGCTGTTTTCGGCGTGAAGGTCTGGGCGGGGAACATGTCGGATAGATCACATCTTTTCGGCTACAAACGTTCACCCTATATTCTGGTTGGCCTGGTTAGCTGTGTGTTTTCATTCATACTTTCACCCGTGGCAGCATATGAGGTGACAAGTGCCGGTGTGGAGTTTGCCGATCTTCTCCCGGCCATGGCTCAGGATGTGGGGCTGCTGAAGCTTGTAGTTATCTTTCTGATCTTCGGGTTCGGGCTCCAGGTTTCCACAACAGCATACTATGCGCTGATAGCAGACTATGTCGGAGACAAACATATCGGAAAAGTAACTTCCGCGAGCTGGACATTGATGGTGCTGACGACAATTGTATCCGCCCGCGTAGTCGGTACCTATCTCGATGAGTATTCGCCTGAACGTTTGATGAATGTTGCGTTTGTCGGGGGGCTTATTGCTTTTGGGGTTGCCGTGTTCGCATTCATGGGAGTCGAAGAGCGGAATGTTGCGGCAAAGAAAGGGAAAACCGAAGAATCCCTCACATTCGGCCAGTCGGTTAAGCTGCTATCCGCTTCACCGAAAACGTTGCTGTTTGCTTCCTACATTCTGGTTGCCATTTTCGCGCTTTTTTCCTGCGAAATTGTCATGGAACCTTTCGGCGCGGATGTTTTCGGTATGCCTGTAGGGGAGACCACCAAACTGTTCAGGCCGACCATGGGCACCGTGCAGCTTATTTTTATGCTGCTCGTCGGTTTTCTGATCAACAAAATAGGGAAAAAAAGGGGGGCATTTATTGGCAACCTGTTCGGTATGGCCGGGTTTTCCATTATTATTGCTGCAGGGTTCATGCTGGATGAAACCGTTCTTCGTATTGGCCTTGTGGTTGCCGGTATCGGGCTTGGCGCCGCAAGTGTCTCCAATATTACCATGATGATGACCATGACCGCGGGAAGAAGCGGAGTCTATATCGGCTTGTGGGGCACGGCACAGAGTCTCGCGATGTTCATGGGGCACTTCGGGGCGGGTGTTATCCGCGATCTGGTGTATGCATTTTCCGGTGACTATATGTGGGCTTATGCAACCATTTTCGGATTGGAAATCATCGCATTTGGGGTGGCCAGCGCCCTGCTTCCCCTGATATCCCAGGATGATTTTGAGGCGGAAAGCAAAGTGAAGGTTGCAGAGGTTCTGGCGGCCTCGGGTGTCGATTAAAGGGATAATCGCCGAGCATCAAACGCTTTTGTTCGAGGCACCAACGAGGCTTTGCTCCTTTTTAACTGGTCATTATCCGGCTTATGGGTATGAGCAGTTCAAAAGATTGACAAATCAGGAAATCAACGATACCCTCTTTTTTCATGCAGCATGTTTTCGGCCCCGTTTCCTCCAAACGGCTCGGACAATCTCTTGGTGTCGATGTGCTTCCCTCGAAAAGCTGTACATGGGACTGTATCTACTGTCAGCTTGGGAAAACAGATGCATATGCAGTGGAGCGCCAGGAATTTTTTCCCCGTGAGGAGATTCTGGATGAAATACAACAGGCTATTGAAAATCCTGCAGCAATCGACTGGATCACTTTCGTCGGCTCGGGTGAAACCACGCTGTATGAAGGGCTCGGCTGGCTGATCCACGAGACCAGGAAATTAACCGATATTCCTGTTGCCGTTATTACCAACGGTTCACTGCTGTATCTTGAGGAGGTGCGCAATGAGCTGCTTGAAGCCGATGCCGTATTGCCTTCTCTGAATGCAGGTTCTGCGGAACTGTTCGAGCGTGTTGACCGTCCGGCTCCAGGTTTTACCTATGAACAGCATGTCGAGGGTCTGGTTGATTTCCGCAAGGTATATCGCGGCAAGCTCTGGGTTGAGATCATGTTGATTGCTGGCGTCAATGATACCGTTGAGGCACTTGAAGACATTGCATCTGTCCTGCAGAAGGTTCTGCCCGACACCGTCCATCTTGTGCAGCCCACCCGCCCCTCGACCGAGCCGGATGTACATCTTCCTTCCGAAGAAGGTATTGCCAGGGCACGCCTGATCCTTTCGCGTGTCGCAAAAGTTGTCCATCCGGTAAAAGGAAGCATGAACTTAAGAAACACGGCCGATATTATCGAGACCGTGGCTGCCATCACCAGGCGTCATCCGCTTCAGGAACGGGAACTCCGGTACGCGCTGAATGAACTTATCCCCGACAAACCCGATCAGGTTGAACGGATGATCGGGGAGTTGCGGGGATCGGGAAGGTTTAGGACGGTGACGCTTGAGGATGGGGAGGTTTATTGGGTGCCCACCTCAGATGCCAATGGATAGGGGAATTGCCGGCTTTGTAAGGGCACCTCTATTTATTTATTCCGCGACTCAATTGCATCGTTGAGCGGATAAGAAAGGGTTTCTACGCTCCGTTCGCCTTGCACTTGAACCGCTATGACAATAAATAGAAGTGCCCTAATGAACAATGCTCGGTTGAACGCCGGGCTTTTATGTGCCTGACTGTTTGAGGGGAGAGATGTTTTTTAAAGTTATTTGACTTGCTAAACAACGTCCCCTGCTGTCCTGTCCGTGAAAAGGTGGCACGTTCAATCTTCACAGCTTGAATGCTCAGGCTTCTTCCTCTCCTACCTCTTCGGACTGCGTTGTTACCATAGCTCTGGTGTGATCCCCATAAACCGGCTTTTCATTCCGAAGAAGATCAGTAACTATTGCAAAACTTTCTGCGTTTACGGGGCCAGTACGCCTTCGCTCTCCATCGTAATAGGTGAACCAGAGATAGCCTTGGTTTCTGCTCGAATCCCACCAGGCTTGATATTTTTCAATCGATTTGATTGCCATCTTGTATCTCCTTACAAGCGGACGCATCATTTGTTTATTGGCCTATTGCCCGGCCACTTAGTGCGACCTTTCCAAGTGACAGGGCCTAACAATGTACTGCAAATTCAATTCTTTCTGTCTCGGGTTTATGAGCTCTTAGGGGTAATAACAAGACTAAACATCTCTTCATAATTTCGTCATTGCTGACGAAAAAAACAAGTGTAATCAATTGTGCAGCTTCTCGGCTGTATTGATCGGCTCTGTCCGGGCTTCTGTTTTTGCGGGAGGTAGGAAGGGGGGATTGGATTATGCCCGGTTGAACGCCGGGGTTTTGTGTTCTTGCCTGGTAGAGGGTAAAAAGGTTGTTGCTAATAGTTGTTTGGCTTGCTGAACAACGTATTCCATATTCAGTATTTACGACTAAAAATAATACTTCCAACCTCTATCAAATTTTAATGTTGGAAATCAGAGGCTCGTTTTAATAAATAGCATTGGATTGTGTTGTTAGCGTAAATCTTTCTCATATTTTGCACATCAGTTATAAACCATTCAAGCATTTCCCACTCATCAACTTTTGTTTCTTTGTTTCCCAAACTTTTCCTTATTTCAAGAAGCAAGTTTCCGAGTAGATGCAGCCATTGGGAGGTATGTATTTCAGGTTCAGCAGGATTTTCTTTGGTGTGATAAAAAAACTGCATTAGTTGGTTATATGCCATTACCACAGAGTCATCTGCAATCAGAGACAGCTTAAAACCGACTTTCCTATAATCGACCGTTAGCATTTTTCCAATCGAATACTCCTTTTTGTTTTTGCCTTTGTATTTAGGGTCTTGTGAGAAAACAACATCGGTAGTAAATAAGACGAAAAAAGGCTCAAGAAGCGCATTGTAAATTTCAATTCGATCTTCTCGCAGTTTGTCTTCCAATTCCCTGATTCTATCGAGCTTCTTGTTTTCGCTTTCTCGCACTGCTTCAAGACGGCTTTTTATATGCCACCCAATACCGGTCAAGATAAGCACCAAAACCGGTGTGGCAACGGTGCCGAATGCTGTTACATAGTCGAGCCAATCATTTTGCATTGCAACACGTTAACTTTATTATTTGTGCTACAGGTTTTCTTTCTTCACAATTTCGCCACAACTGCTGAAAAAAACAAGAACAAGCAGTTAGACAGCATCTCGACTGTGTTACCAACTCATCTGTCCAGGTTTTTGTGTTTACGGGAGGTTGGAAGGGGGGATTGGATTATGCCCGGTTGAACGCCGGGGTTTGGGGTTTCTTATAGAGATTCATCGTATTCATCTAATATCTTAGTCCATTCCTCATAATATTTATCGGAAAAATTAGGGATGAATAACATCCTAATAGCTGTTACGGTTAATATAAGGCCAAGCATCATAGTTACTAAGGGATCTATTTCATAAAACATAAAGATATATGTAAATGAAAATACCAAATATATAATTGCAATTGTTTTTGTTTCGTACCCGATAATTTTTGGAGGGGATTGATGCTTGTTAAACTTAGAAAGAACTTCTTCCCAATAAAAAGTTTCATGCTTAGCATTTCGTTCGGTAAGAACCCTAATAAAAGATGCGTTTCGGAAAATTTTGTAACTTAGACTAGTTACATACAGGCATGTGCTAAAAAGTACAGAGAAAGCAGTGACAGATGTGATGAGTGCGAATTTTTCTCGATCAGCAATGGATATAAGGCCCATGGCTAGTATAGTTGGCACTAAAGTTTGTAATATCCTGCCTTGGCATTCAGATATTTCGGAAATTACTTTGTCACGATCTTTTTCTTCAATATTCATCTATAAGTTCTGTATTTGAAGCATAATGCTGGAGCTGAGACACGGGAAACGTGCCAGCGATTTTCCCGTTGATTCTCCAGCGAAATGTTATGTTTTGATGGAAATGGCGTTTTTGAGATGAAAATAGATAATGCAATCCGCATTGTGGTTAAAAAAAATTGGTAACCAAAGTTATACTGCTAGTCCAAAATATTATAGTCCAGATAATATCAATGCTCATCTTCTTCAATAGCGTTAATAGATCTATTCTAGGATTTGCATCTTCTAATTGTATATCCCCTGCTTCCTGCCTATCCATGACCTCAAGAATCTTTCGGTAACCATAAAGATAAAACTCTATGCCAAAGTTAAGTCGCTGCTGTGCCTCTTTAATATCAACGGCTCTTGTAAATGAGGATATAGTCACGACACCGACAAAATATGCAATCATTCTTATTAAGAGAGGAGTCCAAAGAAAGAAACCTAAGAATGTCCATGTTATCAGAACAATGCAAGTGACTAAAAAACGCATAAAATACATAGCAGCCCCACATATTTATTTCTTGATGAGAATGAGTTTTTCAAATCTTATTTGAATAGAATTCAAGAAAACCTAATAGCTTGTCTGCCGAATCATCCAGGTGACTACTCCTTGAACACGGAAATCCATATCTTTGGTGATCTCGATCGCGTTTGAATGAGGTCTATTCGGTCGGCTGTCGTTTTTTTACGGGTATTAATGGTGTAATTTAAGCATATTGTTCATATCTGTTCAAAACTATTTATGCGAGAAGCTCCCATGGATCACATCCAACTCGATGAACATGGCCAGGCCCGGCCTTTCATTATTATCGAAATCGGGCAAAAGCACTGAATTGTCTTCAAGGCATTTTAGAAGGGATTGTCTCTGATTCTATTGTCGATGAATCTGAAATTGCCTTTTTGGAAGCATGAATGAACGACAGTGAGTCATTGTTCCAGAACAGGCTGTGATGCGCGCGAGCTGAAGTTTAAGGTAGAGGTGCTTTGTGAAAATCCCGTGGATTTCCAGGATGCGTTACTCGATTTAATGCAATCAATACAGTTTTTAATTGAAACTGATGATCGGTTACAGCTCAAGTCAAATCCTGAAGATGCGATGGAAAATCTGTTGGGAATTTGTAAGGGGATTGACGCAGATCGCAAGCTTGATGATGATGAGATTTCGTATTTGGCAACATTTCTTGAAGAGAATACGCAGCTGCAGAGTTCTTGGCCAGCTTCGGGACTGTATGTGCTCATACGAGATATTTTGATGGATGGAATAATTACACAAAAAGAAAGAAGCACACTTCAGGAGTTTATCAGGTCGATTATTGGTGACGGGCTACCCCAAGGCGTGTTGGACCGAATGTCAACTGCTTTACCGGTAGATCATGGAACAGAGATCATTTTCCCGGACCGGTTGTTCTGTCTGACAGGGAAATTTCTTCATGGTGGGAGAAATGAGTGTAAGGAGTTGATTGAGGAACGGGGCGGTCTGGTTGCGAACACTATCAACAAGCGGTTACATTGTTTGATTGTGGGAGCATTGTCATCAAAGGACTGGAGATTTTCGAATTACGGTAGGAAAATCGAGAAGGCAGAAAAGTACCGCGATGAAAAGCAGTGCATGATCCGGATCGTTAGTGAAGAGATGTGGCTTGGGGCGATTTGAGGAGAGAAGGGAAAACGCACTAAGGAAATTTGTTTTGACGACCATATAAAAAGTAAATGGAGGTTTTTATGCATAATGGGCTTTGGACCATAGAGTTTAGCTCTGAGAGTAATTTTTTCGGGAATGGAGTTTTAGTTCTTATCGAAGGGCGTCTATTAGGAGGTGATCATGGATATTATTACTCTGGAAATTATGAAATAAATGGTACTGACTTACATGGAAGAGTTAATGTGATTAGATACGATCCTAATAGCATATCTGTGTTTGGTGATATTGATAACTTTTCTTTGAACCTCGAAGGCAGTATTAGTGATAGTGAATTGATTGTTGTTGCGGGTGATGTAAATAATTCAAAAAATACTATGCATATAACGGGAAAGAAAAAAGAGGAATTATAATGATGAGATATAGTAACAATCTTCTTAAAGAGTACAATGAAAAAAGAGATGTTTTTAACAAGCTATGCATAAAGGTAAAAAGTGTTTTATACGCAGAAATAAAGAAGAAAGGGATAAAAATCCATAATGTGGAATATCGAGTAAAGCCATATAGCTCTTTATCTGAAAAAATAATAAAGAAAAAGGTTGTTAATCCGTTTGTAGATATTCATGATATTGCGGGGGTTCGATGTGTTTGCTTTTTTAGGAATGATATTGACAAGATTCGTAAAATAATTAGAAATGTATTTGATGTTTTTGAGGAAGATGACAAAGCGGATGATGAAAAGAAAGACGTTTTTGGATATATGTCTCTTCATATTAAGTCAAAAATGAAAAATAATTCAATAAATAAATCGGATACTGCACTTATAGGATTGCCGTTTGAGATACAAGTAAGAACGATAGCTCAAGATGCATGGGCCGCAATTTCTCATCACCTTGTATATAAAAGAGATTCGAAAGGTTCGCTTCCGAAAGACTTAGAGCGAAATTTTAACGCAATCAGCGGGCTTTTTTATGTGGCGGACACTCATTTTTCGCTACTCAATCGAGATACGTTAAACGATAAGACATGAACAGGTAAATCATGATTTATGATCACACTTAAATCATGAATATTTCTTTACACCGTCTTCCTCACCACCCGCATTACCACTCCCTGCGCCTGAGAGAAAAATGAACTGTCGGCCGGGATGATGGGGTACTGGCCCACAGATGGTGAATTGGCTGAGATGGGGGTGAAAACATTACCCAGCAAAAAGCCCGGTCACTCCCGGGCTTTTTATTTATAGAAAATGGCTGGTAAAAAGATGAGTTTTGTATCGGAGCAGAATTCTTATTTCTATAAGGCTTTGTAAAATATTGTTTGATACTACTTTCCTTCATAATCCGCCCAGTTGTTCGGAGTCTCGTACCAGCGAAGGTTTTTGAGGGTGACGTTTTCCGGAAGATGGGGCTGTATCTGGTGGAAAGCCCACTTCGCTAGGCTTTCAGCGGTTGGTGGTTCGTCAGTGATCACCACACGTTTGTTCCGTTTTATGATAAACTCAAGGTCTTCATGGTCGTTTTTCCAGACGGCAAAACCATGGTCGAGCACGTTGTGAATGTGCTGCATCATGATGTCGTTGAGGAACTTGAAGTCCATCACCATGCCTTCCTGCGGGTCGTTTTCCCGATCGATAATGTTTCCTTCAACCGTGGCTATCACTGTGCCCCGGTGCCCATGCAACTGGTTGCAGAAGGAGAAACTGTTGGGCAGCGTGTGGCCGTAGTCGAGCTCGATTTTTCGTGATATGATCATCGATGTGAACCCTCGGTATGATAGTGTGTTCCGGAATGGCAAAGTGTACATAAAAAAACGGATTTCGCCAAGATGAGAGTAGCGACAAGTGAGTGGGAGAAATGAACGATAGAAGAGGGAAAGAGGAGGAAAGGAAACTTTCTACGGATAAAAGCTTTTATTGTGAGGGGATGCAGGGATATGCATCGGAAGTCGGGGCCGGAAAGGTAGTGACGGGTAATGGTGCTCGTAATCGGAAGAAACAGGAAAAATCGATGCCGGCGCCAAAATACTGGAACGGGAAGAAGAGTTTTGTGTATATACAAGAGGTGTTGGGAATCCCCGGCGGGTGGATAACGAACAACAAATTACACGCAGGAAACATGGCAGCAGAGCATATATGGTCCGTTATACGTTCGGAGGTGGGACGGGAAAGCGAACGTGAGCCCTGCATGAAGCATTTCTTGGAACAGCATATTCTTCATTTCGACAGCTTTGCTTCTGCTCTTGCCATGCTGCTTTCGGTCAAACTGGCGTCGAAGCACTTCCCGCCCCAGGTGTTGCAGGATCTGTTCGATGATTTTTACGAGCAGAACCCTGAAGCCGTGGAAATGGCGGTATTTGATCTTACAGCAACACTCGACAGGGACCCCGCTGCGGTCAATTATTTCGAGATCATGCTGTTTTTAAAGGGCTTCCAGGCCCTTCAGGCTTACCGTCTGTCGCACTGGCTCTGGAACAGCGGCCGCAAGCCCATGGCGTACCTTATGCAGAACAGAATGTCTGAGGTGTTTGCTGTTGATATACATCCTGCGGCGAGGATAGGCAAGGGGATTCTTCTCGATCATGCGACGAGCCTCGTTATCGGTGAAACCGCGGTGGTTGAGGATAATGTATCGATCCTGCATGAGGTAACGCTTGGAGGTACGGGCAAGGAAACCGGAGACCGGCATCCAAAAGTGAGACGGTCTGTGCTGATCGGTGCAGGGGCGAAGATTCTCGGCAATGTCGAGATCGGTGAAGGCGCAAAAGTAGGGGCGGGCAGTGTAGTGCTGGAAAACGTTCCGCCGCACTACACTGTTGCCGGTGTCCCTGCGCAAATAGTCGGCAGAACTGAAGTTGCCGAGCCGTCATTGGACATGAACCAGCGGCTGAGTGCCAATCGACACCAGGGCTGATATTGTGTTGTTACAATCGGAATCTTTCGGCTATTTTCGCCTTGTACGCCTCAAGCCTTTCGAGGATCTCACCAAGATGATCTCCCCCGGTTTTTCTTAACAAAGCGTTGGCTATCACCGGTGCTACAACGGCTTCGGCGATAACGCTGCAGGCCGGTACGGCACAGGTGTCGCTGCGTTCTATGTGCGAAAGGTAGGCATCCATCGAAGTTGTGTCGAAGGATTGCAGGGGCGACATCAATGTGGCAATCGGTTTCATTGCTGCCCTGAGATGAATAACCTTCCCGTTTGTCATACTGCCTTCAAGTCCTCCCGCCCGGTTGGTTTTACGGACCGGGCCGTCTCCTTTGCCCGGGAAGAGTTCATCGTGCACCTGTGACCCGGGTTTTCTCGCATTTTCAAACGCCGTGCCGATCTCTACTCCTTTAACGGCCTGGATCGAGATGAGCGCAGCGGCAAGTTCGGCATCGAGACGGCGGTCGTGCTGTACATAGGAACCAAGTCCCATTGGAACACCGGTGATGAACAGTTCAATAATGCCTCCAAGTGTATCACCATCCTCCCTTGCCTTGTCTATGGCGGCAACAGCATGTTCTTCGTTTTCTTTTTCGAGCATACGCACGCATGAGCTGTCGGCGGCTTTTGCGAGTGTTTCTGCCCCTGTGGCAAGCAGTGCCTGAAGGTGCGGGTCGGGCGATGTTTTCCCTGCAGGGCCTATGGAGGAGACGTAGCTGCCTATCTGGATGCCTGCGAGTCTGAGGAACACTTTCACAAGCGAACAAGCAGCAACACGTGCAGCGGTTTCACGTGCGGACGCACGTTCTATAACAGGGCGGATATCCTCGAAACCGTATTTTATCATACCGGCAAGGTCGGCGTGGCCGGGTCTCGGGACTGTTATTACCGGGGTATCTTCGTCAGGTTTCTCAAACTGGGCCATTTTTACCGTCCAGTTTTTCCAATCCCGGTTTTCTATCTGCAAAGATACAGGGGAACCGATGGTTTTTCCAAAACGGATTCCGGAGTGTACAACAGCCCTGTCGCTTTCGATTTTCATGCGTCCGCCTCTGCCGTATCCCTGCTGGCGGCGGGCAAGCTCATTGTTGATGTCTTCAGGAGAGATCGTTACCCCGGCAGGCAATCCTTCAACAATTGCTGAAAGCGCCGGTCCGTGAGATTCTCCTGCTGTGAAGTATCTGATCATAGCGGGTTATTATAGAGAAAAGCCGGTTGCATGCCTGCAGCCGTGGGATATAGAGTACAGCGTTGGGTTTGGCGGCAAATCAGGACAGCCTTTTTGCGGCTTCTTTTGCGTAATAGGTGAAGATAATATCGGCACCCGCACGTTTCATCGCAACCAGGGATTCCATCATAACCCTGTCGCCGTCTATCCAGCCTTTTTCGGCTCCGGCCATAACCATCGAATACTCCCCTGAAACGTGGTATACTGCAATCGGAACGTCAAATCTTTCTCTGGTTCTGTAAACAATATCGAGATAGGCAAGGCCGGGTTTGATCATGACGATGTCTGCACCTTCCATGATGTCCAGCTCGATCTCTTTCATGGCTTCATGAGTATTGGCAGGATCCATCTGGTAGGTAGACTTGTCGCCAAACTGCGGCGCCGAGTGGAGTGCGTCGCGGAACGGACCGTAAAAGCTCGATGAGTATTTCGCTGCGTAGGAGAGGATGCCGACGTCGGAATGTCCGGCATCGTCAAGTGCTTCACGGATAGCTCCGATACGGCCATCCATCATATCACTCGGGGAAACCATGTCGGCTCCTGCTTTTGCATGGGATACCGACATCTTGCAGAGTACTTCAACAGTTTCGTCGTTGAGAATAATACCGTCTTTTACCAGGCCGTCATGACCGAAGGGAGTAAACGGGTCGAGTGCAACATCGGTCATGATATACAGGTCCGGTACGGCCTCTTTGATTGCGCGGATCGCACGCTGAATGATGCCGTTGTCGTTGTAAGCTTCGCGGCCGTCTTCGGTTTTTTCTTCCGGAATGCCAAACAGATCGATTGCCTGTATGCCCAGGTCCCAGAGCTCCCGGCACTCTTTTACCGCATTGTCGATAGAAAAGCGAAAACTGTTGGGCATCGAGGGAACCTCTTCCAATACGTTGGTTCCGGGGCAGACAAACAGCGGACAGACAAGATCACTTTTTGAAAGTGTGTTTTCCTGCACAAGACTTCTGATTGCAGCGGTTCTGCGAAGCCTTCTCGGGCGGTGTACAATATTCAGTAAATCTGTCTGGCTCATAACTCTGCGCGTGTTTTGTTTGTTGAAAAGCCAAAAATACGAAAATCTGGAAACATCATGAAGCTTTGTGAGTATAAAACTGCCAAACATAAGGGCACCTCTATTTAGGGTACCTCTATTAATTTGTTGCGCGCCTTGATTACTTTGTTGGCCGGTGCTCGAAATCCTCATGTACTCTATGTACACTCCGGTTTCTGCGCTCCGTCCGCCTCGTACTCATGTCGCTCACGACAATTTATAGAGGTGCCCTT
>JANQGE010000002.1 GCA_028277485.1 Chlorobium sp.
GGTCGGTGCTCGAAATCCTCATGTACTCTGTGTACACTCCGGTTTCTGTGCTCCGTCCGCCTCGTACTCATGTCGCTCACGACAATTTATAGAGGTGCCTTTAATTTGTTACGTGACCCGAATACTTCGTTGGGCGGATAGGGGAGGATTTCTGGGCTCCATCCGCCTTGTCTTCAGGTTGCTCACAATAATTCCGCTTCCTTCGAGCATGCTGTTTCGAATCACCTGAGAGCCTCTCTCCCTCGCTGTTTTCCCACTGAAAATCGTCACCTTCGTGTACTGGCCGAAAGATCATCTTTCCGACGGTTTACCATGAAAATGCCTCTGTGTTGCGAGCTTTATTTATATTTGGTCTTTATTCAGTTAAAAATGCCGTTACGGTTCGGGAGATCGGGGCGGAACTACGTAGTATCAGGAGGCGGGCATGTCCGGGAATACAATAATAACCACAGCCGAAGAGCTTTTCGGAGACTTTTTCAACCCTGTCAAGATGCGGAATTGCAGGGACGGTTTCGAAACATACTGGCAGCCGCCACAGGAGATCGGGAGCGGGTTTATGTCTATGATCAAACTGCGGCCGGGTTTTATCATGGGAGTGGGGCGTTATCGGTTTACAGAGGATGTCACGTACAGTTTCGAGCAGCAGTGGCCTTTCGTCATTGTCGGGTTCAACGCCTCGGGGGGGTACAATGTCGACGCTGAACAGAGCCGAGAGACAATCTCGTTCAAGCAGGGAGAGAGTTACATGGCTTATCAGCCGGAGTGGCACGGCATGGTAAGCGTCGAGGCCGGAAGTTACATAACCAATGTAAACGTCCATATACGTCCCCCGTTGCTGAGTGCCTATCTGGCGGGCCAACATGATCCGTCCCTGGACGGCATACGGGACATTCTCGACGGGACGAACGACCAATTTTTCTATCAGGTGTCAATCATCCCGGCTGTTGCCAATATGATCGTCGACCAGATAATGAATTGTCCATACCAGGGTGCATTGCGACGGCTCTACTTTGAAGGCAAGGCCCTGGAATTGATTACCTGCGGCATAACCCCGTATGTCGTACCGGGAACGGTTCTGCAAAAAAACGCCATCGTCCGGCACGGTGACATCGAGCGGGTGCGGTACGCAAGAGAAATGGTCGGACGGGATTTTCAGAATCCACCGAAATTGCTCGATCTGGCCAGGGCTGTCGGCATCCCGCACTCCAGGCTTAATTTCTATTTTCGGGAAGTATACGGCACGACCATCTTCGGTTACATTCGTGAAATGCGTTTGCGTCACGCCAAATCCCTGCTGGACGAAGGGCGGATGAATGTCACTGAGGTGGCTTACGAGGTCGGTTATTCAAGTCTCAGTCATTTTGCCAAATCTTTCAAGGATTGTTATGGCGTCGTGCCCGGTAAATATCTCAGGTCGGTATCCCGGCGATAGCGGACGAAGCCGCCGGGAGAGTTTCAATTTTCCGTCAAAAAAAGATCATGAACCGTTAGCGGATTACACCGACGATCGGTAGACTTGTTGAGGTTGTATTTCAAAACGTAATCTGTATGTGTTATGCGTTACAAGTCGCGGTGTGAGGTATCGGGGAGAAACACACTCTCCGCCATTCTGTGTGCAGCGGGATTGCTCCCGGTGTGGTTTGCCGCTCCGGTTGCGGCTGAAGAGAAAGAGCCGGAACAGAAAGTTGTTCGGGAGGATCGGTCTTATGCCACATTCGAAGCACAGGAAATGATCGTTACAGCCCAGAAACAGGAGGAAGAGCTTAAGGATGTTCCTATCAGTGTCAGTGTAATGACCGGTTATGATGTTGAAGACAAGCATATCGACGGCATCTGGAAACTGGCGGACCATATCCCGAGTTTAATGATTTTTGATACAGGCATGACCGATATGTTCGCCCAGCCTTCAATGCGCGGTGTCAGTGCACCTGCAAACACGTTCTCGTCTTCTGTCGGTCTTTACGTTGACGGAGTGCCGATTGTAGCCAGTCAGGGATATATAACAGGCCTGCTTGATATAGAACGGATAGAGGTTCTCAGAGGCCCTCAGGGCACACTGTACGGCAAAAATACCGAGGCAGGGGCTATCAATGTCATTACACGTCAACCTGATGACGAGTGGCGGGGAAGAATAGGGGGTGAAATTGGTGAAGACAACAAGCGGCTTATCATGGGAACACTGAGCGGACCTCTTGTTCAAGAAAAACTTTTTTTCAGTCTCGCCGGGCAATTCGACAGTAAAGATGGCTTTATCAAAAACACCTATCTCGGGGGAGCCGACGATGACCGTGAACGATATTACGGTCGTGCACAGCTCAGATGGACCCCTTCACCGGACTGGGATATTTCCTTGATCATGTCCAGGTTGTTTGCGGATGAAGGCAGCGGTGCCATTGTCGGAGGCGATAATCTGCATGCAATGCTTGGAACCGTAAAACCTCCGGAGCGAACGGTCAGTTCTGATTTGCGGCCGGAGAAAGAAGCCTACAACGATATCCATTCCTTGAAAATTGCTTATGATGTAAACGATTCCATGCGCTTGACGTCCATTACTGCAAGGAAAATGACTGACTGGGAAGCAATGGCGGATTTTGATTTTGTGTCTATGCCGATTTACCATGTCTATAGTCAGTATGAGTTTTCTAATGTATCCCAGGAGTTCAGACTAAACTGGCAGTCCGGGCGCATGAGAGGGCAACTTTCCTTGTACGGAGACTCGCATGTAAATGACATGGTCGTGGGAAGTATACTGCCTGGCAACTCCAGAATGAGGACAACCGATCGTGAAATTACCGGGGACTCCTATGCGGTGTACGGTCAGGTCGATTATAGCCTGACAGATGCCATCAATGTGATTGGAGGGCTCAGATATGAAAGGCAAAACATGGAATATGAGGATGCCCTGCTCTTGAGCGATGGAGATGAGTCCTGGGAAAAGATCACCCCCAAGTTCGGGTTGCGGTATCGATTGACCCCGGAGATTAATATGTACGCCACTATAGCCGAGGGTTACCGGACCGGCGGCTTTAACAATACTGTTACCGATTTAGAGTTTTTGACCTATGATCCGGAGGAACTCTGGAATTATGAGGTTGGCGTCAAAACAAGCTTTCTGGAAAATCGCCTGCTTGTCAATGCAAGCATTTACTACATGGACATTCAGAACATGCAGGTAGAGGAATGGGTGACCCCCGTAACTACCTATGTCACAAATGCGGCCGAAGCCACGGCCAAAGGGGTGGAAATCGAACTGACAGCCAGGGTGCTGGAAGGCCTGACCATCACTGCCGGGCTTGGATATAATGATACCACCTTTGACACCTTCGAAGATGCCCTGGGGGATTATTCAGGGAACAAGAACCCTTTTGCGCCGGAATATACTTTTAATTTGGGAGCCATGTACAGGCATGGGAAAGGTTTGTTCCTTTCGGCCGACCTGGTGGGTTACGGTGATATGTACATAGATAAAGACAATAAGGACATCAGGGAATCTTACGAACTGGTCAATGCGAAAATCGGCTATGAATTCGATCAATTTGATGTCTACGTGTATGCATACAATCTGTTCGATGCCAAATATGACAGCGTCAATTATTACGGGTTTTACGACATCTACAGTCCCCCGCGCGAGATCGGGCTGCAACTTGCTTACCGGTTGTAATTCGTAGAAGTGTTTCGATTCCGATACCGACGGCGAATCCCGATGTTATCTTTCGGAGATCGGGATCGGGTTTCGGGGTCGGAAGAGTCGTCACCAAGCCCGCGAGAGCGGGCGCCGTCACCGTCACTCGTTCCTGCCAACCGATGTTTCCCTCCCCGCGACGTGTTTTTTTCTGAAAATTTTTTTGGAAACTGTAGCGTTTTCGATACTTTTTTATAAAGTAACATAACCTCTCCAGGGGGATAGGATATGAGCAAGATACACACTACACATGCCGATATTGTCAACCGCCTGAAACGTGCGGACGGTCACATGCGCAAGATCATTGCCATGATTGAGGAGGGGCGGTCTTGTATCGAAGTGGCGCAGCAGCTCCACGCGGTGGAGAAAGCGATCAGCCAGGCCAAAAAGACCTTTATTCACGATCATATCGATTATTGTCTGTATGGCTCGGTAGAACAGAAGAGGGATGCCCGTGATCTGGTAAATGAATTCAAGACTATTTCGAAGTACCTTTAAACCGCAGGATTTGAAGTAATGGATATGTATTCCATGATCGAGCAGGGAAACGCCAACCCCCTGTTTCTGGTTGCGGCGGCATCGGTTCTGGGAGCGTTGCACGGGCTCGAACCAGGACATTCCAAGACCATGATCGCGGCGTTCATCATCGCGGTTCGCGGAACCGTGATGCAGGCGGTGGTGCTGGGGCTCTCCGCGGTCGTTTCGCACAGTCTTATCGTCTGGGTGCTGGGTTTGCTCGTGCTCACCTACGGGGACGAGATGATCGCCGAAGAGATGGAGCCCTGGTTCATCATGGCGTCGGGCGTCATCATTCTCTGCATAGCCCTCTGGATGGCATGGCGGATCTACCGGGACCGGAAGGCCCGGCGCACCCACGCCCACGAGCATCATCACGGCGGAGAAGCGGCCGGCCATCGTCACCACAGTCATGACGATGATCATCATCATGACCGATTACCGCAGGACGCTCATGCAAGAGCACATGCGATGGATATCGAGAAACGGTTCGCATCGGGGCGGGCGACGACGGGCCAGGTGATCTGGTTCGGGCTGACGGGCGGCCTGATCCCCTGCCCGGCGGCAGTTACTGTCCTGATTGTATGTCTGCATCTGAATCACTTCTGGCTGGGCGTGGGTCTTGTGGCTTCGTTCAGCATCGGGCTGGCGCTGACCCTGGTAACGGTCGGAGTCGTTGCCGCCTGGGGCGTATCGTTTGCACGGCGCAAATCTTCCCGGTTCGAAGCCTTGTTTTCCGCCGCACCCTATATCTCCGTAGTGGTGATAGGGCTGCTGGGTTTGCTCATGCTCTATTCCGGTTTTTCGCATATCAGCGCTTCCGGTCACACCCCGGTATTCCACTGACAGAGGCAGCGCAAACTATCCTTGGTTCCCGTCGCTTACCCATGCGGCTGGCAAGGGCCGGCGGGTGCAAACCGTTTTTTGATGAGCAAGAGTATGCTTGGATGGGTACATCCCGTGGTGTCACCGGTCAGGGCTCTGAGATATTTTTTTATTTTTATTTGGACAAATTAAAAATATACTTACATTAAGAGCAACACTGGTTGTGTTACCATTGTTGATTCTCCTTCCTAAGCCCCTCTGCAAGTGCCACAGAGGGGCTTTTTTTAATCACCATCTGAAATTGATAGCATGAAAAAGCTGTTGCTTACGCTGTTTCTTTTGGCAGTCCTGCTGCCGCAGTTGCATGCAGGAGAGGTTGTATTGAAAACCGCTCGGGGAGTACTGTACGGTACACAGGAAGTCCCGCCGGCAGGCCGGGACGGAGATTCTGTCCCTGTAGTGTTGATAATCTCCGGTTCAGGACCGACCGACAGGGATGGCAATTCCTCTTTATTATCCGGTAAAAACAACAGCTTGAAATATTTTGGCGAGGAACTGGCGAGAAACGGCATTGCTTCATTCAGGTATGATAAGCGGGGCATCGGGAAAAGTGCAGCTTCGATGATACAGGAAAAGGACTTGCGACTCGAAACCTATATCGAGGACGCGGAGGCCTGGGTTGATTTTTTGAGAAGTGAGAAGAAGTATTCCGGAATTTTTATTGCAGGCCATAGTGAAGGTTCCCTGATCGGGATGATTGCGGCCCGCCATGCCGATGTTGACGGATTTATTTCGCTGGCCGGGGCAGGAAGACCTGCGCAGGATCTCATTATCCATCAGTTGAAACATAAACTTTCCCCGGATCTTGTCACGGAAGCCGGGCGAATTATTGATGCGTTGAAGAGCGGCAAGACGGTCAAGTCACCCCCTCCGGCATTGAAGGCATTGTTCAGAGAGAGTGTGCAGCCTTACCTGATGTCATGGTTCAGATATGATCCGGCAAAAGAAATCAATACATTGCAGTGTCCTGTTCTCATTGTTCAGGGGACAACCGACCTGCAGGTGTCTGTTGATGATGCGGAAATGCTGCAAGAGGGTAACAGGAAAGCCAGACTGTGTATCATAGAGGGGATGAACCATGTGCTCAAGGAGGTGTCCGGGGACCTGCAGCAACAACTGGTATCGTACGGTGATCCGTCGTTGCCGGTTTCAGGTGAATTGATCCGTGAAATTTCTGGTTTTGTCTGGTCTGTTCAAGAGGACAGGCTCTGAAAGGCACCTTAATGGGCACCTCTATTTATTTATTTCGCGCTTCAATTGCATCGTTGAGCGGTGCTCGAAATCCTCATGTACTCTATGTACACTCCGGTTTCTGCGCTCCGTTCGCCTCGCTCTTGAACCGCTCATGACAATAAATAGAGGCGCCCTGATTACTCTTCTTTGCAAACGAAAATCGGAGATCGGGGTCGGTATCGGGTTTCGGGGTCGAATGGATTGCGGTGATTTCGATACCGCCGGCGAAGCACTTGTCACTGGTTTCTCGTCACTCGTCACTGTGCGGCAGCGCTGCGGGGTGCTTTTATGTTTTTTGTTATTTTTATTTTGTCTAAATAAGATAAAGTTATACATTGGTTGTTGTGGATACATTGTTCTATTCTTCGTTACTTTGTTCTTTCAGCCCCTTTGCGGACATGCAAAGGGGCTTTTTTATAGAGGTGTCTTGTGCGTTTTAATATTTCGGGGCACCTCTATTAATTTGTTACGCGACCCGAATACTTCGTTGGTCGGTGCTCGAAATCCTCATGTACTCTATGTACACTCCGGTTTCTGCGCTCCGTCCGCCTCGTACTCATGTCGCTCACGACAATTTATAGAGGTGCCCTT
>JANQGE010000005.1 GCA_028277485.1 Chlorobium sp.
TTTATTCCGCGCTTCAATTGCTTCGTTGAGCGGTGCTCGAAATCCTCATGTACTCTGTGTACACTCCGGTTTCTGTGCTCCGTTCGCCTTGCACTTGAAGCGCTCATGACAATAAATAGAGGTGCCCTTTATAAACACCTTGCAGGATACATACGTTTTACTTCGCAATACACATATTGATTCACTTATTATCAGAATAAAGGGCGCCACTATTCAGGGCACAGAAACCCTTTTTTATCCGATCAACGAAGCAATTGAAGCGCGGAATAAATAGAGGCGCTTTAAAATAAATGTATTTTGCGACAGATATCATTTCTTTTATATTAGTACTGTGTGAGCCTATATTATATCGAAAAAACAATAAAAACAAACGTGCGAAATGAACATAAAAAAGAGAGATGTAGCAACCCCGGACAAGTACGACCTTTTTATTCAGAAAATCGATCAGTTTCAGTCCCTTGTTGAAAAGAAGAAGGAATTACAGGACACGATAGCTCAGATACAAAACGAATACGAGGAAAAGATTCGTCCAATCGAAGATGAGCTCGCAATTGTTATAAAAAAACTTGATCAAAACCTTTCAAAGCTCGAATCCGCAACGGAAACAACGACCGCGAAAGGAGGATATACCAAATATGGCAGGGGCCAGTTGGGAATAGCTATCAAGGAGCTGCTCCGCTCCAGCCCCTCCAAAGCGTTCAAGCCCAAAGAAATTGCCGACACCCTCAACACGAAAGGCACGGCGGTGAGCCTGTGGTTCAACAAGTACGGCATAGCGGATAATGAAATCGAACGCACCCCTGCAGGCAAGGGCGGCAAACGATTCGTTTACAAAATCAAATAGGTTTTCCCTCCCCGGCAATTGTTTTTTTACCACGACACATCAAGGCGGTTCACCGTACGCCGCCTTTTGTGTTGGCGGCGTTTTCTCTCGGTTCCCGCCTCAAGCCGGACAGCCCGACATCGACACCTCAATACCCAAAGCTTTTCAACATCACGTTCCTTTTTCTCCAGTCCGGCCGGACTTTCACGAACAACTCAAGGAATACCGGCCGATCGAGAAGTTCCTCAATATCCTTTCTTGCCGCCATACCGAGCTTTTTCAGGGCAGTACCTTTTTTGCTGATAAGTATCTGTTTCTGAGAATCCCGCTCAACGATGATCGAGCAGCGTATCATATCTTTTTTTGACGGATCGCTTCTATGCTGCTCCTTAAACTCGTCAATGACTACTTCGGTCGCATAGGGTATTTCCTGGCCGTATTGCAAAAAAATTTTTTCGCGTATAATCTCACTTACGAAAAAACGTTCGGGAGCAGTGCTGAGAACATCTTCGGGATAGAGCGGGTTTTCCAAGGGCAGAAACGGTATCAGAGCCTCGACCAGGTCACTGACCCCGGTACCCAGCAAAGCGGAAATCGCCAGCACTTTTTCCGGATTCCATCGTCCACGAATGGTTCGCAACGCCTTTTCCCGCTCTTCTCCTGTCAGGATGTCCGCCTTGTTCAAAACTGCAACCACCGGCTTTGCCGGGTTTTTCAGCCACTTTGCAAACAGCATGTCGGTAAATCCCAGGTCAAACGGGCCAGCCTTTTTCGACCCGGGAATCATGGCCACAATCACATCGGCTTCTCTCAGGGTAGTGCGTGTTGTCTTCAGCATCGATTCATGCAGTTTCTGCATCGGCGCCATGATTCCGGGCGTATCAAGAAAAATTATCTGACAACGGTCATCATGGTATATCCCTGTGATTTTTTTCCTTGTGGTTTGCGGCTTAGGCGTGACTATGGATAGCTTATGATTGAGGAGCCGGTTGAGCAAGGTGGATTTCCCTGCGTTGGGGGAACCGATAATAGCGGCATAACCGCAGGAAAAAGATATATTGTTTGACATGGATGACGATCTAAGCATTTGCTGATTGCTTAAGGGCACCTCTATTTATTCCGCGCTTCAATTGCTTCGTTGAGCGGATAGGAAGGGGTTTCTGTGCTCCGTTCGCCTTGCACTTGAATCGCTCATGACAATTAATAGAGGTGCCCTTCATTGGCCGGATAGGAAAGAGCGTTCACGGCAATAAATAGAGGTACTCTTACATAGAGGATACTAAATATTCAGGAGAGAACGGCTATTGGAATAATTGAGGGCACCTGCCGATACCCCGCACCTTTTTCAACTATCGTGGCCCGGGGTAGAATTGAATTAAGGACAGTAATCAGGGCGCGCGACACAAATTGAGGTGCCCCAATCAACGCAGGAACAAATGGTAAACGGGTACAACAAGCTGGATGCATGGCTGTTGGGGTTTATGGGAGGCCTCATAGTGTTTGGTCTTCTTGCGATATACAGCGCCAGTAACGGTGTCGGGGCTATCGATCTTTTCTATAAGCAGCTTGCATGGTTTGGCATCGGCTTGATTGTCATGGCTGTCATATATTATACCGACTACAGGAAAATAATGGACTATTCCTATGGCCTGTATGCGGTGGGCTTGTTTTTTCTTGTGCTGGTATTGTTTTTCGGAACCAAAGTTGCAGGCGCCACCAGTTGGGTACGCATAGGCTTCATCGGTATACAGCCTTCGGAGATAGCAAAAGTCACTACTATTCTTGCTCTTGCCAGATATCTTTCCAGTGATAATACGGACATTGCATCCCCCAATGGTGTGTTTTTCGCGATTACCATAGCTGTCATACCGGCAGGCCTGGTCATGCTGCAGCCTGACATGGGAACAACCCTGACCTACCTTTCCTTTATCTTTCCGGTAATGATTATGGCGGGATTCAACGTTTATTATCTGCTGCTCATGGCTATGCCTTTTTTTCTCACCGCCATTGGTTTTTTCAACATATACCTGCTTATAACATTCACTCTGCTTGGTTTTGTATTGCTTGTCATTTCACGCAAGGGTTTTCACTTTTCCCAGCTCATCGTATCGCTTACCGGCCTTGCCGGAGGACTTTTCACCTTCCGTTTTGCTGCAGCTATTCTGCAGCCGCACCAGATGAAGCGTATCCAGACCTTTCTGGACCCTATGTCCGACCCGCAGGGTGCAGGCTACAATGCCCTGCAGGCAAAGATAGCTATCGGCTCCGGCGGTATCTTCGGTAAAGGGTTCCTTGAAGGAACACAGACGCAACTGCGTTTTATTCCCGCACAATGGACTGATTTTATCTTCTGCGTTATCGGCGAGGAGATGGGCCTTATCGGCGGCATGATACTTCTCAGCCTCTTCCTCTCCCTTTTCCTGAGGATGCTTTGGCTTGTCAGTGTGATTAAAAACAAATTTGTCGAGTTGACACTTGTAGGCTTTGTCTCTCTCTGGCTGGTTCATGTGATGATCAATATCGGGATGACCATTGGTCTTTTTCCCGTTATTGGCGTCCCTTTGCCCTTTTTGTCCTATGGTGGCTCGTCCCTCCTTGGCAACATGGTCATGGTAGCCATTGCCCTCAACTTTTTCAGAAACAAGCGAAATTTGGGATATTAGAAGATGCCACAAAAAAGCCTCTTCCGGGCTAACCCGGAAGAGGCTTTTTTGCGCCTGGCGGCGAAGCTTTCAGGAAGGTCTTACTTGACATCCTTTTTCTTATCCTTCTTTTCCTCAGCTTTGGGTTGAGATTCCAGCTCGGCACTGGCATTATCAATTTCCTTCCTCTCGTTGGGGTGAGCCTGAAGATACTCTTCAATCTCTTCCTTGCTCTTGTCTTTGAAATACTCAAGCGCGGAAAGAATGATTCGCTTGTTTTCCTTATCGAACTCAATAACCCGAAGCGGAAGCTCGTCATCCACCTTAAACGAGGCATGAATATCCTTCACCCCTCCCTGGAGAAGGTGCGATACCGGAACAAAGCCGTCTACGTCACCCGGCAGGATGACGATAACGCCTTTCTCTATGATCTGTGATACCTTACCGGCGCACTCCGAACCTACGGCATACTTTTGTTCAAATTCATCCCACGGATCAGGGTTGATCTGTTTATGACCAAGCGCTATACGACGTGCGTTGACATCGAACTTCAGCACTTTAACCTCAAGCTCCTGATTCTTTTTAACCAGTTCGCTCGGATGACGAATCTTCTTGGTCCACGAGAGATCGGAAATGTGAACAAGGCCATCCACCCCGGGCTCGAGTTCAACAAACACACCGAAATCGGTAATATTGCTGACCGTGCCTTTGTGCACCGAACCTTCGATGTACTTCTCCGAAAGCGCGATCCAGGGATCCTCGGTAACCCGTTTCATGGAAAGCGACAGCTTTGTATGCTCCTTGTCGATGTTGAGAATGACACACTCAACCTCCTGACCGAGAGAGACAAACTGACTTGGATGTTTGATGTGTTGTGTCCAGCTCATTTCAGAGATGTGAACAAGCCCTTCGATACCCTTTTCAATCTCGACAAACGCGCCGTAATCCGTAATGGAAACAACGCTGCCATTTGTTTTGGTGCCAACCGGATATTTTATCTCGATGTTTTCCCACGGATGAGGCTCAAGCTGCTTCATACCGAGAGAAACCCGTTTTGTTTCTTCGTCAAAACCAACAACAACAACCTTGATCGGCTGATCAAGTTCGACAACTTCCGAAGGATGGTTGATCCTGCCCCAAGTGATATCGGTGATATGAACAAGACCGTCAAGCCCTCCGAGATCGACGAAGATGCCAAAATCAGTGATATTTTTAACCGTGCCCTCCAGAACCATACCGACCTGGATGTTGGCCAGCATTTCTTCGCGTTTCGCCGCATACTCTTCTTCGAGAATGACCTTATGGCTGACAACGATATTCTGTGTGACAGGATTGATTTTAACCACCCTGAAATCCATTGTCTGACCGACAAGCGCGTCGAAATCACGAACCGGCTTGACATCAATCTGTGATCCCGGAAGAAATGCCTCGACTCCTGATAGCGACACGGTCATACCACCTTTTACACGGTTGATAATTTTTCCGCTTATAATGGTGTCATTCTCGATAGAATCGTAGATTTTATCCCAAATCCTGAGAACATCAGCTTTTCTCTTGGAGAGAATGAGCTGTCCCATCTTATCTTCGATGTTTTCGAGATAGACTTCAACCTCGTCGCCAACTTTCAGTTCCTCTTCATCCTTGAACTCGAGCTTCGATACGATTCCTTCCGATTTGAAACCCACGTCGATCGTGACATCCTTGTTAGAGATGGCAACAATGGTTCCCTTGACGATCTCCTCTTCGGTGATCTCGTTAAGGGTGCTCGAATAGAGCTGCTCCATCTGGTCAAGTTCTGAAGGTTCGTAGTTTGCGAAAAATTTTACCCGATGGCTTTTGGGGCCTGATTCAGCTACCTTCTGTTGTTCGATTGTTTGCGTTTCTGACATTAATTGTTTCCTTCCTCTCTTGTGAATTTTGCCTTCCACTGCGAGAGATTTCAGCGAAAGATTTTATGGTTGACGATTACGCAGCCGTTCAAACAGCTGTTTTTTCCAATGCAAGATTATATACAAGCGCAACCTGCTCTGCGATCGTAAGGCTGGACGTATCAACTTCGACCGCATCTTCATGTTTTTTCAGGGGCGCATGAGTGCGGGCCGCGTCGCTCCTGTCGCGCTGCAGAATTTCCTGTTCAAGTTCTTCGAGTGACGGCACTGAATTGTTGTCGCCGCTTTTCTGAAGAAGTTCCGCATAACGGCGTCTCGCCCGTTCAGAAACGTCGGCTATCAGAAAAACTTTCAGCTCGGCGTCGGGAAATACAACGGTACCGATATCTCTGCCGTCCATAACCACCCCGCGCCTGCCGCCCATATTCCTTTGCATCTGCTTGAGAGCATCCCGGACCGGTTTCAAAGAACTGATAAAGCTCACATGACGCGAAACCCTGTTTTCCCTGATAGCATCGGTTACATCGCGACCATCGAGAAAAACACGGTCGCCGTCAAAAGCAATGTCGACGTTGTCAAGCAGAGACTCAATTGCATCCGGATTTTCGCGAAGATGCTCCAACAGGCCGCCCTCAAGTGCCTTGAGGGTCACAGACCGGTACATTGCCCCCGTATCGATATAGATATACCCCAGTTTCCTGGCCAACAGACGTGCTGTGGTGCTCTTGCCAGAAGCCGCCGGGCCGTCTATTGCTATGACAATTTTTCTGGTTTCGTCTCCGATGCTCACAACATTTTGAGTTAGCCTGCAATTTTATAAAAAAATTTTGCTTTTTGCAAATATAGTAATTACTTCCAGTGCCTTTAACCATATAACCACTTTTCTCCATGGCTTTACGCTGCGGCATCGTCGGATTGCCCAATGTCGGCAAATCAACCCTTTTCAATGCCATAACGGCAAAACAGGCCGAAGCCGAAAACTATCCGTTCTGCACGATCGAGCCGAACTTCGGAACGGTGTTTGTCCCGGATAAAAGGCTGGATAAACTGGCCGGGATTGTCAAAACATCCACCATCATTCCTGCCACCATCGAGCTTGTGGATATCGCAGGCCTGGTCCAAGGTGCAAGCAAGGGCGAGGGCCTCGGCAACCAGTTCCTGTCGCACATCAGGGAGGTCGATGCGATTGTGCATGTCGTGCGCTGCTTCGAGGATGCCGATGTGATCCACGTCCGGGGTAAGGTGGATCCGGTTGATGACATCGGCACGATCGAAACCGAGCTGATGCTTGCTGATCTTGAGAGCACGGAAAAAAGGCTGGATAAACTAAAAAAAAACGCAAAAAAGGAAAAGGAACTGCTTCCGGCAGTTGCTCTCGCAGAAAAGATCATCAACGGCCTTGATGACGGCATTCCGGCACGCAGGTTGATGGAAACCGATGAGGAGAAAACACTGGGTAAGCAGTTCTTTTTACTGTCGGCCAAACCTGTCTTGTACGCCGCCAACGTCTCTGACAACGATTTTCCGGGCGGAAACAGCCACACGGCAAAAGTTGTGGAAGTCGCCGAGCAAGAGGGAGCAAAAATGCTGACTATCAGTGCTAAAACCGAAGCGGAAATCGCCGAACTCCCGGAAGAGGAACGCCCTGAGTTTCTTGAAAGTCTCGGCATGGAACTGTCCGGCCTTGACCGCATTATACAGACCGCTTATGACCTGCTTGGCCTGCATACCTACTTTACCGCCGGCGAAAAGGAAGTGCATGCCTGGACTATACGCAAGGGTGCTGCAGCACCCGAGGCTGCAGGTGCAATTCATACCGATTTTGAAAAAGGATTTATCCGCGCGGAGGTTATCGCCTATGAGGACATGATCGCTTACGGTTCGGAGCTGAAAGCCAGGGAAGCGGGGAAAATGCGCTCCGAGGGCAAGGAGTACATTGTCCGGGACGGCGACGTGATTGTCTTCCGGTTCAATGTATAGGCGCAAAAAACGGTGTGCAATATCATACCTCAACCAACTCAACATCGGGAATATCGTTACCCAGAAACAGCCTGCAGAGCGTTTTGAATTTCTGGGGAAGATCGCTGACAAGAAGGTGGGGCGAAACCGGGATTTCCGAATCATTGAGCAGACCGTTCTCAGCAAGCGTCTGCCCGGCTTTTGCAGCGACCGCTTCGGCTGAATCTATAATGTGAATATCCGGCCCGGCGATATCTCCGATCATCTCCTTGAGTATCGGGTAGTGCGTGCAGCCGAGAACCAAGGTATCGATCTTTCGGGCCAGAAGTTCCGCCAGGTACTCTTGAGCTATCATTCTTGCCGCAGGATGGTTTATGAATCCCTCTTCCGCGAACGGGACCAACAAGGGACATGCGGTGGAAAAAACCTCGATATCGGGATCGATGGCATTAATAGCAAAAGAATAAGCGTTTGACAACGTGGTGGCTTGTGTTCCGATAATCCCGATGTGGCTGTTGCGTGAATGCCGCACCGCCAACTCCGCCCCTGCCGCAAGGACCCCCAGCACAGGCACGCCTTTGCCAACCTGTTCGACAATATCGAGCGCGAGCGCGGAAACGGTATTGCAGGCAACGATAATCATCTTGGGCTGATACTTCATAAGAATACCCGTATCATCCTGCGCATACCTGCGAATGGTAACCTGTGATTTCGAACCGTATGGGACACGCGCGGTATCTCCGAAATAGATGATGCGTTCCGACGGCAGAAGTGCCTGTACCGCCTTGACGACCGTAAGCCCCCCGATACCTGAATCAAATATACCGATAGGGCTTGAAGCTGATATTGTCATTTTTGTGAATGAATTAAAAAGTCACTATTTCCCCACCATCTCTTTACTGATATCCCAAAGCTGGCGACGCAGTTGCGGGTCTTCGGCAAGTGCGGAGCATGAAACCGGACGGTTATTTTCAAAATAACAGCCTGTTACGGCTGCAACATCCCCGGCAAGCGCCAACCATACCAGTGCGTCACCACCATATACCGGATCCTGACCGGAAAGCCGCCATCCGGCATGGAGAAGCTTCGTAGCAAGCACACCGGGATCAAGAGTGTTTACGGTAACCCCTGTCCCCTTGAGCCGTTCAGCGTGTTCTAAAGTGAACATAACATTGCAGAGCTTGCTGAAAGCGTAAGCATCATACCCGGAATAGCGTTTTTCTCCCTGCATGTTCCCTCTGTCAAATCCCGCACTGAAATGATCAACGGAACTGACATTGATAATACGCGCCCGGTTCTCCAGCAGAAGGGGCTCCAGCAGAAGCGCAAGGTGAAAGTGCGCAAGATAATTGACGGCAAAGGTTGTCTCAAAACCATCAACAGTCAATTCTCTCCGTTCCATATATACCCCCGCGTTGTTGATCAGCACGTTGATGGGAATGTTTTCGCCGAGAAGGATTTCCGCCATAGCCGTAACATCTTTCAGGGAACTGAAATCAGCCTTTATTACCATGACGTTCGAGCCGCCAGCCAACGCGGCTGCCTCCTCTTTTACCTCGTCAAGCCGCTCACTGCTCCTGCCGTGCAGAATCATTGCAGAGCCGGTTCGCGCAAGCTGCAAGGCTGCCGCACGGCCGATCCCGTCGGTGCTTCCTGTTATGCAGATGACCTTTCGTTTCATGCTACCAGTTGGAAACTATCCGGTTGAACAAGTCATCAACAATCTGGTCGACAGCCGCGTCGATCGCTTCCTCCTTGCCTGCAAAGTCACCGACGTCGTAATCGGCAAAACCGTTAAACGATGTGCGAGTGAAAAACGGTGTTTTTTCCACCTGGTCGGTAAAAAACGCACGGACAACAATGGTAATCCGATTGGTTATGGCGCGTTCCGTTTCACTGCCGATCTGGCTGGGCTCATCGCTGAAAGACACTATCATAGCCTTGACCAACCCGTCCGCACGGCTGATGTCGGACTCAATGCTCAGCGAACTCTGTGATTCTATTGTTTCAATCAGTTTTTCGGTAAACTCGGCACTGAGCTGTGCCACACCGGCACGGGAACGGTCTTCGACAAGCGGAACCGCAACGGTTTTGATGTGTGGAGGGAGAGACGCACCGGTAAAGCTGTAGCAGCCTTGCAAAACAAGCACCAGGCAGAGAAAAACAGGGAGATATGCGCCGTAACCCTTAATCCTCAACATAATTTTCTCTCCTCTTTCCGGTTACCAATACAAGTAAGAACCCTGTCATATAGTGGGCACGTCTATCTGACCACCCAGCCATCCCGTTCCATCTAACCTGAATAATTCATGAGAGTTCAAACACCCGACCCCCGATTGTTCTTCTTTCGGGGTTCGCCGTCGCTATCGGTATCGGGAATCGATTTTCCCTTTTGC
>JANQGE010000012.1 GCA_028277485.1 Chlorobium sp.
AAAGATTTGCAAGTCCTCACGAAATAAAGTTGAAAAAACTATCCCCCTCTCTTCCTCAAGAGTTATTACTCAGTCTTCTATTCGTGCCGTCTGCACACCTTGTATAGTACGAGTCCGAGTCCCCTAACCTTTTGATGAGTGCGAACGATCAAGTTCCACTGGTCAAATATGAGGGCGACACGGAATGGTGTTTTGGTTTTACCGGCAAAAATTCACGTTGATCTCTCAGGCAGTAATAGGCAATCGTTAACAAATATCTCGCTGTCGCTACACGAGCTTTTTTTGCCCCGAGCCGTTGCTTATGACTCTCGTAATAGGCTGCGATCTCGCTGTTGGCCCGAACAGCCGGCTGCACCGCTTCAAGCAGTATCCAACGCAACCATTTTGAGCCCGTCTTGGTGATCTTTCCATGGTAACATTTGCCGCCCGACGCATAGGTCGAGGGAACGATACCTGCATACGCGGCCAGTTTCTTGGGTGACGCAAACCTCCCGATTCCATCAATTTCGTTACTGACCAGCAACGCGCCGAACTTGCCTAAACCCGGAATTGTCTCCAGTAACCGTGCATCGATATTGTTCGTAAACAGCTCGTTGACCAAGCTATTGCTTGCCGCTATCTCTTGTCGCAAATAGGCTTCCAGTCGAAGCATTGCCTGCAACAACTCATGCTGTGTGCTATTGGGCAATTGCAGATGCATTAGCCAGTTCATCCCTGCCTTGCCCCACAACCGTTTGCCTTCGGGTCTGCTCTTGCGGATATCATAGGGTTGTTCATCAAGCAGAACATGAATACGGTTCCTGGTCATCGTGCGCTGCTTGGTCAGGAACGCTCGTTGGCGCAAGACCTTCAGTTCAGTACGCACTGACTCGTGACGCAGATGGGCTTCAGGGATCAGATCTGCCGAGAGCAACTCGGCCAGGATTCTTGAATCGATCTTGTCGGTCTTGATCCTCGCCGATGCTATTGCCTTGACTTTCAACGGATGAGCCATCGTTATATGATCAGCTTCTTTTTCCAACAGTTCATACAGCATTGGCCAGTTCCTCCCTGATTCAAACACCACCGACGTTGCTGAACGACTTCCAGAAAAGTAGGTCGCAAAGCTTGCTGGGGTATTGGCCAAACGCTGGCATTCCTTACTACCGTTTTCACGAATTCGTGTCGCAATGGTATATTGCTTATGGAAATCCATTCCGATGTATTCCATTGGAGCACCTCCCTTTGGTTGAGTTGATATGTTCAGCCGGTCTCTGAAACTTACTCAATCTCTCGTGAGGTGCCCCTTTTTCATTATACCTTTTGAATTTTGAATTTTGACTTGTCACTGCTTTTTCGACACCGATTCCCGATTATCTTCTCCCACATAACACATAGCACGTAACACCATCTTCCCCAGACTTATTGTGGTTACGGAACAACGTCCCGCATCTTAAGAAAACATGAGACGGTTTCACAAGAAGACCGTCTTTTTTTTTATTTTAACCGCGTGGAATTGGTGAGCTTGCATAGTAAGCATAGTAATTCGAAAGACAACTTTTCCGGAAAATAGTTTTGATTGATGTTCTACAGCAGCTGAACGACACGCAGCGGCAGGCCGTTCAGACAACAACAGGCCCGGTTATGGTTCTCGCTGGGGCAGGGTCGGGCAAGACCAGGGTCATTACCTACAGGATAGCCTACCTTATCGGAGAGGAGAAGGTTGCACCGCATCAGATACTTGCCCTGACCTTCACCAACAAAGCCGCAAACGAGATGCGTCAGAGGGTTGATGAACTGCTGTATAACGGAAGTTCGAGGGGGCTCTGGATAGGAACCTTCCATTCCATATTTGCCCGTCTGCTGCGTAATTACATTCATCTCATCGGCTACGACGGTAATTTTTCGATTTATGATTCCGATGACAGCAAGAGCCTGATAAGACAGGTAATGAAGGAACTGAATATTCCGGTCGATTCGGTTCCGGTCAATACCGTGCAGGGTATTATCAGCAGAGCAAAGAACAGCTTTATCCTTCCCTCCCGGTTTCACGCCGAAGCGTCGGACTACAACGGTCAGAAAGCAGCGAAAATATATGAAATCTACACCCGCAGGCTTCGGGAAAACAATGCTCTTGACTTTGACGACCTTCTCATAAAACCGTTGGAGCTTTTTCAGGAGCAGCCGGCGGTTCTCGAACAGTTGCAGAACTATTTCCGCTATATCCTGATAGATGAGTTCCAAGACACGAACCGCGCCCAGTATCTTGTTGCAAAATCCCTCGCCGCTGCTCACCGAAACATATTCGTGGTAGGGGATGATGCCCAGTCCATCTACTCGTGGCGGGGTGCGGATATTACCAATATTCTCAATTTTCAGGATGATTACCCCGATACTTCGGTTTTCAAGCTGGTTGAGAATTACCGCAGCACACAGACCATTCTTCAGGCGGCTAACAGCATTATCAGGCGTAACCGCAGGCAGATAGAAAAAGAGCTTGTCTCCAGACAGAGCAGCGGTGAGCCCCTGACGCTGCTTGAATCATTCAACGAGAAACGCGAGGCGGAGAAGGTGGGGGAATATATTCGCACCTGGAAACTGACGAAGGGGTTCGATTACGGGGATTTTGCGGTTTTTTACCGGACCAATGCACAGTCGAGGGTGTTGGAGGATATCTTTCGCATGCACCGGATTCCATACAGGATTTTCGGCAGCGTGTCGTTTTACAAACGCAAGGAGATCAAGGACGCTGTGGCTTACCTGCGTTTTATCCGTAATGACCAGGATACAGAGTCCCTGCTGCGCATTATCAATTTCCCTCCCAGAAAGATCGGCGAGGTCAGTATCGGTAAACTTCGTGACTATGCGGCCGTGAATAATATCTCTGTCTATGAGGCAATCCTCAGGGCGGAGGAAGCCGGTTATCCTGCACGGCTGCGCAACGCGCTTCAGGGGTTCAGCGCTGTGATAGAGCAGTTGAAAGTCGTTGCCGAAAAGGGCTCTGTTTATGATGTTCTCTCCTCTCTGTATGAATCTGCGGGTATCACCTCGCTGCTTCAGGCGGAAAATACCCCGGAATCGATGGCCCGTTATGAGAACCTTCAGGAATTGCTGTCTATGGCAAGGGATTTTTCGGATCACTACGAGGACACGAATGGTCTGAACGAGTTTCTGAATGGTATTTCCCTGGCAACCGATTACGATGAAAACCAGGAGTCGGATAATTATGTATCGCTGATGACGGTTCATGCGGCCAAAGGTCTGGAGTTTCCCGTTGTGTTTATTACCGGTCTTGAAGAAAGGCTTTTTCCGCTCAATTATTACGAGTCGGATGAACTTGAAGAGGAAAGAAGGCTTTTCTACGTCGCGGTGACAAGGGCACAGCGGAAAGTTTTTCTTTCCTGGGCGAAAAGCCGCTACTACTACGGCCAGCCCCAGATGTGCATGAAGTCGATGTTCATCGATGAAATTGACAGCAGTGTCCTGGTTACAGAGGGGGATGGAAGACAAAAAGCGGCAGAAGATTTTTCTGCAAGGAAGCAGAGTCCTCTGCATTACAATGGAAGAGCCGGAGCACCGTCTTCCGTTTCAGGCGGGGATGAGAGCGGCATGCAGCGGAAAAAATCTCCGGGGTTGAAATCGGGAATGAAAGTACACCATGCCATGTTCGGACCGGGTATTGTTCTGGGTGTCCAGGGAAGCGGTGAGCGGCAGAAAGTGCAGATCAACTTCAGAAACGCCGGCGAGAAAACACTTGTGGTACAATATGCGAATCTTACTGTTGAGTAGGCAATGGGGGAAAGACGGCGAACCCCGAAAGAAAGGTAATAGAGGTGCCCCAAGGTATTGGGCGGAAGAAAAATTTACAGTATGAAAATCCTTTTTGGTGTCCAGGGAACGGGAAACGGTCATATAAGCCGGAGCAGGGAACTGGTAAAGAAACTGCGTGACTCAGGGCATGAGATTGAAGTAATAATAAGCGGACGGAAAGAGGAAGAACTGAAAGAAATCGAGGTTTTTTCTCCATACAGGGTTTTGAAAGGGCTTACGCTGGTGACCTACCGCGGCAAGATGAACTATATCGAGACGATGTTTCAGCTTGACCTCGGGCGGCTGATGTCGGATGTGCTCACTTTGAACGTGAAAGGAGTGGACCTCATCATCACGGATTTTGAGCCGGTAACAGCAACCGCGGCAAGGATAAAAAATATACCGTCACTGGGTTTCGGGCACCAGTACGCTTTTCAGTATCACGTTCCAATGTCCAGGGGAAACGTGTTTGAGCGTTATACGCTGCTGAATTTTGCTCCTGCGCAGTATAACGCCGGCCTTCACTGGCATCATTTTAATGAGCCCATATTTCCGCCGGTAATTCCGCAGAGCCTTTATGGGAATGAGACCGCCGGGGCGAGGGAGAAGAAGGTGCTGGTTTACCTGCCTTTTGAGGAAGTTGAGGATGTTTCCGGTCTTCTGATGCCTTTTGACAGCCATGAGTTCTATATATACGGCAAGGTGAAAGAGGATTGCGACGACGGTCACCTTCATTACCGGGGTTATTCTCGCGAAGGGTTTCTCCGGGATCTCCAGGAAAGCGACGGTGTGGTTTGCAATGCCGGGTTTGAGCTGCCGGGCGAGGCCCTGCATCTGGGCAAGAAACTGCTGCTCAGACCGCTTGACGGCCAGATCGAGCAGGAGTCGAACGCTCTGGCAATCGAGAAGCTTTCATTTGGAATGACCATGCATTCGCTTGATGAAAAAGTGCTTCGGGAATGGCTGCTCAAGCCGGGCAAAGATCCCATGGAGTACAGCAGAACGGTGGATTATGTTGCTGAATGGGTAACGAGAGGTGAATGGGACAATCTGCCTGACTATGTGGAAGCTGCCTGGGCGGATTGCGGGGGGCTGGCCCGGAATAAATAAAGGGTACCCATGTTAAGGCTTGATGAAGTTATCCGGGCATATCTGCATGGTTATTTTCCGATGGCGGATCCGGAGGACGGAAAGGTTTATTGGTGTCAGCCTCACCGAAGAGCGGTTGTTCCCCTTGGAAACTACCAAGCATCCCGGGTCGTGAGAACTCTGGTCAGGCGGAAAAAGTTCGATGTTTGTTTTAACCGGGATTTCGAAACGGTCATCCGCAGCTGCGCAGTTCCCCGTGAAGAAGAATCCCAGACATGGATATCGGAAGAGATTGTCACAGCGTACTTGCAGCTCCACAAGCAAGGTTTTGCGCACAGTGTCGAAAGTTACAGGGAAGAGGAGCTTGCAGGCGGCTTGTACGGCCTTGCCATTGGAGGGGCCTTTTTCGGTGAATCAATGTTTTACAGGTTTCCGAACGCTTCCAAAGTGGCTTTTGACAGGCTGGTGGATCATCTTAAGAGAAAAGGGTACGAACTTCTTGACGCCCAGATCATGAATCCCCATCTCGAGAACCTCGGGGCTGTGGAAATTGAACATGCCGAGTACATGAAGCTTCTGCATCATGCGCTGCGAAAAAAGATCCGTTTTATATGATGCCGGAAAATGGTACCTTTAATGCTTCAGCTGGCACTGTGTATTTTCTGGTAACCTGCAGCCGGCATTATGGATTAAAAAAGGAGAAAATCTATGTTGTCGCGGGATCTTGACGAGGGACAGTCACGACCAAGGGTGATCATCTATTCGGGCAAGGGCGGAACAGGCAAAACCACTATTTCGTCGTCCACTGCTGTGGCTTTGGCAAGGAAGAACAAGCGGGTGCTTATCATGTCTTCCGACCCGGCTCATTCACTCTCTGATGTATTCGACATTCCTGTAAGCCGGAACGAACCTCAGAAAATCGAGAAAAATCTGTACGGTCTTGAAGTCGATACGATTCATGAACTGAAGAAAAACATGTCCGGGTTTCAGAAGTTTGTTTCTTCATCCTACCAGAATCAGGGGATTGACAGCGGAATGGCTTCCGAGCTGACGACACAGCCCGGGCTTGACGAGATCTTTGCGCTGAGCAGGCTTGTTGATGAAGCGCAGTCAGGGAAGTGGGATGCGGTTGTGCTCGATACTTCTCCTACCGGCAATACGCTCAGGCTTCTTGCCTACCCTGAAATTATTATCGGGGGTAATATGGGCAAGCAGTTTTTCAAGCTTTACAAGAGCATGTCATCCCTCGCCCGCCCGATGAATAAGAATTCAATTCCTGATGAGGAGTTTTTCAATGAAGTCAATGTCCTGCTGAAACAGATGGAGGACATCAACAAGTTCATTCTCAGCCCGGAAGTTACTTTCAGGCTGGTTCTGAACCCTGAAAAACTTTCGATTCTCGAGACAAAAAGAGCATATACTTTTGTTCACCTCTACGGAATCAATATCGACGGTATTGTCATCAACAAGATCCTGCCGACGTCGAAAACGGTGGGCGAGTATTTCGAGTTCTGGGCAGATTTGCACAGTAAGTACCTGATGGAAATCGATAACTCGTTCTATCCGACGCCGGTATTTCGGTGTCAACTGCAGCGCACGGAACCTATCGGGCCGGATGCCCTGCATGAGGTCAGTAAATTGGTATATGGCGACCAGTCGCCTGACAAAGTCTATTATTCCGGGAAAAATTTCTGGATCGAGAGCAAAAAAAGTGCACATGCGGAAGAGCATCTCGAAATTCTCTGTATCCGGATTCCTTTCCTGAAAGAGGCCGAAAATGTTGAGGTGAAGCGGATGGGAACCGATATCGTTGTAACGGTTGACCGGGCCCAGCGTATCATTACACTTCCGCGCGCGCTTTACAGTCTGGAAATGGAAAAATATGTCAGGGAGGACGATCTTTTGAGGTTACTGTTCAGAGAGATTCCCGTTGACAAAGAGGATATGGAGCTGAACGTGAACAAAAATGTGCTGAACAAACTTCGTTCTTTGAGGAAAATGAAATTCTGACCTGAATAATTCACCAAAGGAAGAAAAAAACTTAATCGGGAATCGGGGTCGGGATCGGGTTTCGGGATCGAAAGGGAATCAGTTGGCAGTTTTCAGTAGGCAGTTGGCAAGGGGGGAGGATCCTGCGGTAGGGGCATAGTGCTTGGTTCTCAGTTCTGAGTCCTTAGTTGAGGATTACAGAGAAGAGTTTTCATTACTCAGCACTCGTTGCTCATTGCTCAGCACTAAGAAGAAGAACTTTCACGTAAGTAAAGCAGTTTGCAGTGGGCAAAAGGGAAAATCGATTCCCGATACCGATAGCGACGGCGAACCCCGAAAGAAGAACAATCGGGGGTCGGGTGTTTGAACTCTCATGAATTATTCAGG
>JANQGE010000038.1 GCA_028277485.1 Chlorobium sp.
TCACTTAGCAACAAATTCAAAGAACTTTCCTGCTCGAACCTGTCGAGACAGGGAAACCAACTTACACATTCACTCACAACTTTCCAAAACCTATCTACAACTTTTATCCGCTACTTACTCAACTTCTCTTCATCCTCAATACCGCCTCTCGGAAACATTCAGCTTTTGCAAGTTGCCGCGCATCTTTCATCGCGGGGACATAATGTAGAGAGACAATCCGGGAATTCCAAAAAATTTTTGTCATTTCTTTTTCCCCGAGGCACATTTTCAGTTAACAAGCCTGATTTGGAAATAGTTCCCGGAAGCAGCTCAATCCGCAATGCTTAAAGCACGCCCCCTGCCTCTGCGGAACTTCCTGAGCAGAAATTTCTCGAACTCCACCAGAAACAGGACAGAAGAACTGATCAGAATGATCAACCCCCAATCCGCGAGGGAAAGCGCCACCGTTGCAAAAAGAGACTGCATGAAAGGCGCATAAACAAACAGCAACTGCAGCACGACAAGGATTCCGGTCGCGTAAAAAACGTAAGGATTTTCAAAAAACCTCTTTCTGCTGAACACGGATGCAACGTAGAACCGGGAGCTGAAAAGATAGAAAATCTCGAACACGACGAGCGTGTTGACAGCCACCGTCCGCGCCATTTCGTATGAGACCCCCGATCTTTCATACCAGAGAAAGAGCCCGAAGGTGCCGCTCATCAGGATTACCGATACATAGACGATCCTCCAGGCAATAAATCGCGACAGAATCGGCGCATCGCTCTTCCTCGGTTTCCTCTCCATGACGTTATCCTCGGCTTTCTCGAACGCAAGGGTCAGCGCCAGGGTGACGGCCGTGACCATGTTCACCCAGAGGATCTGGACAGCCGTGATCGGCAACGTGTAGCCCAGGGCTATGGCCGCAAGGAGGCTCAGCGCCTCACCGCCGTTAGTCGGGAGCACAAACAGGATCGATTTTTTCAGGTTGTCATATACCGTGCGCCCTTCCTCGACCGCACTTGCGATTGTTGCGAAGTTGTCATCGACAAGCACCATCTCCGCTGCTTCCTTGGACACCTCCGTCCCCTTCTGCCCCATGGCAATCCCTACGTCAGCACGCTTCAAGGCAGGTGCGTCGTTCACCCCGTCCCCCGTCATGGCCACCACGTTGCTGTTCGCCTGCAATGCCTTGACAAGGCGGATCTTGTGTTCGGGACTGCTGCGGGCAAACACGTCCACCTCGTCGACAACCTCGCGCAGCTCCTCATCCGTCATCGCTTCGACTTCTGCACCCGTCATCGCGCTCCGCCCGTCGCCAATGCCAATCATCCTGCCAACGGCCCTGGCCGTATCGATGTGATCACCTGTAATCATCTTGACCCTGATACCCGCCTTCTGACAGCTTTTTACCGCACCGATTGCTTCTTCACGCGGCGGATCGATCAGGCCGACAACTCCGAGCAGCGTCAGCCCGGTCCTTACATCATCAAAGGTCAGCGTCCTCTTTTCGGTCGTAACGTCCCTGACGGCTATGGCAAGCAGCCGCTGCCCCTGTCCTGCCATTTCTTTCAGGAGGGTTTCCCAGTGACCGAGGTCGAGCGGCTCGTCGGCTCCATCGCGCCGCTGCAGCGTACACCGTTCAAGAATAACTTCAGGCGCACCTTTCACATAAACATAAGCCTTGTCCGTATGATCATGATGCAACGTAGCCATAAAGCGGTGTTCCGACTCAAAGGGAATCATATCGATCCTCGGCCACTCCTGCTGCTCCGTTTCGGGATCGTACCCGGCTTTTTTGCCGAGCGCGTAAAGGGCTCCTTCGGTCGGGTCGCCGGAAAGCACCCACTGCCCATCCCTGGGGTGAAGACTCGAATCGTTGCAAAGGAGGGAAATATGAGCCAACGTCCTCATTTGCGGGTAGTACTTCAGGTCAGCCTCTCTTCCGTCCAGCAGGAAAACGCCGTGCGGATCGTATCCCTCTCCTGTCAGAGAGAACATCTTTCCGGGCAGAGCCACGGAACGAACGGTCATTTCGTTGCGGGTAAGCGTACCTGTCTTGTCAGAACAGATAACCGACACCGAACCCAGCGTCTCGACCGCCGGCAGTCTGCGGATAATCGACTTGCGTTTTGCCATCGCCTGTACACCGATGGCCAGTGTGATGGTCATAATCGCCGGCAGCCCTTCCGGTATAGCGGCCACAGCAAGCCCGACCGCCGCGTTGAACATCTCCGCAAAAGAATATCCCCTGACCAGAACACCGAATGCAAAAGAAACCAGCGACAGCCCCACAATCACCACAGTCAGAGTTTTTGCAAACTCTTCGATACGGCGAAGCAAGGGTGTTTCAAGCGTTTCCACCCCACCCAGCAGCGAGCTGATCCTGCCGATCTCCGTGTTGTCACCCGTCCCGACAACAACGCCTTCACTTTTGCCGTAGGTCACCAGCGTACCGGAAAAAGCCATCCCCTCCCGGTCCCCGATCGGAGTCTCACTGTCAACGGATGCACTGCTTTTTTCAACAGGCACCGACTCGCCGGTCAGAAGCGATTCATCGATTCGGAGGTCCTTTACTGAAAAAAGCCGCAGATCAGCCGGAACCTTGTCCCCCGACTGCAACATCACCACATCCCCGGGCACCAACTGCTCCGCAGGTACGGCAAAAGTTTTGTTGCCGCGCCTCACGATAGCCTGCGGAGAAAGCAGATCCCTGATCGCATCCAGCGCCTTTTCCGCCTTGCCCTCCTGGATGAACCCGATCAGGGCATTGAGCACAACGACTCCAAAAATGACCCACGCATCGAGCCAGTGATCCAGAAACGCAGTAATCACCCCCGCTACCAGGAGAACATAAATAAGGATATTGTTGAACTGCTGAAGAAAACGCAGAAAAGGACTCTGCTTTTTGGGGGGTGTCAAGCGGTTGGGACCGTACTTCTCCATGCGTTCTACCGCCTCATTATCTGAAAGCCCGCTTCTGGCAACCGAAAGCAGCTCAAACACCTTCTCTGCCGAAATACCGTGCCAAGATTTCAATGGTACCATAGTCATCATTTCCTGTTGATTATCATGATGTCGCAATCTTTTTCCATGAAGAATGTAACAATTGCCCCATACAGTTCCTTGACTGTTCCTTGAAAATCAGATATCCCTTCCGAAAACTGTAATTACCGGCATCACCTCGATTTACTCAATATTTTGAGTAACTTACTCGACGCGCAAAGCAAAACGATCATGTTGATAGAAAAGGCAACAAGATTTCCCGTTCACTCCGCTTCGGCGGATAACCACTGCGCCGAGAATCTGGCCCGGACTCCTCAGCGAGGATAACCGTTTCTACCGGCCATTTGACGACCCTGTGGAAGCAGAGGGAACGGGAGAAGAAAAAATCGAAGTTTTCAGACGTGTCCGCAACGGGATCAGAGACAAACTTGCCGAATGGATCAAAAAGAAGCATCGATCAGATAAGCGTTTTCTGTATATAGAACGGTTTTCAACAGAAAAATGGAAATCGTACATTGCCGGAATATCAATTGTTCAAGAATAGTATTGGTCTGTGAAGCAGGAACATTCGGGAAAAAACTACCGATACAGCCGGCAGAGAGAACGCATTCTGGAAGTTCTTCGCTCTACCGAAAGTCACCCTACAGCCTCGTGGCTTTACGATAAGCTCAAACCGGAGTTTCCCAGGCTCAGCCTCGGCACAGTCTATCGAAATCTCGCGATTCTTATCGACCTTGGGTTTGCTCGAAAAATAGATGCCGGCAGCACCTTCGACCGGTTCGAGGCCAAAACAGAACCGCATTACCACTTGATCTGCAGGAAATGCGGCAAAATAGAGGACTTCGAGAAACACTTCTTCCCTGAAATCGACGAGGAAATCCGCCGCTCGACCGATTTCGATATCGAAGGACACCGGATAGACTTTTTCGGAACCTGCTCCGATTGCAATCGAAAAAGCTGAATTCTTCTTGAAATGACAGGATATTTTTTTATTCTTTCTTATTAGTAATCGTTCCGATTATCGGAATAAACACACTGAGTCAACAGGACACATCCTCTACTCATTACAACTACAATCGAAACATTCAGAAACAAGAAGGAGAAACCTTATGAATGAACACAGCAAATGCCCGGTAACGGGCAGGACAGACCGCGATCCCGCCGCAGGAGGCGGCACATCCAATCGGGACTGGTGGCCGAACCAGTTGCATCTCGACATGCTTCATCAGCACTCTTCCCTGAGCAATCCCCTGGATGAAGCGTTCAGGTATGCCGAAGCGTTCAAAACGCTTGACCTTGCCGCCGTGAAACAGGATCTCTATGCGTTGATGACCGATTCGCAGGAGTGGTGGCCGGCCGACTACGGGCATTACGGCGGGCTTTTCATCCGCATGGCGTGGCACAGCGCGGGGACTTATCGAACCGGCGACGGCCGCGGCGGGGGAGGCACCGGCAATCAGCGGTTCGCCCCGCTCAACAGCTGGCCCGACAATGCGAACCTCGACAAGGCGCGCCGGCTGCTCTGGCCGATCAAGCAGAAGTACGGGCAGAAACTTTCCTGGGCCGACCTCATGATCCTTGCAGGCAACTGTGCGCTGGAGTCGATGGGATTCAAAACCTTCGGATTCGGCGGCGGGCGCGCGGACATCTGGGAACCAGAAGAGGACATCTACTGGGGCAAGGAGGCCGAGTGGCTCGGCGACGCACGCTACAGCGGAGAGCGCGATCTTGAAAACCCCCTGGCCGCAGTGCAGATGGGCCTGATCTACGTCAATCCCGAAGGGCCGGACGGCAAGCCGGATCCCGTTGCCGCGGGCAGGGACATTCGCGAAACCTTCGCACGCATGGCCATGAACGACGAGGAGACCGTGGCACTCGTGGCCGGTGGCCACACCTTCGGCAAATGTCACGGGGTAGGCGATCCGGACCTGGTGGGCCCCGAACCCGAAGCGGCTGGAATCGAGGAGCAGGGGCTCGGCTGGAAGAGCGGCTACGGCAGCGGCAAGGGTGACGAGACCATGACCAGCGGACTTGAGGGGGCATGGACGCCCGACCCGGTTCATTGGGATATGGGTTATCTCAACATGCTCTTCAAATACGAGTGGGAACTGACGAAAAGCCCCGCCGGAGCATGGCAGTGGAAACCGAAAGATGTAGCCGAGGAAGATCTCGCTCCGGCCGCCCACGATCCGTCGAAACGCGTACCGACCATGATGACCACCGCGGACCTGGCGATGCGCATGGATCCGATCTACGGGCCGATTTCACGGCGCTTCTACGAACATCCCGACCAGTTCGCGGACGCTTTTGCCCGGGCGTGGTTCAAGCTGACCCATCGAGACATGGGCCCGAAATCACGCTATCTCGGCGCGGAGGTGCCGCAAGAGGATCTGATCTGGCAGGACCCGTTACCTGCTGTCGATCATGAGCTGATCGGCGAAGGGGAGATAGCGGAGCTCAAGAAACGCCTCCTTGCCTCCGGCCTTTCGATCCCGGAACTGGTCTCGACGGCCTGGGCTTCGGCTTCGACATTCCGCGGCTCCGACAAGCACGGCGGGGCCAACGGCGCGCGCATCCGGCTCGCTCCGCAGAAAGACTGGAAGGTCAACCAGCCGGAACGACTGCAACGGGTGCTGCAAAAACTTGAGGAAATTCGTCATGCCTTCAACGGAGAACAGTCAGGCGGTAAAAAAGTATCGCTTGCCGACCTGATCGTGCTGGGCGGATGCGCAGGCATCGAAGAGGCAGCCGAACGCGCCGGCAGCGATGTAACCGTCCCCTTCACGCCAGGGCGCACGGACGCTTTAGAGGAGCAGACCGACGCAGACTCATTCTCGGTTCTCGAACCGTTAGCTGACGGCTTCCGCAACTATCTCAAAAAAATACAGCGTTTCTGCGGAGGAAATGCTGGTTGACCGCTCGCAGCTTCTCACGCTTACCGCACCGGAGATGACGGTGCTCGTCGGCGGCCTGCGAGTACTGAACGTCAATTTCGAACAGTCGCCACATGGCGTTTTCACCAAAAGACCGGAAACGCTCACCAATGATTTCTTCGTGAATCTGCTCGACATGGGCACGGAGTGGAAACCTGTCTCGAAAGAGCACGACACGTTCGAAGGCTGCGATCGCAAAACCGGTGAACCAAGGTGGACTGCCACCCGCGTCGACCTCATCTTCGGCTCGAACTCCCGGCTCCGGGCCATCGCGGAAGTCTACGGAAGCGACGACGCACAGGAGAAGTTTGTGCACGACTTCGTCGCAGCTTGGAACAAAGTCATGAACCTCGACCGCTTTGACCTCTGCTGAGGTTCGTTAAAAACCCACCCATGCATCAAAAAAGCCGCCCCAGTATTAGCGGGGCGGCTTTTTTTCTTTAATGGAACTGCGGAGTCTCTATGTACAAAATCAGGCGGATTTAGATGTGATTTCCTGAAGAGAAAACTCGGATAGCATCGCATTCATTTTTGCATGCTCAATTGTCATACTGACAAGGTTTCCCTTCTCATCAATATCGATATAGAGTATTTTCACTGATTTCCTTTGTCTCTTGCACCTCACTATCAGTGAACTCAATATGAGCTGTGCCTGTATCTGAAAAATATTTTATTCTCATGTTTTTGTTTCTCTTTTCTTATCAGGAGAAAATTAGCTGGGGCTGCGTAATCAATTCAACGACGGTCATTTTTTCACTTCCAGTTTTTTCAGCATTTCCACCGCGCCGGATTCAAACCTGGAAAAGGCAAACCATTTTTTGCCCAGGTTTTTCAGGGATACACCGATGTTATAAATTTCTGTTTCATCGATTTCGGTCATGGGCATTTTTGAATGTTAGTGATCCTAAGCGGTCACAGTTTGTGACCAGTTCATCTTTTTCATCGTCAGAAAGAAAACCTGTATCTTTTTCCCTCCTGTTACACCCTCCACCTCTCGAGACAAATCACCAGTAAAAAAATATTTGCGAACTATATCACCAAGTGATACGTTTAAAAATGAGAGTATTCAAAAACAAGTGGTTCCATCGTTGGGCGCGCAGGGAAAAAATCTCCGATACGCTCCTACTGCAGGCTGCAGAGGAAACTCTGGCAGAACAAGTGGAAGCAGACTTGGGAGGCTGTCTGTTCAAAAAACGGTTGCCACGGGCAGGGAGTGGAAAAAGCGGTGGTTACCGGGTACTTGTCGGATACAAAAAACCGAATGTGGAACGGCTGATTTTTCTCTACGCTTTTTCCAAAAACAAGCGCGTCAATATCTCTGAGAAGGACAAAACGGCGCTTCGTCTTGTTGCGGAATCATTTGTGTCGTCGACTGAAAAAGAGCTTAACGAGTTGCTGAATCAACAATCAATTTGGGAGATAAAAGACTATGAGTGAAATTCTCGATATAGCCAATGACATGGCAAAGGACCTGTTCAAAGTTGGTGCCATGGATGCAATAACCATGCGTCAGGTAGAAGCGCTTTGTCTGCCGAAAAAACGGATGTTTCAGGCTGAAGATATCCGAAGAATCCGGACGGAAAACCACGTCAGCCAGACCGTATTTGCAGCCATGCTTGGCATCGGAAAAACAACTGTTCAGCAGTGGGAAAGGGGCGAAAAAAAACCAAGCGGAGCTGCTCAGCGGTTGCTCGATCTTGTCGATCGAAAAGGACTCAAGGTGTTGAGTTGAACCCATCGCTCAGAAGCCCTTCTCTCACAATTCAGGCAAGCTATCGGATGGACACAAAAGCCAACGTACTCCATTAAGCGGATTTAGATGTGATTTCCTGAAGAGAAAACTCGGATAGCATCGCGTTCATTTTTGCATGTTCAATTGTCATACTGACAAGGTTTCCCTTCTCATCGATATCAATGTAGATGTTTTCACTGATTTCCTTTGTCTCCTGCACCTCGCTATCAGTGAACTCAATATGGGCCGTGTCGGTATCTGAAAAATATTTTACCTTCATTTTTTTGCTTCTCTTTTCTTATCCTTTCTGATCGATTCTTTGAAATACCCATAATCACGATGAACTAATAGCTGTCTATCTAAAAACACATTGAATTGTTCACAAGATGTCTCAGGTAATAGGCAGCATGTATAGCAGGCAGCCAAATTGAGATTATTTACTCCCTGCCCCTCTGAATGATAGCAGACTGGATCGGAAGAACAATCTTTTGCTCTGTTTAAGGCACTTTGGATTATTACATTAAGATTAATTATTTCATTACTTTGGCTGACTAAACCACCTAAACTTCCTTCTGTGCCCTCAATTGCCATAATCATAAATCCGTTCATGTTTTCGCCAACGTATAAACGTTCACAGATGGAGGCAGCAGGATAGCCGCATATATATTCCAGTTCCTTAATTAAAATATGGGCGAGTGTGTGAATCAGAATAAATTGAGGAGCTATTTCATTTGATTTGTTCCGTAGATATTTCCGCTCGGAGTTGAGCGCATTCTGTTTAATAGTTTCAATTCTCTGCTTAACGGCATCTGTTTCAGCCCAATCCGCTATCCGGGCAGCATCAAGGATAAAAAATAGCCCTTCACCGTAAGATTCTACACCGGGAAGTATAGTTGTATTAATGTTGTTTACAGAGGCTGACTGTCGCTTAACTGTATATTCGGTCGTTTCTTCATCTTTTATCAACACGGAATCAATATCAAGTGGCTCCTGCCTTGTAAAAGAAACTTGTACCGTAGTTTGTTTTAATCGGTCAAGGCGAACGAGGGCATCAAATCCGTCAATTTTCCCTTGCAGGTCGATATTTGAAAATTTCAAATATGGGATTTCGAAATACGGCTCTTCCTGAGTTGTCATGAAGTCATATTCTTCCTTGCGAAATTCATTCTCAGTTACATTCTTGACATCCCCTGTTTTAAGGAAAGCAAGTGTATTCTTTTTAGGAATATCATAATCTAACTCCAAATCTTCTGCAATTTTTTCTTTTGTTTTTCCTCTCTCAAGCCAACGGTCAATTAATATCCGAATCCTATTGTCTAAAGCACTTTGTTTGACGGGAATATAGATACTGGATATGGTATTAGAATAATAAACGCTATTGCTGGACTTTATCACTACCTTCATTTCTGCATTTTTCAGTCTTGGGTCAACATCTCCTGCATGACAATTTTCACTATTATCACCGGGGCCTAACCAATACCGATGTCCGAAACACTTTTTTTTGAAATTGAATATACCCTTCAAACTGCGCCCGCTTTGGCCTTTCATGCAATCGGGGTTTTTACATAGGATTCTAATCCCTGACAATTCTGAGTTTTCCTTACTTATTCTATACCTGAGGTCGGGATTATCACAGCAACCGTTAGGATTGGAATAATCTAGACGAGTCCCACCGGTTGAAGCTGATTCTTCTTCGTTTGAATCAGCAGATGATATTTCGTTAGAAGTGTTTTCTTCTGCATAGGTTGGCCAATGTTCCCAAGGTAGGTCATCTAAATGACCGTCCGGGCAGGTCATTACGAAACGAACCTGTTCCAAAATATTTTCACCGCATTCATCATTTGAGCATTTCGGTGGGTAAAAATTATCAACGGCTTTCCCTGAACTTGTCCACCGTGTTTTCCAGTTTGGATATTTATCAAGCTTTTCACATTTCGAACAATAAAACCACTTGGGAAAATAGCTTGCGGTCGGATACAACTCATGGCTGTCCCTATCCTCCTGCCTAAATTCGGGTACTCTCACAATATGCTTTAATTGCTCAAACCGGGTTTGCAGTCGTCTCCAAAGACGGTCATCCTTGATAATATATTTTTCCAAATCAATATTTCTGTATCCCCATTTATCGAACGTCTCGATAAGAACGGAATTGTCAATCGTTTCAAGGATTGACCCAACGCCTCCATAACTGGATACCATTTTATTCTTTCCGTGGTCAACGTATTTGCCCATGGTTAGTATTGATTTACTTGTATCCTACACATTGGTTCGACATTTCGCATTGATTGCATGGCAACCAGGTCATTTTCATTTCTTTTGTTTTGTGGTGTACGTAGAAGGGTTTTTTCAATATTGTTTGTTTTGAATTTTAGACCAGAAGTTTCCGCTTTTCTTTTATCCCATCGAGACAGAACATCGTAGATTTTTGTCGTTAGTACTTTCCTCTGCTCATTGGAAAGAAAGATGTGATTTTCAATTGAGCCAAGGAATTTGTTTTTCAAAGTGTCAATATCCATTTCAGCGGCCTTGTCATTTTGATATTGACCCATCTTCTGACGGTAAAATGCAACCAGCATAGTAAATAGCAACAAGTCGAATGTGTTGTCTGTAAAAGGCGTTAGGCTCAACGGTTCAACATGCTTGTAATAAGTCTGATGAAAGGGAATGAAATGCTCAAATATTGACAGGTCGCGGGAGTTGTCGGGATTTAGAAGTGCAAAAACAACACCCTCATTTTTTCGTGCAACCCGGCTTGAGGACTGAATATACTCAGCTATGTTTCTTGGCATTCCATTGATTACCATAACACCTAATCTGCCTATATCTAACCCCACAGAAATCATATTTGTTGCCAAAGCAAGGTCTAACGCTCTGTTCTTGTCATCAGCGCTTTTTTCAATTCCGTGTGCAAGGGCATCAAGGTTTTCCTTTACCCGGCTGCTTTGAATGCGACTGGTTAATTCTTTGTGCCAGATAAACCTTGACCTGCCTTTAAGCATTCTTTGGTAAAACTGCTCCAGTTCCGGTCGGAGTTCTGAATTAATCTTGTTTGACATCTTGCCAACATCTTTCAAACTATTGTAATAGCTCAGTATAGTCCAAAAATTATCTCGTTCTTCGATGTTAGAAATTTCGGTTCGTGCAAATAACAATGAAGCCAGTAAACGGAGTTGCGTCATGGTTGATGTTTTGCCAGTAGGCATAATACCAACATATCTGCGTTTGGAATCTTCGGCTGTTTTCGAAAAGAATGAATCACTGCTGTCAATTCCATAGGGCGGAAATATTGAGACCTTCTGGCCATACAGGGCTTCAACTTGCCTGTGTACATTTTTGACAGTGGCAGTTGATGTAATTATCTTAGGTGTTTGATTTACATCTTTACATAATTCTAAAACAACGTTTTCGAATAAACCGGTTATGCTGCCCAAAGGCCCGCTTAATAAGTGAAGCTCGTCCTGAATAATCAATTCCGGTGGCCTATTGGCGTTATGGCAATTAAACAACTTTCTGGCATTTTCATTCCAGGCTAATTGTGCGAATTTGTCAACAGTGCCGAATAAGATAGTTGGAGGATTGTTGTAAATATCATCATCAACTAATACAATTGGCATTCCTCCTTTGCTTTCGTAGAAATCGCACTCAGGATTATTACAGCCCGCAAGTATTGATTGCCGGCTATTACCTTCACGGAAGCTAAATCTCCGTGCTCTCTCACCTTCACTAAGTTTGGTAATCGTCTTTGTGTTGCACCACTGGCAGGTACTTATCTGAAATTTGTTAACCGGATTTCGTCCCTGATTTAGCAGATTCTTGATTTTAGTAAGTTCTGCCTTTGCATTCTTCGAGCGGTTACGAATCATGTTATCACCTACCCAAAAACCAATGGAAACACGTTTACTGCCCAAAAGGTCTTCATGGGCTTTTCGAATTTTTTCACATGCAAATACAAGTTTTGAAGCTCTTTCAAACTGTTGGGAAGTTAGCAACCGCAATGTGTAACGCATTATAACGTTTACACCATCATAGTTTTCCCGGTATTTGAGCCGCCTATAGAAAATGAGAAAAGCGGAGACCGCAAGATACGCTTCCGTTTTACCGCCACCCGTAGGAAACCAAATTAGGTCAACTAATTCCCTATCATCAGATTCCGGATTGGTGAATGATGAGATACTCAGAAGAAAGAAAGCCAGCTGAAATGGCCGCCACTTTGGAATTCTATCGTTTGGATAAGGTAAGCTTTTGTAGTCCTCATATTCCGGCATTTTGCCAAAATTCCATTCATACCTTTCATAACCTTTGTTAATGTCAAAGTATTTAGCCGTATGGAACATTTGCATGTATATGGCAGCATTAGCATACTTGAATGCTTCAAGCGCCAAGTCATTTTCTTTTAAGGAGTTAATACCCGACCGGATTCGTGAAAGGACTTTACCACATTTTGCAAGGTTTTCCGTTCCTGTTGCATGACCAGCATTTTCTTTTTCCTTTAGATCTATCCATTCTTCATATTTACTTGCAAAGGATTCCAGTTTCATACAAATATCCTTTCTCAAGCTTTTTTCAGTTAATGAGGACAATTCCTTTATGAATAACAAATCGTCCATTCCCTCAATATCTGCTGTTTGATTTTTCAAATCGTACTGAGGGAAATACGATGTCTTAACCCACGTGGGGTGTTCGGAAGGTTCCCATTCTGCCGCTACACTATGACCAATGGCATAACTTTTAATATTCCGATACAAAAAGTTGAGCATCTTTTCCTCATCGGGCAAATATGCAGTGTCTTTGCCTGGTTGATAAGGAAGTATCTCATCAGCTTCTACTTTCAACTCAAACTGATATAAACAGCTTTTGTTTAATGCTTCTTTGGAAAGCACAAGGGTCGTATCGTCAAACCATCCTCCGATTTTATTTGGTTTTTGAGCTTTGTTCTCAATTATAATCTTGAAGTATTTGAATTTTTCAAATTGGAAAACTCTCGTATGGATACGTATGCCTTCTTTGAGGTTGTCACGTAAAAAACATTCGACCAACTCCGATAATTTTTGGTCGTTGATTTCCTGTACTTCAAAATTTTCAATCGTGTAAATATGTGGAGTCCGCTGGTATTTGCTTTTTAGACTAAAGAGTTTTTCTAGTTGCCGTGTTAGGATATGATAACGATATCTATAGTCGTCTGCTGTACGTAAAGTGTATAAGCATTCTCTAATAGTTTCATTATCGCTTTTGGGGTCTTTCCTTAACGATAACTCCTGTGTTTCTTCATTGAAAAATATCCAATCGCTAAATCCAAATCTCTCTATGAGGTTAACTTCGTGTCCATCATAACTTAATCTTAAGTCCTCATAGCCTGCTTTGTCGTATGTTCCAAAACTGATAGTAAGCGTTATGTGATTTACATTGTTAGGCAAACAGAACGTTAGGCCGGAAAGAGATGGGAAATATTGATTGGCATTAACTTTCGTTGTGTTTTCTTCATCATCTGAATCGCTTGCAACGGGTTTATCGTTGCTTCCTTCCTGCTCTCCGTCTCCGGTTGAAGTTTGTTTTTCACCGACAACACTAAGGTCTTCATCTTCTTCGGTAAATTCATTCTCTCCGATTTCATCGAATAAAACAGATTTTTTTCGAGGGAAGAGGATTCCTGAAAAGTATCTTGTTAACGGTTTTCCTTCAATGATTTCCCCTTGCAGGTCATCACCAGCAAGAAAGATGTCAGAACCGGGCCCAATAAGTTCCTTTTTTACTCGCTGTATTACTATTTCCCGGGCAGTTGCAAAACTCATTCTTGTTCTGTTATTATGCGTGTTATAATATTTTTAACTGTTCTCAAAGGCATTGATGTTTCAATAAAATTGTTCAACATTTCAACCGTAAAGGTGCCTTGCAAAATATCGCCAAGTTCCTTTGTCTGTAAATATCTACAAATTTCTTCTTTAAGATTTCTTCCGAGTGCAATCATCACTCCGTTGTAAATTCTCTTGTGTTTGAGCAGCTCTTCAATGTTTTTTTCGAGTTTTTCGTTTTTCGTCAGCTTAACGATTGCTTCCAAATCAGATTTTCTCATTGGGAAGCGCACTTTCTTGTCAAGATAATTTTGGAGGGTTGTTGGCTGAACGGAAAGACCTTGCTTTTTCAATTGGGTATAAAGTTCATCTGCTTTAATGTTATTGGACGGATAATATTCCTGTAGAACGTTGTGCCATAAATCACTATAGCATTCGATAAGATTAAAGGTTTCTTCATCTTCTTCCGCAGCTATATCAAAAAGACTAACATTCAACCTTTCGCTGTAAACCCGTATTCTATCACCTGGCTTTATACGATTAATTCTTATCAACTTATTTTGCTCATTAAAAACGTATTCACTGGAATCAAGTTCATCCCAAAACTGTTCCGTATCTTCATATTCAACAATATAAAGCATAGCTTCAGGTGTTTCCAGTTCCGGGTTTTCTTTGATAGCCTTAAAATCACCTTCCTCTCGGTATTGTTGCGCGCTGTCAACAATTCCCTGAATGGTTGTCGAAAGCTTTTTCTCAGTGATGGTATTAGAAATGGCCTGATATTTCAAGCCGGTGAATTCTTCCCTGAATGCGGATGTTAATTCTGTCTCAAGCTCTGTTTGATATTTCCTCTGGTAACTTTCATAGGCCTCATACTCTGGCGGATAAAGAAGTATCCTTACAGTAAAATCGCAATTGTAATATTTCAAGAAATCATTGTACCCATCAAGAGAAATGTCAATCACAGAGAATTCTTCCTGGGCGTTGGATTTGAAAAACTTGCCTATTTGAGAATACCGTATAGTATGAATGTAATTTGAATTATTTGATTTAGCATTTTCTTGTATAAACTCAATGTTATCATTGTTGGCAACCAACCATGTTGGCACTTGTTGTTCAATATTCTGCGCAACAATCTCAAATAGTCTTTGAGCTTTGCAATTTTCACGGATTAGCAACTCAGCAATTCGAAGAAGTATCAACTTAGAATTATTGTCACCCAAACTCTCCACTTCATTTCCATGCTGTTGAAGGTTTCTCTCCAGTTCATTATTATACTCAATTCGCTCCTTTAACGCTCGAATCGTGGTTGGGTCAATTGATTTGAAAAGGCGGCTCAAATATTTGGAATAGGAATAAAGCATTTCTATATGAAACGGAGGTGCTTTTATGTGCGAGAGAGCCTGCTCATACTCCTCGAGAAGAGCAGATAGGCCATCATTTTCTATGACATCAATACTAATCATAATGAGTTAATCATATCAATTTCTTCTTTCAACCATTGCCAAGTATGAAAGCCCTGCACATCCTCATAGTTTTGTGTTGTAATTGCACAAATCCCAAACTTGTACTCTCTCTGATCCATAATCATCGTTGGGAATTGATCTGGGTTGCAGTCTAGGAGCATGATATTATCAATTGTTTCGCCTTTACATAGCACACAGTGATAAGCTGTACTGTAGTCGGGAACAAAGTATAGTGCTGAATCTATATTAATTGTTGGTTGCTCCGTACCCTTTTTTGTGATATAAGTTAAAGGAATAATATCTTTAAGTTTGCAATTAAGCACCTCAATATGGGCAAGGTTATTCCAAATGGACTTTTTGCAGACGACAATCGATTTTGATCTAAACTCGTCCGGAATAAAAGACATCCCGAATAGCTTGTTAAATAACTCTTCTAAATCAAGTAGCTTTTTTATTTGAGTCCCTTTAGTGATCCTTTTACAATGATTTTTTAACCAATTATAATTAACTATAGATGGGCTATATTCAATAAAAGATGAGTTTCCTCTTCCTTTAGAAATTTCTTGTATACTGTATGTATCTCCATTAGCGTCAACAATTTTATACTCTTTCTTTCTTTTAGATTTAAGTGTTTTCAATAGATCGCCAGTTTTGAATTCTGGCATTTCTACAGCTTCAAGAAATTGAAGCTCAGTAAGTCGCAGTATTAAGTTCGCAAATAGAAAATCGGTATTTTTATAACCTGCGGGAATTTTTATTAGAAGATTTACTTTTTTTTCTATCAAGGCCTTTTCAAGGAAAGCTGTGTTGATAGTTATAAAGTTAGTGTCTTCAATCTCGATCACATTTTTTGTCTTCCCAAATTTGTCAACTAGCTTTTTATAATATGACTCATTAATAAGGTGCATATCATACCCGTATTATTTAAATGCAGATAAAATTGACTCTTAAAAGTATAGGCTCTGCGTTAATTCCTGCGGAGCAGAAGGGGTACTGGCACCAAAATAATAAAGTAATTATATCCCGACAACTTCCGCACAAAGGTGGTTTTCTGGAGAGATCATACGGATTAACAAGCAGGGGAGAGTCCGGGATACAACCAGACGGCTATCAGCATTGAGCAAAAAGCACGATCACCACAAATACGGCATCAGCCGCCATTTGACGTTACGGCAATATTCTTCATAACCCGTGAGCTGCTGTCGCAGGAACCGGTCTTCGCGAATAGTCCGCACAATCATGACCGCGGACGGTACCGTGGCGCTCAACAAGCCAGCCCATGAACCAACCATTACTGAAAACCCGATCCAGGTCCCGATAACCGACAGATATCCGGGATGGCGAACAAAGTGGTATGGGTCGGTAGTAACGACATACTGCCCTCTATCCTCCTGAAGGCGCACAACAGTTGAAAAGAAATTATTGGTGAGCATGGCCCAATAGACAAGGGACAACGAAGCCAGGAGAACGATGCCGCCCGCAGGCCTTATTGCAACAGGGATGCCTCCCAGCCATTGCATTCTGCCTATATCCAAACCCGTAAAGACCAGGTAGATCAATACACTTACAATACAGAGGCGCAGCAGCGTCTTGTCCCAAGATTGCATGCCTTCACCCGGCGACGTTCTCTCTTCTACCAGATCCGGACGCAGCCGCCAGAACAACGCCAGACCGATCAGATGATTGACAAACAGTATGCCCCATGCACCCCATACCCACGGCAGATCGATTCTGCCCGCAGAGCCAAACAGCAGGAGCGCGAGCAACGGCGACACAACAAACGGAAGCAGCAACGCTTTTTTCATTATCTCAAATTTTACCTATGGCGGCCAACGCTTTGTCAACTGTTCTTGCTCAAGTACGAACAGACGCACAACCTCCGAAGAACCTGGGTTTTGACCGATTCCACGATCCCTGAAACCCGCCTTCAACGCTACAGCTTTCGAAACTTCATGCTCGGGAGAGACCGGCGCTATCACCCGCCGATAGCCGAGCTGATTGACGGCATACTGCGCTAACGTTGCCGCAATCTCGGTTGCATATCCCTTACCACGTTCATCTGGCATCACTGCATACATGATTTCCACCACACCTTCCTCACGCGGAGTCAAACCGCAGAACCCGACAAATTGCCTGCTTTCCTTATGTTCGACTGCGAAAGCCATCAGCGGTGCTTCAGAATCATAGGACGCTATTGTGACGTCGAGAAGCTTTTTGGCACCTTCGCGGCTCTTCTGCTCTTCGCCGAAAGTCAGAAACCTGGTGGATTCAGGATCTGCCACGAAGCTGACAAAATCTTCTGCATCACCTCGCTCAAATCGGCGAATTCGTAGTCGCTTTGAAGTAATAGGATGGTTCATCTTACCCTTATAGAAAATGAGGGAGACGCTCGCAACTACGTAAACTTTTGCAAAAAACCGAACCCAGATGCCAGCAGCAGCATCGATTCGCGACTTTTGACTTGCAGGTATCAAAAAAACAGGAGGGTTTAGCTGGTTCTACAGTCTGTTTTCTTTGCTGTGCCAAGCGCGAATAATAAGCGGGACGCGCAAAAAGAAAAATACTACTGCTTACGCGAATCCCAGCCACACGGCGAGCGCCCGGTTAACGGCAAGCATCGTGGCATCATCGAGTTTTCCGAAAGCCGGGCCGACCTTTTCACGTGAGACGGTCTGCACCTTGTCAACCATGACCTGCGATCTTTTTTTCAGATTGTTCCCGGTGGCCGGGTCGACAACAATCCTGAATAACGGCGCCTGACGCAATTCGCTCGTTACCGGCAGGATGGTCACCGATGGATGTTCAGCAAAAAAATCCGACTGAACGACAACGGCGGGTCGAGGCTTACCGTAATCGCCTTGCAGTGCTATGGTAACCAGATCGCCTCTCGTCATGCTTCCCAACCCTCACGGTCCGAAGCTTCATCGAGAAACTGAAGAAGTTCCTTTTCCTGAGGATCGTGTTGAACCAGCAAAGACTGCCGCTTGCACTCCTCCGCAAAACCGGGACGGCGTGTATCGGGGACCCATATCTGTATCGGACGCATTCCCTCCTTGCGTAACTTCTCCCTGTGCTTGTGCACCCGTTCAAGAACTCTTCCCATGTTTCTCCTTATCATTCGTTGTTTTTGCATCAGAACCTGTTACATGTAACATATACAAACGAACCGTTACATACAACAAAATCCTCTCAAGGATGATGTTCACAGAATTCACGTAAGCTATCGGATAACCACAAAATCCGCCTCTGGAATACCGTGGCCGCTTTTGTGATAATTGCAATGCCAAAGTGTACAATTAAGCAGACTTAGAGGTGATTTCCTGAAGAGAAAACTCGGAGAGCATCGCGTTCATTTTTGCATGCTCAATTGTCATACTGACAAGGTTTCCCTTCTCATCGATATCAATGGAGATGTTTTCACTGATCTCCTTTGTCTCCTGCACCTCACTATCAGTGAACTCAATATGGGCCGTGTCGGTATCTGAAATTTTACCCTTTTCTCATTATTTCAACTTCTATGGCGGGCAACGCTTTGTTAACTATTCCTACTAAAATACGAACAGGTGCACAATCTCTGAAGAACCTGGGTTTCGACTGATTCCATGGTCTCGAAAACCCGCCTTCAACGCTACAGCTTTTGAAACGCAAATCGGCGAATTCGCAGTCGTTTTGAAGGGCTGTAGCGACAACCCTACCGTTCTTCACTCCCATAATTCCCTGATCCATCGCCCCCATCTGCGCAGATAGGCGAGGGGAAACATCCAGGAGCGCGCTACAGGATAACTTTCGACGACAACTGCTCTGAGCGGTATGAGCAAGCGGATCACCGACCTTGCACGTTCAAGCATTCCCGCCTCGGGAGAAAGTTTGGCTCCCAGCATGCAATCGAGCCGTTTTCGTCTGAGGGTAATACGGCGCCACGCCCGGATTTCGTCTTCTGTTGCCTCCGGCCATGATGAGAAATCTTCAAACACGCCCGGCAAGGCAAGTCCGTACCAGGACCGGGCCAGGGTCAGAGCCACTTCAACAGCATGGCGCGCATTCCACGTAACGCACCGCTCCTGCAAAGCTTGCCAGTCTTCCGCCCCCCGGAAGCTTCCTGCAAGCCGGAAAATGTCGAAGACCCAGATAATGCGCAGGTCATGGTCGTGCATGAAGGCGTTGTTGAGTGCCCGGTGGATGAGGGCGTCGACAGGATGAAGGGCTTCGAACGATACTCCATGCGCCGACACCTGTACTGCATGCTCAAAGAGGTCATCGACACCGGCATCCTGAACGACGCCGAGCGAGTGCAGGCGCCAGTGGAGTTCGACAAGCCGGTTCTGCCCGCCACGCCTCGCGCTCGTATACTCTTCGTGGTGGTAAAGCGCTTCGGCACCGGTGCCGAACTTCCGGGCGGCAACTTTATAACCAAGCTTCTCGAGCACCACTCGAGCATGCTGCATCTCTTCAGGGCGCACGAGGATATCGAGATCCGATCCGGGGCGGAGAGCAGGATCCGGATAAACCATTCTGCCGAGTGCGGCTCCCTTGAGAATTATCATGCGTACGCCGGACCGGCGAAAAGCTGTGGAGAGCTCCTGCATCTGCCGGTCCATGTGCAGAGAGCGAAGACGGCTCCATTGAAACGAGCCCCTGAGAAATGCCATCACCTGGGGAGGCGGCTGAACCTCCTTTGGAGCGTGCCCCGCGTACCAGTAAAGCAGGGGAAGCGTCCAGTGCGGCTTGAGTGTCTCAAGCAGGGCTGTCCATGCTTCATCCGATACCTGGGGCGCAGGATAAGGGGTTTCCTTGAGCAGGGCGAAGACGTACTCAAGAAGCTCCCTGCGTACCCTCAAGAGCGCATCCGCCTGCTCGCCGCAGAAGCGGAAGTGGGGATGCAGGTGGCGGACATCACCGAAGAAGTCGAATGTCTGTGCCGGGAGAGGATTTTTCATACCGGCAGCCGCGACTTGTCGATAAAGAGTCGGAACGGCCGGCGGATCTGCCAGTTTGCAGCTCCGGGGGAACGTCGGCCAACAAGACGGCTGCCGAGGAAAAGCTGATACTCCACGCCGTGGGGTTTGGTGAACTTGACCACTCTCAACCTGGCCCAGGGCGAAAGCGCGTGCTTGAACATACCCGAGTCGGCAAGACCATGGTAGACGGGATGAAGTACCCGCGAGACTGTATGGTTAGAAGCCTTGACCAGCCACCGCAATCGTGCGTAATACAATCCCGGCCTGCCGTTCATGACCTTCAGGGTCTCCCTGCCGCGACGCGCCGCGGCAACACGCCCCATTATTTCATGCTGCCGGAGAAAGTAGGGATCGACCCGGTTATTGTTGTCGCCCCGTGTCACGACGCCTCGTGCATCGAGCCTGATGACACGGTGCGTTACGGTCTTCTCGTACCCGTCAGGCCTGAAAACGATCACGTCTCCAACGGCGATCTTCCTTAAACCGCAGGGGGCGACAAGGAGCTTGTCGCCGGCCCGGAATGTCGGATTCATGCTCGGGCCGTTGTAATTGAATTCAAGCATGTCGCCAGCTACCATCTTAGCACCCGTTCGATCTCTTCCCAGAATCTGCCATCGAGCCTGACACCCAGTTTGTAGGCCGGAATCCCTACCGCCATGGCACATGCATTCTCGAACATCTGGACAGCGCTCGCCCGCTTGAGCTCGTCGCTCGCCTTCCTGAGGTATTTACGCCACACCTGGGTCGCTGCTTCGTTCATCATGATGGCGGCCTCTCCCTGTCCCAGAGGCTCGGCGGCATCTTCCTCCGCCTGATGGATGAAGAAGACGGCATGAAGCGGGACGGCGCTCTCTACGTTCCAGGTTTTCTCCGATTGTTTCCAGAGGTAGTCGCTCCAGGTAGGAAAAGGGTGAACCCGGTAGCTGCCCGCCTTGTCAGTCAGAATACACGCTTCGTCGTCGCAAAGCGCTTTCCAGTGCCCCGGGATCCTCCGGCTGCATGTCGATTTACCGGTTCCCCCTTTTGCAGCAAGCAGCACGCCTTTCCCTTCATGCTCGATGAGTGCCGAGTGAAACGGCATCCCTCCACCCTGGATCACGCGGCAATAGACAGGATAGAGCAGGTACCACATGGCGATGATCCCGGCTTCCTCGTCTTCGGGCGGATCGAGCGAACAGACAGCCTCCTCGTGGCCCTCGCGCTGCCATGCCTTTACGGTCTTCATGTCATGATATTTCCATTTCTCCTCATCTCCGGCGCCGAATGTGGCGAGGTGAGGATAGTGTGCTGCAAAGTCCTTGTTATCGGCACACATGATGCGGAACTGTGCGGCTGATGAAGGGCCGGACTTAAGCTCCATGATAGTGCCGGCTTTCTTCAGCCATGGAGCCAGATCTGCCGACCGGGAAGCGATGTGCCAGTCATGCTGACCGCCGAGACGGAGATGATAGCCTTCCTGCATACTCATAAAGCCTCTCCCCCTCTCAGCACGGTTTAAGTCTGCTTTCCGGGAAAAGCCCCGCTTTCCTGGCTTCCTCACAATACCAGAACGGCGCCCAGAGGTTTTTTGAGCCATAGTAGTTCTGTGCCACGCAACTGCCCAGGCAGATGCCTTTCATGAGGCAGTCGCCACAGACGCCTGTGAGTCTCTCCGGGAAACCGTCGCGCAGTTCGTTGAGCACAGGGGTGTTCTGCCAGACATCTTCGAGCCGGTTTTTCGAGGCATGGCCGAAGATCAGTTCGGGCACCGTTTCCCCTATGCCGCAGAGCGCATAGGACCCGTCGGCAAGCACCCCAAGGATACCGAGAATGCCGCAGAGCCCGCAGCCTTCTCCCCTGTCACCAAACATCCTGCCGAGCGGGCGGAACGCCATCGGGTGACTGTAGACCAGCCGGAGAGGGGTGTGTTTCGAGAGAGTGTTTTCGACCCGGGCGCCGAGCTCAACAAGCTCTTCGATTGTCAGTGTCTCGTTGGCTTCGTGCATCGCCTGTCCCCGCGCGGTCGGCTGCACGAGGTTGAACTTGACCGATCCGGCTCCCGCCTCTTCCGCCATCCTTACGACAGCCTCGATCTCGTTTCTGTTATGGCGCATAACGCTCATGATAACCTGGGGCCTGAAGCCCGCATCACCCAGGTTCCTGATACCCTGCCAGGCTGCGTCGAAGGAACCCTCGACGCCTCGTACCCATTCGTGGGACCTGGCCGTCGCACCGTCTATGCTGACCGAGACGAAGGTGTTGGAGCTTGCGGCCTTCAATTGGGCTGCCAGTTCCGGCGTACAGAGAACGCCATTGGTCTCAACGCTCAAACGAAGGTCCGCGGTGCGGACGATGTCGATCAATTCGCTGATCTGCGGGTGCAGGAAGGGTTCGCCGCCGGTAAGCTTCACGCCATTGAGCCCCATCGGTTTTGCCTGCTCGACGATCGAACCGAACAGCTCCGGATCGAGCGACGGGAACGCCTTTTCGGACGACTGGTATTTCGGGGCGATCCAGCAGTGGCGGCACTTGAGATTGCACCCTTCCGTGAGGTAGAAGTAGAGCTGGCGCAGCGGGTATGATCGCTGTCCGTTCTCCGGACTTGCCGTCGGTTGCCCGGCGCAGCGCTCTGGGGTTGTACATCTGGTCATACGGGGGCATTTCAGCTACTCTTGATCAGCAGCATGTTGGTTAATGGATACGCATGGTTCGGGCAGTCGGCCTCCGGCTTCAAGGAAGCGCCTGAGGCAGGCGTCCGGACTTGGATGGTTTTCCTCGCCGGTGAGCGTGAAGGCAAGGGCCGGACAGTTGCCCCGGCAGTAAGGTATATAGGGGCATCCCTTGCAGAACTCGAAGTCCACAAGGGGCATGTCGCGCCGCTCGCGCAGGCGTCGCAGTTCAGGGTGGTTCAGCCAGGCCTCCTCCAGGCCCGTCTCATGGATCCGGCCGAGTTCGATGTGGCTCATCTGACTGCAGGGGACCATCATGCCGTCGGCACGCACAGCCATCTTCGAGAAAACGCCGCCGCAAGAGCGGAGATAGCCGCAGTTCCGGACCGGTTCACGCTGCTCGCGCCGCGCCGCCTCCATTTCGAGCCAGTGCCTGGCCTCGGCAAGAGGACCGGCCTGCGCTCCGATGCGCCCGTTGTAGCGTTCACTGAGCCGGACCAAGGTCTGCATGGCGCGCGAGCGGTCCTCGACGGTGAGCTGCACATCATCGGCATGGGAACGACACTGCCCGACGTAACCCGCGGAGTTGGTCGAGAAGCTCGGCAGGCCGATTTCCTCAAGGAGGAACCTGGCGATAGCATCGAGGTCGCCGACGTTGTGGCGATGGATCGTCACCCTTACCGTCACCGGAATGCCATGTGCCCTGAGCCGTTGCAGGCCCGCCACAGCACGCTCGAAGTTGCCTTCGCCGCGGAAAGCGTCGTGAGGCCCCGGCCAGGAGCCGTCGATAGAGACCTGTACGCTGTTACACCGCCCTGTAAAGGCGACATAATCCGCTATCTCGTCCGTGACGAGAGTGCCGTTGGTCAGGATGCTGAAGCGCATTCTGTTTCTAACGATTCCTTCGATGAGCTCCCTGAGGTCTTCTCTCAGGAACGGCTCGCCGCCGGCGAGAGTGACATCGAGTACGGCACAACTGGTGAGCTCCTCAAAAAAGCCGAGCCATGCTTCGGTCGGCAGATCCGTCCCGCTGTCCCCTTCGCTCCCGAAATGGTAACAGTAGGCGCAGTTCAGGTTGCAGCGGTTCGTGACGGACAAGTCGACCGACTTGGGAGTGCGCATCAGTCGCATGGCGTATCAGTTGAAGCTCTCGGTATACCCGGCCAAACCCTTGTCGACGAGGTCGTCAAGAAAGTTCTGCACGATGCCCTCTGCATCCTCGGGGGCATCGGGACAGGCGTCACGAAGCTCTTTCATGATGTCCCCGAACGAGTGCTTGCCGTCGAGTCGCTTGTAGATAAAGACGCTGACAGGGTTCAGCCCATAAGACTCGCTCGAGTCGGGATCGAAGAGCACGGCCCAGTCGTCGAACTCTTCACGTAAGACGATCAAGGGGTTGGCGATCAGAGGGGGGGATGTAAACATGATTTCAGTTAGAGCATGATTTTAAAAGATATACTTAGGGCTCACTGAATAATTCACGAGAGCCCGAAAACCCGGGCTGTAACTTTCACACAAGAACCGGCATCCATGCCAGGAAAGGCAAAGGGCAAAAGATGGACCCCGAAACCAAACCCTTGATTTCCGTTTGTTTCTTTCGGGGTTCGTCGTCGGGATCGGTAATCGGGATTCGGTAATTGGAAATTGATCTTTTCTTTTCCTTGTCGCCTTGTCTACTGGCTACTGCCAACTTTCCCCTTTTTGACTTGCTTGCCAACTGATTCCCCCCCTTGTCACCACTACTCTCCCGATCCCGGGATTAATTTAAAAAAAAACACTTAAAACAAACAAAGGCCCATAAACATTTATATATAATATATATATACACCTGTAACACAGGATATATCAAAAAGTCGGATACGCTATAAATTATTCTATAAAAGCCTCCTATTGTGCCGATAAGAGTCATGAAATCCGTATTTTTTACAGCACATTGTCTCATTCAACAAAACTCAACCCCCCATGAGCACACAGCAAGAATGTCCCGAATGTCCTGATAACGGCAAACTGAGCTGGCAAGAGCCTGCCGTAATCCAACTGCGTCATGAGTCCGAGGCATTCGGAGCCCACTGTGCTCCCACCGGGTCAGGTGCTACTGATGCTTGTACTGACGGCAACAGTGCTGCCCTCTGGTGTGGCTTCGGCACCGCCGGGTGACCTGCAAAACGGGCACAGACAGTACACTGCCATCCTCTGCGCCGCGGGCAACGGTCCCCTTTAATATAGTTGGGGAGTGCAGTTCCAAACAGAACCATTTGACAAGGCGTAAAAAAGGAACCGGGAGTCACCGCTCCAGATTCATCACCAGAAACATGATTCCGACAACTGTCTGGCTGCTTTCGGCCAGTCCCGCCATCGCTCTATCGAGACTGTAACGGCGTTTTGCCGCTCCAAACCTCTCTTCAACAGCATTGCGGATACCTTCATCTTCTCCGATCTGTC
>JANQGE010000062.1 GCA_028277485.1 Chlorobium sp.
GGCGACGGTAGGCAATATTGAAATGGAGCTTGATTTCTCGCAGACGACCCGCTCGGGCAGCCACACTGGCGGACAGTACACGATCACGGCTACTACGATCTGAGGATACCTGAACTTGTTCTGTACTTTGATGTCCGGCTGGCTGTTTTCGGTAACCAGTTGGCAGCAGGCAAAAGAGTAGTGACAAGTAACGAGTGACAAGTGACAAGGTGGAATCAGTAGGCAGTATCCAGTTGGCAGTAGGCCAAGGAAAAGAAAAATCGATTTCCGATACCGATAGCGACGGCGATCCCCGATTTTCTCTCTTTCGGAAATCGGGGTCGAAAGAGTAGTGACAAGTAACAAGTGACGAGGGGAAATCAGTCAGCAGTAGGCAGTTGGCAATTTTGTCTGAGTAGGCAAGGGCTGCTTGTAGCTAACGAGCTGTCACTATCATGGCAATACTCTTCGATTCCCGATTCCCCCCGTGAAATTAAACCGGATATTTCACAGGGCCGACGGCGAGCCCCGAAAGAAAAGGAATGAACAAATCTGGTTTTTCCAACAGCGTATCATGGGCACCTCTATGGATGCCCGCAAGTTTTTGAAGTAATAATCTTGTTTTTTTCATAGATATTTTCATAACTTTTTGTATGCAGTTGCGGTAAGAAAAAAAGAAGAGCAAGAACAAAGAAACGATGTTTCTTTCCCTTATTCACTCAAAAACAAAATCCCCATGCTATCCTATAAGTCAATCACAAAGATTGCCGTTTATGCACTGTTAGCAATTCTTTCCGCCGGCACAGCTTTTGCTGAATCCGGCCAGAGCAGCAAAGGCACCGCCAAGGTAACGGCCAATATCCCCGAGTTTATCGTCCTTCATTACTACTCAACCCTAACTCTCAACTTCGAGACCCCGACGTCTGAAGCGCTGGGCGAGGGTGAAAGCGTGTTTAGCGTATCATGGGAGGGCAAAGCAGAGGGTGAAGGGTTGTCAACGACCAGCTTGATGGATGCGGCTCTTGAACTCGATGGCACCAAGACCACAGTCAACCTGTCAAACGTCTGGGCAGTCAGAGGATTTTCAAAAGACGGTACTGCCAGTGTTTCAGTTGTGGTACCTTCGGGCGGTGATGTCCTGAAAAATGGCGCATCGACCATTGGCATGTCCAACGTTAAGGTAACTCACGGCTCCAGCACCGACGACGAGATCGAAATAAACCTTGGAGGCATCGCAAAGGGTTCAGCAACCATAGGCGGAATTGTCATGGATCTCGATTTCAGCAATACCAATCGGTCAGGCAGCCATACCGGCGGCCAGTACACCATCACCGCTTCGACGATCTAAGCACAAGCAATCGCCACATGACCTTCACCCCCGTGAAGAGCATTATCATAGTTCTTCCGCTGCTTGTTTTGTGCACAGCATTGTACGGGCCTATTGAGGTCTTTGCCGGAAGGTTCTATTTTTACAAAAAACGCACCCTTCCAAAGGTTCAGCTCAGTGAAATCGGATTAAGCCGCAGCGGAGTATCCGAACCTCTCAGCCCAATAGATGTTGATGCAACGTGGGAAGGCGGTACCGTCTCAACCCCGGGGCTGCAGCTTGGAGACAATTATAACACGGCCGAGATAACCCGGAAAAACGTGCTGTTATGGTACCACGAGTATAATCCGAATAATTTTGGTGACGACGACGGCGATGATGATGACGACGACGATGACGACGATGACAATGGTAATTCTTATGCCACTCCGGCATATCACGTGCAATACCGGATACTCAGCAAAAGCGGAGTGGAGAATGCTTTCTCGCACAAGAGCGACAACTCATCCGTTATCCTGGCCAACATCACTCAAAGGCCGATTGAGTGCAAGAAAAAAAACAAAAACAACATCCGATGTTACGGCAGGGTTGATCTCGATTTTGATATTTCACAGGCAAAAAAGTCTGGAAAGTATTACGGTACAATTGAAATAACAATCATTACATACTGATGAAAAAACTGCATGCACCTTTTCTGGGTATTCTCATTCTTTTCGGAATACTAACCTCAACAGCAAAAGCCGAGGAAGAACCTCCTCCGGGACAGATCGGGGTAGCCCCGTCGATGCTCGAGCTTTCCATCGGCTCGAAACCCGTCAACGAATCACTCAGGCTGTTCAACCTGAAAAAAACAACAACAAAGGTCAATGTCGAAGTCTATAACTGGACTCTCGATGAAAACAATGAGGTCAAGCTACTGCCTCCTGACGAACAGTCCCTTGACCAATGGATGCTCATCAACCCCATGTCGTTCACTCTTGAGCCAGGCAAAAGCCAGGTTGTCCGTTTCTCCGTCCGACCGCCGGTCAAACCTGCACCCGGAGAACACAGGGCAATCATTTATTTCACCGAGGAACCGGTCGAGGGAGAAGCCGAACAAGAGGATAAACCGGTTGAAATCCTCTTCAAGCTCGGCGTAGGCATATATGCTTACGCTGACGAGATACAAAGGGCCTCTTCAATGCCGGCATTCAGGTTCGATAACAAAGCACTGACCATCAAAGCCCCTATCACCAACAATGGAAATGTGCATACGAGGCTTAAAGGAACATACTCGATATGGAAAAAAGCCTATTTTCCCGGGTTTAACGATATCGACAAGTATTTAACCGGGGACGACCGTGAAAAAGCCCCGGAAGGACTCATTGCCACAGGTCAGCTTAACCAGACGCCGGTACTTCCAGGAAACACCCGGACAATTGTTACCCAATTGCCTGAACTCAAGGGACCAGGAAGTTATGTGATCGCCGTCTCGGGTACACTGGATGAGAAAAAAATCGAGAAAACCTTTGCAGTATCCCGCTGATCACACCGGGAACAATCAAGGGTAAACACTTATGGGCAGCATCGCGAAGGGCGCAATACGCCGGTCTCTTCTCATTGCCAGCCTTTATGTTATTCCTCCAGCGCTGCAGGCCGAAACCAGCCCGCTTCCGGATAATCAGGTTCAGGCTGCCGAACAAGGACAGCCTGAACCGCTTCTCGTGGAAGTGTTTTTCAATAAAAGGACAGCAGGAAACCACATTTGCTACAAGTTCCAGGACGATTACTGGATCCCTTTCGCTTTGTTTGAAGCAGAAACCAAGATAAAAAGCGCTGCATCCGAAAACGGGAATTTCACCTACCAGACAACTCTTGGCGTGCTCACCCATAATCCCGGAACGCAAAAAATCATAGAACAAACACCCTGCATATCATTTTCCCAGCTCGAAAAAGCATTTTATGCAAGAGGAAGGTTTGTTCAGTCGATTTTTGCCATTGCGATCGATGTCCCCTGGGTTCCCGGCACATTTCCAAGAAAGAAAAAATCGGTACCATCCATAACCCCCGATATTCGTGCACCTTCCAATTCCCTTTCTTTTCTGAGTCTCGAGCCGGAAATCACTTATGAGTTCAATGGTGAGTATACGAAGGAACTGCTGCTCGAAGCAGGCGGCAGAGTTGCCGGAGGGGTCTGGGATATCAGCTTTGAAGGAGATCCTGAAAAGCATTTTCCACCAACCCGATATCACTGGACAACCTATAACAGCAAAACTGCTCTCAGGATCGGCACAGGTTCTTCGGACCTGTACACCCTCGTCGGCAGCCTTGATTTTACAGGGCTGCAGCTGGGATGGAACAACCACAGCATTCTCAACCAGCTCGATTTTGAACGTTACAGCGATTCCGATGCTTTTCTCTCGTTCGACCGCTCCCAGCAGCGCACAATCGAGGGAAACGCGCCTCCCGCCTCAATCGCCGAGCTTCGCATTGACGATATTGTTGTTGCCCGGCAGCGGATCGGGCTCAATGGCATGTTTGTTTTCCGTAATGTCCGCATGACCTCCGATCTGAGAAAAACACAGGTGTACATCTACGAAAGATCGCTGCGGCAGAAACCGACGGCCATCCTCGACTACAGCATGTCGATCAAAAACAGGTCCATGCCTGCGCATGAAATACTTGTGCGCACAGGTTTCGGCACAACCCGCAACCCTCTGGATTCGGAAGATACCGGACCGTCGCTATGGACCGGGTTCGGCCATGTCATGTACGGACTCAGCAACCGTATTACCCTCGAATCTGCCATCCAGTACCGTCCCGAGACGCAGGAAAAAGACATTATTGCCGGAACGGTATTATCAATCGGGGGCAGCTGGGGAGCGGCACTCTACGGTGCACGCACAAACAATCACTATGGCGCCGATGTCAGGCTTGAAGGAAACGGAAGAAACTGGACATTCTCCTATTTTGGGAGGTTCAATCAGGAAGGATTTGCAAGAGACAGCCAGGAAGCGGAGAGAAACCATTCCGTCAAGTTTTCAACAGATATTTTCTATCCGTTCGACCTCCTGCTCTACGGGCAACACAACCGCAAGGGAAACCTTTCTCCCGATAAATATTTCCTTTTCGGTGCTTACTGGTATGTTCTTCCTCAGTTTACACTTTCAGCCATTCCGAATGACGATAAAAAATACCGCTACGAAGCCAATATTCGTCCGGTACCCCAGAGCGATCTCACAGTCTCTTATGAAAACAGGATTGTCAACGCCGAGCTGGATTACGATTTCAGCAGGTCACTTTCGGGTAGGTCACTGTACTCACACGCAATCGAAACCGGAAACAACGTAAGCAGCATCTATTTCGACTGGTATCCGAAAGGAAACCGTTATGATTTGTTCCGGTTCGGGGTTTCACGTTCCGGAGATCAGACCGGTTTCTCAGCTGCCTGGAACAAATTCGTAAATGCCGGGCTGCAGCTCAGTCTCCAGTACAGCTACAACATGAACAACGCCCTCCAGCTCGATACAGAGGATAACTTCTCAAATCTTGTCACTCCCGATGCCAGACAATATTTTGCGCTGGCCCTCACCTGGGATATCGGGCGCTCGAACAAACGCTTCTATCCGATCAACCGGACAGCGATAAGCCATACCAGAGGAGGCCTGGCCGGATCGCTGAAAATCATGAACGAAACAACCCTGAAGTCTTCCGATATCAACAATGTCGATATACTGCTCAACAGAAGAAAGCTCGGGCAAAGGCAGGTAGACGGGTCATTTTTCGTCGGCAACCTCAGACCGGGAGTTTATGCGGTTGAAGTCGATACGGAAAATCTCCCTCTCGAACTCAATGTCTCCCAAAAAACGATATATGCTGAGGTGTTGAACGGGGCTGTGACGGAAGTCATCATCCCCGTTTATGCCGAGTATTCCATTGCCGGCCGGGTAACCGGCACAGATGGACACCGTATCGCGAACCGCAAGGTTACCGTCACGGATGAAAGCGGCACCATCGTGTCCCTGGCATTTTCGAATATGTTCGGCTACTACCGTGCGGACGGGCTGCAACCGGGCACCTACATCGTCATCGTCTCCGGTACTCGGCAGACAGTAACGATACAGGATGATTACATCTACGGGATTGACTTCATCATCCCCGAAACCGCAAAGGCCGCAGGTCAGCCACTAACCGCCCCGGAACAGCCGGGACAGGAAAATCCTGCCATCGAATGAGCAAGGATGACGATTTACTCCACGAACCTCTTCAGTTCGCAACACGAGGTCTTGAAGTCGTTTTCGGAAAAAACCTCTACGGTAAAAACCCTTCGAGGGTCCGGATTGTTGAACAGTACCTGCATAACCATGTCGAGGATTTCCGGACGCATGTACTGCAGTCCGTTATGATCTTTTCCTTCCTTGATACCGTGCATGTGCAGCACACGCACCAACGGCAGATATCTGTCGAGATGCTCCCGTACAGGAAACCCGTACAGCTCGAGATGCCCGATATCGAGTGTCATCGACAGGCCGAACTGTTCGATAACGGGTGTGATCATCTGTATCGGATAATCGAGGGTTTCAACGCAGATGTCCGCCGGTGCCAATGAACCGTGTTCGAGCAGCAGTTCCATCGAAGCAAGAAAATTCCCGCGAAACCGTTGCAGGTCCTTTTCCCTGAAAGCATTCACATTTATGCCAAGACCGGCCTCACAATGCATGACATAGGCGGAGGGCGACAGGGACAGCGTCAGGTCGATGATCCTGAGACATTTTTCCACCGACGCTCGGCGCACTTTCTCTTCGAAATGGCCAAGGTAAACATCGAGCGGCAGGTGAATCGAATAGGTCAGATCATGATCATCCCTTATATGACGAAGGGACTTGATTTCGCTGGCCGAAGGCAGGTTGCTGATTTCGTCAGACTCGAAAAGCACAATCTCCACATCATCCACCTTGTCCTTCAAATACTCGATATTGGGAATAATCTCATCGGGGATGATATAGGAAGTCGTACCGACCCTGAAAGGAAACAGCTTTTTACAGTTCATGAGGCAACTACAGCCAGCGTCTGGTTTGTGCCTTGTACTCTGCATATCGGTCGCCAAATATTTTAGCCATGGCTTCTTCCTCGAACTTGATATACCAGCGGTCTGTTATAACAAAAAACCCGACGGCAACCAGGATTGATGAAAAACTTCCAAGTACAATAGCAATTCCAAGCAGAGCCATAAGAAAGCCAAGATACATTGGATTTCGGCTTATTCGGTAGAGACCTTCGGTAACCAATATATCCGGATCATTAAACGTCTCGATATTCGTTCCTGCTTTCTCAAATATATCAGAACCACGCTTGGCGATTCCCAGCCCCACTACAAGAGGCAGAACACCAACCAAACTGATCGGAAATGTAACGAACTGTACAATTGGAAACACCAGCCAAAGCCCCACCATGACAACGATGCAGATCACAAATAAAACCGGCGGTATGATTTTTTTCATTTTTTCTGTTCGGTTTTTACCCTCTCTCCTTAGATTTCTGCTTAATATACCGAAAGATGTCTCTTACCCCTTACTTGACCGGATATTTGATCAGCGTTTTCATTCTCCGTCTCCTCTTCAGTGCCGGCTTTCAATTGTTCAAAAAAGAGTTCCCATATCTCCGGTATCGAAACGCCATAAGCCTGCCGAAAAGCCATGCGGAAACTTTAACCTTGCTGCATGGCAACAAGTATCTTCTCGAAAGCAGTACTGTCATGCTCTTTCATAAAAGCCACGAATAAAGAAGCTTGCCTGTAAAACATGTGCGGCTTGAGATTCCAGTGACTACCGTATTTCGGAAAAAGAAAATCAAGGATACCGCCTGCACTGTCCGGCTCAAAAGCTTTCCCTGAAAGCATGGCTTTTACCGCCTCTTCTTCCGAAACACTTCCCGCACCGGCCCCTTTTGAAACATATACGGCCACTAAAATGAATCTCCTGTCTACTCAACCTTAATGGTTATAAATTTTATAAATAATCGTCCTCATGCTGATGACGGATGGCAAGAATAGTAACTGTACGATTGTCTTCGATTTCGAAAAGCAAAACATAGCCTGAGTTGCCGAACGATACGTGCAGTTCCCTTAAAAGCGGGGTTTGGGGGGTTGCTTTTCTGCAATTGAACGGAAAGTACCGCAGTACATCCATTCCCCGTTCTATGGCTTCCAGCGCTTTCTCGGCTGCGTTTATGTCTTTTTCAAGAAGAAAAGAATACAGACGAACAAGGTCGTTTTTCGCTTCCTGCGTAAAGCGTACCCTGAACTTCACGATGATTGCCGTCTCGCTTGATCGAGCATACCCTGCAATTCTTCAATGACAAGTGAAGCATCCACATACTTACCGGATGTTCGGGCAAGGTCGCGAGATGCAAGTCCTTTTGCCATGAACTCCCTCCGGTTCTGCCGCTTTTCAATATTTGCCCGCAGCGACAATTCGATAAACGCCGAAAGGGTTTCTCCCTCTTCAAGCACTTGTTCGGCTGCTTTCCGAAGTTCCGGCGTGACTCGCAAGGATGGTAAAGATGCACTTTTCATTGAACGCTTCATTTTTCAAACCTCTTGATTTGCATCGTGTTTGCAATGCAATATAATGTATTGGAGCAATCCCCGCAAAAGTCATACCCTATGTATCAATATACTTGTCGCCTCTACCGAGGAAGGCAAATTATGAGTTATTCCCGAGTCGTGAAAGAAAACATCCTGAAGAAAGTGCTGCCTCTTCAGCTGCCTTTTTTGATACACGTATGGGCTTCTTTATATGGCTTGCCTTTTCCTGTCTCCAGATAATCCTTCAAGCTTCCTAAGAAATAGTCCCAGCCTGCTTGGCAGATTTCAAAGCATTCAAGTGTCGGCACTAATCCTTGATGGGTCAAAGTCACCTTGCTGCCATTTTTGTGCGCAACAATCTCCCATTTTATGGTGGTTCCTTTCCATTCATCTTTTTTTGGTAACTCTTCGAGATCGTGATTTGCCTCAACAACCTTCCAGAGAAGCGATCGATTTGGTGTTGCCTCTGACACAGTCATCACCCAAGAAGTGTTCTTTTCAAATCGAACGACGAGTTGGTCTCCGACTTTCAAAGCTTGGTTTGAGAATTCCGTCCACCATTTATCAATGCTTTCTGCAATTGCCTGGTAGACTAAATCTGGTTTTATAGAGACAAGAACCTCTCTTGAATAGCTTTGTTTCGACATGATTTGCCCTAACATGAATGGATCAAAGTCAGCATGGATGCCGCATCAAGTACGCCACGACTCTCTACCGGTGTCTGAAAATCGTTAAACTGTGTTTTTGAGACAGTCTTGACGAAAATGTTTTCAGGCGAGAATCCAGTCCGCAAGTACTCGGGTTGTTGTCGGGTGAATGAGATACCCGCAGCTGTGATGAGGGTTCGATTTCCCGTCTCTTACCGACAGGTTATATATCTTGTAATCCCTGATCGACTCGATCATATCATGACGCCTCATCTTCCTGTAATCGTCAGAGATTTTCGAGTCATGTGAAATGTAGTCGTCCTCGGCCGCGATGTTCACCCATTTGCGGATATTCCCGGGGTATCTTCTTTCCCCGCTCGCTTTGCGCCCCTTGAGGTTTTCCTGGACTGTAATATCTCCCAACGGGCTGCCCAAGGTCACGAAAAGATCTATCTTCAGCTTCCAATAGTCGAACCATTCGCCATAACGGTTGAACTTCCAGAGCGTATCATAAGAGATCATCGATCCCAGAGAGTGCGCCACGATCGCGGTGCTTCCCTTCCTGTCAAATGCGCGCTTGAGGGGTTTTATCATCTGGCGGCGGACTTCCGTGCCGAAAACACTTTCGTCGTTCCAGTATTCCCTCATGTCGGGAGCAACCTGCGCTATGAGCGCTTCGCTGAGATTGAAAAAATTCAGTATCGGGGAAAGGACATCCGCTGCACCTTCCTTGAAAGACTCTTTCCCGGGAAGCTTGTTGTAGTTTCTTTTTGTAAACTGACCTGCTGTATACCCTCTGAGCTGCTCCAGCGTTATACGGCGGGAATCCGAATCGTCAATCCAGGGCTTGTTGAGTTCCTTTTTTAAAAATTTGTTATTGATATCGCCGTAATAGACAAACTCGACCTTTATGTCACTGAAACGGTTATAGGCTTCTGTATTATCCCGTTTGAGCCCGCTTTTTATGGCATCGAGCCACAAGCTCCGGAGCGGTGATTCCTTGGGCTTCCAGCTCCGACCGTGTATGAGAACCAGCGTCTTGTTCATAGGAGTGCCTTTTTGGTGGATGAAGATTACAGCAGCAATTTCGCCAATACCCTGGAAACAATCAAATACTCCGAATCTTCACCACTGTTCTTCCCTTCAGCTTGCCGGCAAGCATCCGACCGATTGATCCGGGCAGCTCTTCCAGCGAAATCTCGTTGCAGAGATCGGACAGGTTATCCGGTTTCCACTCTCTGGCAAGTTTTTCCCAGACAGTTTCCCTCTGTGTCATCGGACAGTTCTGGGAATCGATACCGATGAGTGAAACACCTCTGAGAATAAAAGGATAAACGGAAAGATGAAGCCCGGGTGAAGCAACGTTCCCGCAGCAGGTAACAATACCCATCGGTATTCATACCAAGGTCAAAGCCTGTAACGACAACGTTTTCATTCTCACTGAACTTCCCTGACATATCGCTGACAACCGTCCCGACTGCGTCGATGCCGGGAGTATGCGGATACTCTTTCGTCACCCCTTTGTTGCCGCTTGCGGACAGCGCATCCTTGTAGTTCAACGACGAATAACAGACCCTTATCAGCAGGTCACTACGGGGCAAATCACTGAGGCTTTTTCTAACAACTCTCCCTGAAAATCCGTCACCTTTTTCTTTGACAACAAAAGCGTCAAACTCTTTGATTTCCATAAATCCTTTTTTGTGGGCACCTCTATTAATTTGTTGCGCACCATGATTACATCGTTGGTCGGTGCTCGAAATCCTCACGTACTATCAGTACGCTCCGGTTTCTGCGCTCCATCCGCCTTGCACTCGAACCGCTCATGACACTTTTTAGAGTGTGTCCGAGAAATACAAAAAAGGTAATGAGATATATCTGGATCAGGAAAAAAACATTTCAAACTGAAGATATGTCAACAACAAACCCATTGCTCCACCAACAAGCACTTGCATAACCGTATGTCTTTTCAAGTAAACCCTTGCCGTTCCTATAATTATTATCAACATATAAAATGGATAAACAACCGAACCGAACTCAAAACTCAAGGCAACCAAGGGACCTGCGATACCTGTAGTATGAACACTGACTTTCCACCACCTGGTAACAAGCAAAACAAGTAGCGTATTCGTACCATAGCAAAACATGAGCCCTTGAACGTGGACAGGCGCCCCGAAAAACCACAACACAAAAAAACCCGCAAAATAGCTTATTATGCTAAAAGCAAACGGATTTAAACGCTTTATCCTTTCCGTTATATCAACGGTATCCAAATAGCCCTTATTTTTTAGATAAAAGATATATAAATAAGGAATTACCGCCGAAAATAACAGAGCAATAAAGAAGTATACAACCTTTATCGAAGCACTGTTGCTTTCAGAAAAAATCGTTAACAATAAAAAGGCTATACCCGCATTTGTTATCGGGTGTAGAGCCGTAGAAACATATTTAAAAATCCTGTCCAATTTCAACATACCAACTATCGGGCACCTTCATTAAAGGCACCTCTATAATTATAGCAATACTCTTCGATTCCCGATTCCGACCCCGATCTCCGAAAGAGAAATCAATCGGGTTTCGGGGTCGAAATGGGCGTTTGGCAGTTCTTGATCGGCAACCGGCGCTTTAGGGCGCCCTACCTGCTCTTAGCCTCCTCAACCTGTGAAACGATTTGGCTTAATTTTTTCAAATCGAACGGCTTGTTCAGTACAGCCACGATCTGCAGATTTTGCATATCCACTTTTTTGTCTGCCATCCCATAGCCGGTTATGAAAACTACAGGTATTTGATACCCCTCATTTTCAAGACGAACAACCACACTGGCCCCGTCAAGACCCGGCATCTTGAAATCTGTGACAATCAGATCAAATGCATCAGGAGTTTGTTGCACCAACTCCAGCCCCCGTTGCCCGTTTGACGCTGTAACCACTTGATGATTCAGCATCGTCAAGTATTTTTCGAGTAATTTCAGGATTTGGGGTTCGTCGTCCATGACTAATATTTTCATGTACTCTCTGATACTGGCAGTTGAATAATAAGGGCGCCTCCCCACCCGTCCCAAAATAATCAAAAAAGCCTTTCAATCCCCGATCGAATCAGGCTTATTGAGGTGCCCTTGATCACTATTCCCCCTCTTATCCTTTCAAATTTTTCATCAGGTCACGGAGATTTGTCCATGTACGCGCACCTTCGGCAATCAGTTTTTCAGCAGCTTTCGCAGCCTGTTTTCCATCTGTATAATCACGTTCCGCAATACCTCCGGCAATCCAGACCTCTTTTCCGGCGGCAAGCGCCTCTTCAGCGAGACGAAGATTAATAAGGTTGCCCGGTCCGAAAGGAGCGTCGCTCACCACAAGCACCTCAGCCTTTCCGGCCATTTCAGCCGCTTTTCGGTAAGGCTCGTCGCCAACGGCTGAGAAAGGTTTTTCAAGCACGGCATCGACCCCAAGCGCCTGGGCAGCCTCGGCATCCGAATCCATCTTGTTCAATACCCCGGTTGTCACACGGAAACCATAGAGAGCAAAACGCCGGTACAATTCTATTCCCGTACCGCCGCCAGCGACAACATGCACGGTTTTATGTTTTCCAGGGCTATCATTGAAACCCTCAAAGATACCGGAGACGTGTATCGCACCGGTCAGCGGGTCATTTTGAACCCGCAGCTCACAGTTATAAACCCCGTCGAGAATATCAGGCCGGAGAACTTCTTCAGGAGTACCGTCACCGGCAATGCGCCCGTTGTCCATGAGAATCAGCCTGTCGGCGACTTCAGCAGACAGAGAAAGGTCATGGCTGACAAGAACAACCGTCATCTGCTGCTCGCGGTTTATCCTTTTCAGGATACGCAGCACTTCGTATCTGTGATTAATGTCCAGATGAGAGATCGACTCGTCAAGCATGATGATACGCGGCTCCTGAGCCAGCACCATTGCAAGGATTACCCGCTGTTGCTCCCCTCCGCTCAACTCCATGAAGTAACGGTCTTTCAGGTACAGCACGTCGGTGTAGATCATTGACCGCTCGATAACCACATAGTCCGCTTCACGGAGCCCTCTCAATAGACCCGATGCTGCAGTGCGGCCGTTCATCACAATCTGGCCTGCCGTATAGGCCATTGGAGATTCCACTTTCTGCGGCACCACTCCTATGTGCCGGGCACGACTTACCGGACGCATCGATCGTACATTTTTTCCAAAAAGACACACGCTGCCCTCAACCGGTTTCAGAAGCGCCGCCGCGGTTTTCAGCAACGTACTCTTGCCGCAACCGTTCGGCCCTATCAGGGAAATGAACTCCCCTTCCCGTATCTGAAAGCTGAGATCATCGAGCACTATCCGCCCTTTGTAACCGGCTTTTACCCTATCAAATGTCAGCGCCGCATTTTCCATCAAACTAAAATCAAAATGTCAAACGTCTAAAGGTTTCAGAGTACTTTGTCAATTTTGACTTGTCACTTGTCACTATTCTTTTGCCTGCTGATTCCCCCTACCCTATCCAGGCGTGCTTCATTTTCCGCTGGAGAATCAGGAGAAAGAAGGGACCGCCGGCAAGGGCGGTAACCACCCCGACAGGAACCTCAACCGGGGCAATAACTGTTCTCGCACATGCATCGCAAACGGCGAGAAACGTACCGCCGCCAATGGCAGAAAGAGGAATCAGCCATCGATGGTCCGGCCCGAACATCGCCCGAGTCACATGGGGCACGATAAGTCCTACGAAACCGATCATCCCGCCTATTGAAACAGCAGTCGCTGCCGTAAGTGTCGCGAAAAGAAGGCCGCCCATGATAACCGCGTCAGCATTGATTCCCTGATAGTGTGCCATCTCACGACCAAGCGTCAAGGCATTGAGCCTGGAAGCAAGCAGCCAAACTCCCGCAAACCCGGAACCGATGAACAATGCTGAAACCAGCCGTTGTTGTAAAGGAGCCGGCTGAAGATTTCCAAGCATCCACCAGATAACATTGTGCAGGCCTTCCACGCTTGCTGTTGAAACCAGAAACATGATCAGGCTTGAACAGACGGCACTAACAATAACACCGCTGAGAATAAGGCTGTAAACCGACGGAGCACCTCGGCTTCCGCGGCTGGCTATCCAGTAAACAAGAAACAAGGTTGCGACCGCCGACGTAAAAGCCGCTACGGGAAGGCTCAAAGGAATTGCCGAAACCGCTCCGAAAAGAATAGCCATGGTGGCTCCAAGCCCGGCACCACCGCTGACCCCCAGCACGTAAGGTTCGGCAAGGGGATTACGCAAGATTGCCTGAAAAACCACACCGGATACAGAAAGCGCCGATCCCACAAGCAGCCCCATGACAAGGCGGTTGAAACGGAGCGTCATAACAGCCTTGCCGATAGATGTTTCCGGGTCGGGAAAACCTATGCCTGTCGGCCCCAGAAAAAGGCAGAGGGTGAGAAGCATCGGAACTGCCACAAAAAAAACCGTGACGCGTCCTGCCGGGACAGTCCTTATCCCAAGCAGCGCTGCCGGTTGCGCCCCGGTGTGCAAACCCTTTTTTATCACGTGCGCAGTGTTAAACCATGATCAGTTTAAACAGTATACGAATACCAAGACCCGATGCAAGAAAAATCGCCGAAGCCGCAAACATCAGAGCAAACGCCTGTCTGATCGTGTGTGCCGAACACAGCGTATCGACGACGCCAAGATGAGGAAAGCTGTGCATGACCGCCCCATAGCTCCTCAGCCCCCCAAGCCGAACCCCAAGTGCTCCGGCAAAGGCCGCTTCGGGGTAACCGGCATTGGGACTTGCGTGCAGCCTCGCTGTTTTTGCAACCGACCGGAAAACATCCGCAAAGCGGAGCCGCATCATTGCCGCCGCAAGGGCAACCGCCGGAACCGTCAGACGCGCCGGCAGATAATTAACAAGATCGTCCAGTCGCGCAGAGGCCCAGCCAAATTCGAGGTGGCGCTCATTCTTGTAACCAAAGCATGAATCCAGGGTATTCACTGCCTTGTAGGCCATTGCTCCCACAGGACCAAAAAGAAGCGCGAAAAACAGCGGTGCCGTCACTCCGTCAACGGTGTTCTCAGCAACACTTTCCACAGCGGCCTGAGCAACATCCTCCTCTTGCATGGCATCAGCATCCCGCCCGACAATCATCCCGACGTTTTTCCTGGCCATGGAAAGACCGCCGTACTGCAAAGCATTCATTACCGCACGGGCATGTTTGGCAAGATCTTTTGCAGCAAATGTGAAATAAAGCATCACAGCCGCCATGACGTTCTCAAGCACGGGGTTCACCAGTGCACATAACCACAGCACACTCCACGCAGCCACGGTCGTTGCCCCAACGACAATTATGACCGTTGCAATACCTGCAAGGTGCAAAGGAAGCCACCGAATCCCACGCAGTAACGCCTCGGTTTTCATCGCAAGCAATCCGATTCCTTTTACAGGATGAGGAAACTTGCGGGGATCGCCCAGCACAAGATCAAGCAGAAAAGCTGCAGCAAGTTGCAGTTCAGGAATAAACATCAGGGCACCTCTATTTATTGTCATGAGCAACTTCTTTCTATCCGCTCAACGATAACAATTGAAGCGCGGAATAAATAAGGGACCCATCATTTCAACATGGCCTTAACACCTTCACCTGCTTGCTGCAGTTGTTCGAGCAGGTAACGGTTTTCCTCAGGCTTGCGGATTGCAAAACGAAAGTAGTTGTCCTCCAGGCCCGGAAAATTGCGGCAGTCCCGCACATAGATGTTTTTGCCGATCAGGTACTTGAGCAGATCGTCGAGACCGGTTTCTGCGTTCCACTGCGCAAGGAAAAAATTGGCCCCGTATCCTTTCAGGGTAATTTCGGGAATTTTGTTTACTTGCTTGAATATTTTCGCCCGTTCCGAGGCGATCAGCATGCGAACATCACGTTCAAACTCCCCGCAGTGCAAAAGTTGCCTGGCGACATCTTCGGCCACGACATTGACCGTCCATGGTTCTTTATGCCGCAGCAGCATCCCGATGACGTCGTGATGCGCGATCACCGCCCCAAGGCGTAAGCCCGGCAGAGCATAAAACTTTGTCAGCGAGTGTAGAACCATTACATTTTTCAACGCTCTGACATCCCGCATCATCGATGCATCAGGAAAATCATCCGAGAACTGGATGAAAGCCTCGTCCATGATGAACCATTTTTCAGGAAAACGGCTTGCAAGCGCAAGGAAGACTTCCTTTGGAAATCTTGTGCCGGTGGGATTGTTGGGGTTGGCGGCGATCAACGCGTCAACGCTTTCGAGTTTACCCGAAATCACTTCAATACCGGGAAGTGTAAACGTTGCCTGCTCTTCTAATCTCAGGCAGGAGACCTTTGCACCGGCAATCCTGCAGGCTCGCTCGTAATCAAAGAAAGAAGGTGCAAGCACCATGACCCGCTTCAATTTCAGCGCTCTCGGAACCAGATAGATCCCCTCGACAGCGCCGTTGACAGGCAGCACCGTACCACCATCAAGACCGAACCTGCCGCAATAAAAATCTCTTACCCCCCTGCCGTCTATCGAAGGGTATCTATGCACATCGAACGCACTGAGAGCTGTTTCGGGAAGAGAAGGAAACAAAGGACTGATATTAACGCTGAAATCAAGCAGTGAACGGTGCTCGACAAAAAAACGGCGCTCAGGCTCCCCGCCATGTTCATGATGATAAAGATTGTCCCGGATCATTCTTTGCGGTAACAAGTGACGGGTTGATTTTCCAGGCTCCAAATTTTACAACCGAAAATGACTGAGTCCGGCATGAAAGCGCAGCTCCTTACCCCTTTTCGATCATCCTGTACAGCGATCCCATGTCAAGGTGTTTCTCAAAATGACCTGCAAGCCTTTCATACTCATTATCCTTATCCCATATGGAACCATCTGCAACAAATTGTGGCTCCAGCAGACGGAGGAACCACTCCCTGAAGCCCCGCCCATCAAAAATCCCGTGAAAATAGGTGCCAAAAACCTTCCTGTCAGGACTCATGACACCATCAGTACCAGCGCAAGGCAGATTATTTCTGGCAGATATCTGAAGCAGCGGCAATCCTTTTCCCGCAAGACGGCTTTCCCCCATATGAATTTCATAGCCCCGTACCTTGATGGCTTCATCGAACAAACATCCTTGAACGTTGAACAGTTTTTTCTCTTTCCGAAGAACAGTTTCCACGGGCAGGAAACCAAGAGCGGATGATCTACCCGCAGGACCTTCAATACCGTAAGGGTCTGCTATCACCTCCCCAAGCATCTGGTAACCGCCACAGATTCCTGCGATAATCCCTCCGCTCCTCCGGTACTTTTTCAGCTTTTCATCCCATCCAAGGGACAGCATCCAGTCGAGGTCTCCCCGTACGTTTTTCGATCCGGGCAGGATTACCGCCTGATAATCAGTCAGATGTTTGGGATGATGCAGGTAGTGCACCTCCACTTCATCGTGACGCTCCAATACAGCAAAATCAGTAAAATTGGAAATATGAGGAAAGTAGATTACCGCAATACTGACTTTCCGGGAATCGGGAGGGCCCGGAGGATCGACAATTGCCTGCAGGGGCACGGCATCTTCCGCGTCGATGGCAATTCCCCTGACATAAGGAACAACCCCAAGCACCGGAATGCCGGCCAGCTCCTCGATGATACGGATGCCATCATCGAAAAGGGTCGTGTCACCTCTGAACCGGTTAACAATAACGCCTTTTACCCGCGCCCTGTCCTCCGGGGGAATTACCGAAAGCGTACCCACAACCTGGGCGAACACGCCGCCCCGATCAATATCGGCCACAAGAAGCACCGACGCGTCTGCCGCCCTTGCAGTCCTGAAATTCACAAAATCACGCTCGTAAAGATTCATCTCCGCACAGGATCCCGCCCCCTCGATCACGAGCAGATCATGTTGACGCTGCAGTCTCTCAAGACTTTCAAATGCTTTTGCCGCCCATGCTGCAGTATTGCCAAAATATTCACGGGCCGAACGATTGTCCGTAACCTTTCCCTGTACTACCACCTGTGAACCGATATCAGTATTGGGCTTGAGCAATACAGGATTCATGTCTACAGTCGGCGCCACTCTGGCGGCCTCGGCCTGTGCTATCTGAGCGCGGCCTATTTCAAAGCCGTCAGGCGTGACTCCGGAGTTGTTTGACATGTTCTGCGCCTTGAACGGCGCTACATCGAGATCGGCATTACTGAAAATGCGGCAAAGAGCCGTCGCCACGAAACTTTTCCCAACGTCCGAGCCTGTACCGAAAACCGCAAGATTTCTCATACTGTTTCCATCCCCCGATGCTCCCGCCTTTCACCGGAAATCATCACTGCTTTTCATGCTTGTCATCGACAGCAAACAACGTCTTTAAATCCGCAATGCCCTGCAGCACAAAAATAACCCTCCGGTTTCGTGTAACGCAACAGATCACCTACACTGGCAATATCGCCTGAAGCGTTCAGATGACGAATCGACGGATGGTCTTCAACGAATAAGAATATAGACTTTTTTCACTGTTGCCGCCGTGTAAATTCCGAAAACATCGGAGGCATGAATACTCATCATGCCTCCGCGCAATCTTCATTGTCTTGACAGGTTCAGATATCCACCCTGAGTCCAAGGTTGAAACTGCGTCCCGGCATGGGATAACCCAGGACATACTCATAGTTCCTGTCAAACAGGTTTTCAACGCTGCCTCTTATCGTAATACCCGGGGAACTGGAATTGCCGAGGACAAACTTTTTGGCAAGGGACATGTTGGCGACATAAAAGCCGCCCTTGGCTACATCTTTGGCAGGCCAGGAACTCCAGTCCTGAACTTCGGTTTCACCGAAATACGCCAGGTTAAACATGCCGCTGAACCCGTTATCATCACGCAGCCTGATGCCGGTTGAAAGGTTCCATTCGGGAACATAACGGATTACTTCATCAGGTGAACCGTCATCAAAATGCTTGTCATACTCCGTAAGATAGGTGCCCGATGCATAAGGCTCCATAAAGACCTGCCAGCCGGCAAAAGTAACAGGAAAAACATAGGATATCTCACCTTCGATACCGGTAACCGTTGCACTGTCCTGATTTCGCCAGGACATTTCATCAGGTGCAATCTCCACCAGCTCGATAAAATTGTCATATTCGGTTGTAAACACGGTCAGTGACGAGGTGAAACCGTCAACCGCAACCTCTATACCCCCGTCGACAGTATAACTCTCTTCCGGTTCCAGATCAGGATTCCCGATATAATGCTTTGTTCCCAACCAGTTGGCAACAATGTAATCTGCCGCAAGCTCTTGAGCTTGAGGTATTTGAAAACCCTCCCCATAGGATGCACGAAGCTTGACATTGCCGGAAACATGATATGCTATTCCAAAACTCTTCACAAAACTGTCCGAATCCTCCGATGTTTCCGGAGTAGCTGCATCCCTGTTGTACTTTACCGTGTAGTCGTCATACCTCAGCCCTGCTGTAAGCACCAGACGCTGATCGAGCAACAACCCTTTTACAAGAGCGAAATATCCCATGTCTTCATATTCGGACTCGCGCGGCGTATAGGCGTTCTGTTCGAGATCGTAGTTCAACCAGTCAAACCCTGTCGTCACGGTGAAATTCTTTTCACCATAGCTTACCTGCGCCTGCGCACCCTGCTGGTCGGTAGACTTTTTAAAGGGAACTCCGTCATCCCAGAACGTAGGGTTGCTTTCCACCGGATCATGCCATTCATCCTTGTCTTCTCCGACAAAGTAGCGTGCCATCCACGAGAAGCGATCATCGGCAGATTTTCCCGTATAGTTGAAATCAATGGAACGGTTCCGGGATTTCTTGTAGTCATCGAGGTCATTCGATGTAAGCGCATCGGGAGTTCCCGCCCTGTCTATCTCAAAATGCGTATAGGTCAGTCCGATTCTGTTTCCCGGATACAACTCGTAACCAAGATTGACGCTTCCGCGAATATCGTCATCATATCCTGTATTGAAATACTTGTCGTCCTCGCCGGTTTTATAGTCGTCCCTGTCGGCTATAGAGACCGTAGCGGAATAATCAAAGTTGCCAAGGGTGCCCGCCACGCCGCCGGTTGTTTTTTTATACTCATACGTGCCGATTTCCTGTTCGGCAAAAAATGAGGGCTTTCCTTCACCTTTTCTTGTGATGACGTTGACCACGCCGCCTATAGCTGCCGAACCATACTGTACAGCGCCCGGCCCCCTGATGATCTCGATTTTCTCGACATTGTCGGTCATGAGCTTCGCAAGGTTGCCGGTGCCGGCTCTTCGGCCGTCAATCAGGAGGAGAATTTTTCCTCTCAGGTCATTGCCGTGTGAATCACTTCTAAATCCGCGGATACCTATGCTTGTCAATGCACCGGGGTATTTCTGGATGTGGCCGATACTTTTTTCGGCAAGCAGTTCGCCCAGGTCCTGCGCAGGAGAGTCCTCGATCTCTTCCCTGGTAATAACCGTCACGCTTGTCGTGACATCTTTCTTCAACTCCTCAATCCTGCTCGCTGTTACGACAACTTCTTTCCCGGTATGCGTTACGGTTTCCGCTTTAACCGCACCGGCTGCCAGAAGTCCTGCCGCAGCAAACAAAAGAAACTGTTTTTTCATTGTGCAATCATGTTTAATTCTTTAATGAAAATTGAACATGACTGGAGTTATACACAGAAAGCAAATGCACTGGAGAATATCATTTCCGGTTCAGGAAAAAGCTTTTGACCCGCCATGTACCGGAAAAACGCAAATACCGCTGAAAAACCTGTACAATTATGACTCGTCAAAGCCGGAAAGCATCCTGAATGAGAATGAATCGCATTGCCTGACTATAACCCGTAGTCGTGTTTTGCAATAGCCTAACTGGCAGGTCTCCTGACTTTGAACGGATCGTTCTTATTACAGCCTTCCCGCGGATTTCCAGGGCGGAAATCAATAACACAGTGACCGTAACGCTTCTGCTCCTGCACCATGGGGCCATGGTACGCTTCGCAGAAGTTTCCGTTATAAACAGTTGCGGGTACAGTGTACGAATCTCACGTACTTCCCTATTCTCCGGCTTTTAAACCGGCACCAGTTGTCTATGAAAGAACATTGTCATGGAATGATAATATTTTTTTTGCTGCCGACAAAAGCAATTATCCACGCTGCCGACCTTTTCAGCCAAAAATACTTCAATGCAATCTTCTGTAATACTTCAGCCGGTGAACAGGCAGGATTTCGGGATGAAAGATATGAGCCAGATCCCTGAGAATAGCATCGGGCTCGCTCATGCCGATTTCCCAGAACATATTCCTGCCGTTCTCGAAGCGCGCTGCGTCATTGTTATAGACATTTCCTTTCCTTACCGCGAAAAAATGAACGTAACGGTCATCGCTTGCGATAATATCGTTTATCGATTGCGCCGTATAGTCGGGATTGACCCAGTATTCGGCAACAAGTCCGATTTTCATGGCATGCTCGAAACTGACCGGATTCTCTTCATAGTCCGCACTGTCCTCAAGCACATACTCCGCACCTGCGTCCTGGAGAAAACGGACAAACCAGGCACTTGAACCGTGGGTACTCCAGAAACCCTTTTTACCTCGACCGACGATAACGCCCGGGCGCTTTTTGAAACGGCACCGCAGCTCTTTCACCGTCATTTCGTAGCGGGCGGCCATTTTCGAAAAGTATGCATTCGCCTCTTTTTCCTTCTGGAAAAAAGCCCCGAAAAATTTGATCCACTCGAGAACACCCAAAGGATGCTCTTCGAGATGCATACTCGAAAGGCCCGGCTTGATACCGATATCGAGCAGTTTTTCGTGAATATCCGTATCACTGCCGGACGAAAAAACAAATGCCAGATCGGGTTGGAGACTGAGAACGATCTCCATGTTCATGGCCCCCGAAAGACCGGTTTCAAGAACTGCTCCCGAGTCGATTTTTTCGAGAATTTCCCGGTTACCTATCCATTGCGCCCTGCCGACACCGACGATACCTTCCAGCTTGTCCAACAGTTGCAGCATGGTTATATGAAGCCCGATACCGCAGGTCACCCGTTCGACCGGCGTCCGAACCACAAGGGCGTCCGGATAGCCTTCGGGCACTTTTCCGCCCTTCGGCACAAGAAGATACCGAAAGGCGACACCGAGCCTTGCCCCGGCGGGTTTTACAATATCCACCAGGGTAGCGTTGCCTATTCTTTCCATGGTAAAACGACGCGCATACTGCAGAGGAACAAACCCCGTATCCTTCTTTTCGGAGTTTCGGGGAAACGATGTTGTCCGATCCTGTGCTGCATGGCACCCACCGAGCAGAACCGGCGCGAACAACATGAGTAAGAGCACCGCCCGGCAACCCGCGGCCTTGCATGTAACGATCTGCCGCATCATCGATCGCCGCCCCTTCCGCTCTTTGCGGCATCAGCTTCTCTCCCCGGCATTTTCCATTCCGTTTTCCAGAGATCGACTTGCTTCTCCGTGAACACGTCCACTCTGGAACCCTGAAACTCTTCGTCCACATCCCCGATACGTTCTTCAAGATCACCTTCCAGGACCAGAGCCGCCGCGCGGACCTCTTCAAGCAGGTCTTCGCGAGCTTCCCAGAGCCCTCTCGCCTCGGCTTCCAGCAGCCTCCGGGTTATCTCTTCGAGCGCATAGGGGTTGTTTTCCCGTATCCACTCCTTGTTTTCCTCGTTCTTTACATAGGTCTCGACCACACTGTCAAACACCCAAGGTTCCACTTCTCTGGTGGTAGCACTCCATTTAAACAGGCTGTTGATACGTCCGGCGATCCCCTGAGCCCCCTGAAAACCATGCTCTTTCATGGATCCTATCCAGCGGTCATTGAGCAATTTGCTCCGTGCCGACCGCTCGATCTCTTCTTTGAAATCACGAATATCGGATTCTCCGGGCACCGTCGTATCCGCCCAGTACATTTTCGTCCTTCTGCCGGAAAGAGCTTTGGACGCTGCCGCCATGCCGCCAGCGTATGATGCATAGCAGCCGCAGTCCAGCGCGTCGTATTCAGCCGAAATCTGTTTGATATAGGAAATCTCTACCTTTGACAGTTGTCTGGCGAGAATATCATGAGCTTTCAGTCCAAAATCCGCAGATGCCGCACCATAGGCGTAACCGGACTGGTTGATATACGCTTCGGCCAGATCACGTTCATCCTCCCAGGCTGAAGCGTCGATCGCCAGCCCAACTCCTGAACTGTATGTTCCCGGTGCAGAGGAAAAAACCCTGAACAGGGCAAGGCGCTGAATCTCGGCTTCGTTCAATTGACTTGATGTTTCACGTCTCAACTCTTCAAGCTGCTCCTGCGTATGTTTTCTCACCATGTTCCGCTCACAGGGCTCTTCGAGCTTGCTCACAGCAGCAACCGCCTTGTCGAGCAGAGTGATGAAATGCGGCACCATGTCCCTGACGATACCGCTGGTCTCGATAGTCGCATCGATACGGGGACGAAGTATCTCAACGCCGTCGATCGCAATGGTCAACTCGTCAAGACCGGTAACGGCTAAGCCGCTGATCCTTCCGTTCGGTTGACGAACAGGGTACACCCCCATCAGCCAGAATATCTGGGAAAGCATCTCGCCATCAGACTTGAAAGCGTCGGAACTCCAGAGGCTCAATCCGACACTTTCAGGGAAACGCCCTTTTTCCCGATAGAACTTTTCCAGAAGCCGGTCAGCGAGATTCTTGCCGATATGCCACGCGGCTTCCGATGGCATCGACGTGATATCGGCTGCATAGAAGTTTCTACCGGTCGGCAGCACATCGGATTTTCCCGAAGAGAGTGAACCTGCAAGTCCTGCATCGATGTATTCTCCATCGAGCGCCTGAAGAAGGTTCTGCAACTCATCTTCAGCCCTGACAAGTAACCCGGCCATTTCACGGCACCATATCCTGAAAGATTCGGGCAGCGTTTCGACAACGTCCTTTAAAGGGTTGGCAACCTTTTCGTCATCTAAAACAACATGGATGATTTCGGCTGCCATGTCAAAAAGTGCCCCCGTTTGCGAAGGATGCTTCGATGCAAGCTCTTTCTGGGAGAGAATGTTATCTCCTGCACGATCCAGAGCAGCCGTTATCATCGCAGACACAGCGGCAACATCCGGTCTTCTGCCAAAAACATGCATACCGTCAGGGACCATCGAACGTTTGATTCTTGCAATCTGGCGGGAAAAGCGTTCAATGTTTTCTTCGAGTTTTTCGATGCCGTCATGTTCTTCGATAAACTTCAATGCCACAGCAACATCCTGCATGGACTTGAACAACGCCTGTTTTCTCGAATGATCATTGCCGTCTACGGCACGCGCGTACTGAGCCAGATAGTCTTCAAACGCAAGCAGATCATCCGACATGGCCGAAGGACGGTACGCCGGCGTCAGGTGATCGATGATAACCGCACGTCCACGTCTTTTCGCAACCATTCCTTCACCCGGTACATCCATGACATAAGGATAGAGATTGGGAAGATCGCCCAGTGAAATATCGCTGAAACAGCGTTGCGAAAGCACCGCACGTTTCCCGGGAAGATATTCCAGCGCACCGCTTGCCCCGAAATGAATAACGGCATCAGCATGCCGCTGAATATAAAAGTAGGTCGCCAACCAGTGGTGGGGCGGCGATATTTCGGGGTCGTGGAGAATCCGGCAAACTTCACCGTCACACCGTGACCCATAGCATCCCCTTTTTGGCTGCGACATGATCAGGATGTTGCCGAAACGAATACCGGTTATCAGCAGCGCATCCTCACCATCCTCTTTACACACCATGCCCTGGCCGGGAAATTCTCCCCAGTCTGCACTCACCTTTTCCTGTACCGTCGTGTCGAGCGAGTCAAAAAACGTTCTGTATTCCTCATGCTTCATGGCATGCAACACACCGCCCTTGCGGACGATTTCGTCGACCGTCGTCCAGCGGAACTCGGCAAATGCCTTGCGTTCCTGGATCATATCAAGGAGCGCCTTACCGGTTTCCGGAATGCCGCCAACTTCATAGCCCGCTTCCCGCATTCGATGCAAAAACGCAACAAGACTCTCGAACGTATTGAGTCCCACCGCCATACCGACTGTGTTTTCCACCCCTTTACAGGGGTTGTTGTGCAGCATGATGGCAATGCGCTTTTCTCGCACCGGTTTCCGGCGCAAAGCAGCCCATCGTCTTACACGGCGAGCGACCATATCCATTCGTTCTTCTATGGGAACGCAGGCTGCGGTTGCAGAATCACCCGGCTTGCGTATTGATCCCGATACCATGGTTGGATCGATAACACCGAACATTTCAGGCTGGACAAGAGAATGCGTCAGGCTCATGGCGCTGATCCCCGCGGGATCTTTCAACCATTCGTCGGGAGAGAGGGTATAGTGACGCAGAAGCTGCATGACGGGAACATTGATATCCCGTAACAGCAAACGTTCCTCGACGGAGGCAAGCAGCCTTCCCATCAAAAAGTTGAGAATGATATCGGGCCGAAGATCCGGCTCCCTGAAATACCGGTACCAAGGGTACATGGTTTCCGGATCCGTGAATTTTTCCGGGATCGCGTCACAGAACACAGAGAAAGCAAGAATCCCCCTCCCTTCAAGCCCTGCGATGAGCGCATCGACATCGGTACAGCTACCTTCAGCAATAAGGCTATAGTGCATGATGATGCCGGCTACCGGAGCGTTTCCGTCCCACGCCCGCTGACTCTGCAGCCACTCTTTGTATACCGATGCTTCGTGAAAAACTTCAGTAGCGTCCGGGTGGTAGATTCCGTAGGTTCTGACAGGACAGCAGGACTCATATTCAAGCCCCGCAATTCTCTTCAGGCCATTGAGAAAATTCTTTTTCGACAGAACGGCAAAATACTTTCTCACCTCTTCCAGCTCATAGGCCGGAAGGGTCGAAAAATCTTCGGGAAAGCGCAAGTTCAGTGCCGCCCTGGTGTCCACAGCAAGCAGTGACCTGTATAACGTTTCAAATCCGGGCACATCCTTCGAGATATCGGTAAGAAGAATATCGATATCCCCGCTATGGATACGTGAACAAAGATCATCCTGAGAGCCGTAACCGAACACCAGAAGCTCGATGCCCTCTTTTTTTAGAGGCTGAACAAGCTGATACCAGATTGACGAACTGTGAACGTTATTGTAAAAAGCGATTGTTGTCATATTCTGCACGCTGTTATGGTATTAACCCTTTCACTCGTCATTATTTGATGACGCAAACTTTAGGGCACCGTTATCTTTTCAGTACAGCCCCTACATCCATGACAATATCCTGGAGTGGCTGACGGCGAATACGATGTGGCAGGGCCAGCATGACCGCCTGATCGATATCCGATTTTTCAACTTCGCCACGCCCGTCATAGGCGGCAATTGTCTTAGCGGTTTTCATGATGATGATATCTCCCCGGTGCCCGTCAACACCGACTTCCAGACAGTAGTTCGCAATTGCCAGGAGGTTATCCCTACTGATTGCCACTTCAGGATACAGTTCCCTTGCTCCCCGGATCTTTTCAACAAGCCTGGCTGATTCTTCTGACCGCTGAGCGCAAAAAGCTTCGGGATTTTCTTCAAAAGCAAAACGTCTCTCCATAACGGTCACCCGTTCAACCGGGTCCGAAATCCCTTCTATGTGCACGCACAGGCCGAAACGGTCGAGCAGCTGCGGCCTGAGTTCGCCTTCTTCGGGATTCATCGTTCCGACAAGCGTAAAGCGTGAAGGATGGGAAAACGACACGCCTTCCCGTTCGACGGTATTGACTCCCATGGCTGCGGAATCAAGCAGGACATCGACAACATGATCGTCAAGCAGGTTGACCTCATCGACATACAAAATACCCCGGTGCGCCGCGGCAAGAAGTCCCGGTTCGATTCTCTTTTCACCTGCCTTGAGGGCATGTTCGAGATCGAGCGTGCCAACCACACGGTCTTCGGTAGCTCCAACCGGCAGCTCAACGACCTTGACTTTTTGCTTGCTCAAAGAAAGACTGTCATCCGCAGGAACCTCTTCACCCGTCACCGCGAAGCATTCGCGGATAATATCCGGTTCCTCATCATGAGCAAGATTGAAAGGAAGTCCCTCAATCACCTCGATTTCAGGAAGAATATCGGCAAGAGCACGAACGGCGGTCGATTTTGCCGTCCCCTTTTCCCCCCGGATCAACACCCCTGAGAGCGTAGGATTGATGATATTCAGAATCAGGGCGAGCTTCATCTGTTCCTGACCGACAATGGCTGTAAATGGGTAGGTATACTGTGTATTTTTATTCATGATGCAACGTTTTTTACGACGCTCAGCAGCGAATCCGCCTGCAAATCGTCGATTTTATAATATTCAGCGCCGAGCAGCCCGGCGATCTTCCTGGCAAGCCCGAAATTGATAAGGCCGGGGTCTTCGGTATCCACCACAAGGAACCGGATTCGCTCCTCCCTCGAAATTTTTCTGGAAATCTCAAAAGCTTCATCCAGGGGTTTTTCCGGCCCAAGAGCCTTGTTCACCTTGCCGTCGGTAACCAGTATGAGTATCGGTCGGGCTTCAGGTTCCTTGATGAGATGATTGCGTGCGATTTCGTAGCCCTTGACCATACCTGCGGAAAAAGGGGTCCTTCCCCCCACCGGCATTTCCCGAAGCATGGTTGCGGCTAGCTCGACCGATGAGGTAACCGGCAAGTTCACCACAGCGTCATCTTTGCGGAAAGAGACCATTGCTATCTTGTCCCGTTTCTGATAGGCATCGATCAACAATGACATAACCGCTCCCTTTGATGCAACCATCCGGCCTCTGGCTCCCATTGATCCGCTTGCATCGACAACGAAAATCAGCAGGTTGCCGAGTCGTTTTTCACGGATTTTCTCGCGTATATCCTGATCTTTGAGCACAACGGCCATCCCCCGGTTGTTTTCCCGATGGCGTTGAAAAGGCGCTGCCGCCCGCAGCGTCGCATCAAGCGCGATATCGTTGTTTTTTCGCTTCACGGTGCTTTTGGTATAGCGGCCCTGTTTTTGGGACACTCTCGACCGGGAACGCCTCCCCGAACCTCTTCGGGTTTTCCTGTCTTTCGGGGAACTTATTTTGCGTACCTTGAACGGCATCCCGGTATTGAACAGCTGCTCCACGACGGAAACAGCGGAGTCACCCTCAGGCTGCTCCTCATCGATTCCCGACCTGCCCTCCTCTCTGTCCTCCGTATCGTTTCCTTCACTCTCACCTTGCTCTTGCTGTTCCTTTTGGGGATTGTTTCCGGCATCCTCATGGTGCTTCTGCTCAGCGGAACGGGGCTGTTCCGGCTGCTTGTTGTTTTCACGGTTGCTCTGTTCCTGATCGTCCTTTTTCTCCTGCGGCGGCTCGGGAGGCGGCGGTGGAACAGGGTCTCTTCTTCTATGAACAAGCGCCAGTCCTGCCACAGCCGTAATGTCGTCAACGGATATTTCCCGTGATCCGCTGTAAGCAGCATGCGCTTTCGCCGCTTGCTCTATGACCAAATCGGCCCTGTGGCCGGCGACATTGTTCTCACGGCACAGTTCCGTTATAAAACCACGCAGATGTGACGGGACAGCTACACGGAGAAGCAGGCTGCGTGCAGCTGTAATTCTTTCCGCTACCATCTCGTTCTCCTTTCGGTATCTCTGGATAAAACCCCGTTTGTCAGCATCAAAAGCCTCCCTGCGCACCATTAGTTCAACACGTCTTTCCGCATCGCTTTCCGCCGCAACCTCGACACAAAAGCCGAAACGGTCGAGCAGTTGCGGCCTTAGCTCACCTTCTTCCGGGTTCATGGTGCCGACAAGCACAAACGATGCGGAATGGGCAAAAGAGATCCCTTCCCGCTCGACATGGTTTTCGCCTGAAGCCACGGCGTCGAGAACAATATCGACAATATGGTCGTCCAGCAGGTTCACCTCATCGATATAAAGTATTCCCCCGTCTGCCTTGGCCAGCAGACCGGGCTGAAAAACCCGCCGTCCTTCCTTCATTGTCTGCTGGAAGTCAATACCGCCAGCCACCATGTCCTCCGTGGCATTCAAGGGCAACGTGACAACGTCTGGAGAACAGCCGGTTCCTTCAATCGCCGAGATTTTTTCCGGAAGCAGCGCACCCAGAGCCCTCACAGTCGTCGACTTGGCTGTCCCCTTTTCTCCACGTATCACAACGCCGCCTATCCTGGGGTTGACTGTATTGAGCAGGAGCGACAGTTTCAACTCTTCCTGACCGATAACTGCTGAAAACGGATAAAGACGGCTATGCATAACATTCACTCGTTTATCTCCTCTATCTCCCCCTCTGTTTCAAGATACTCCTCCTGCAGGCGCAGCTTCATCTCGTTGGAAGCGCTCCACATACCACGACTGATAGCTTCGAGCAGTTTGTCGAGAATATTTTGCCTGGCATAGGGGTTGACCTCCTGCATCCACCGTTTCATCTCTTCGTCAAGCACGTATTTGCCTGCAACACGCTCGTACATCCAGTCTTCGACCACCTCCGCGGTCGCATCCCAGCCAAGAATGACGTCCATCATCTTGGAAATGTCCCCGGCACCCTTGTAACCATGACGTTTCAACCCTTCGAGCCATTTCGGGTTGAGCAGGCGGGAACGAAAAATGTGTTTGGCTTCCTCGAATGTCGAACGGACCTTGACACGGCCGGGATCGGAACTGTCCCCGACAAACGCAAACGGCAGCTCACCTCGCTCGTTTTTCGCCGCGGTGATCAACCCTCCGTAATAGTTGTAATAGTCGGTACAGGAAAACATGTCGTACTCGCGGGAATCCTCGTTCTTGACGGTCGCGTCGAGTCTGGAAAGCACTTTTCTGAAAGTAGCGGGCTTTTGTTTTCCATATGATCCGCGACCATAGGCATGAGAAGAGTAGCGGACATAGTTATCGGCTAGATCAGCTTTCATCTCCCAGTTTTTCGATTCGATCAATTCCTCGACACCCGCCCCGTAGGTTCCTGGAGGACACCCGAAAACCCTGAACGTCGCCTCACGCATGGCTTCATCTTCGTTCATTCCATCCTCGCGGTAACTCTTGACATCAGAGAGAACGTTTCGCCGCAACAGATTGATTTCAGGCGGCTCGTTGAGAGCGGCAACCATCTTGACTGCATCATCTATCCGGTCGACAAGCAGAGGAAAAGCATCACGGAAAAACCCGGAAATCCGGGGTACGATATCGAGTCTCGGCCACTTGAGTTCGCTGGAAGGAATGATTTCGAGTCCCTCGACGTAACCGCTCCCTTTTTTCCAGACCGGCCTGATCCCCATAAGGTAAAAGATCTCGGCAAGATCGTCACCACCGGAGCGCATGGTCGCTCCGCCAAACAGAATGATACCGATACTCTGCGGGTACTCGCCTTTTTCCTGCAGATAGCGCTCCACCAGGGCATCACCAAGACTCACTCCCACCTTCCATGCTGCAGGTGTAGGAATTTTCTGGGGATCGATGGAGTAGAAGTTTCTTCCCGTAGGGAGAATATCGGCCTGACCGCGCGTGGGAGCTCCCGAAGGTCCGGCCTCCACATGCCGTCCATCAAACCCTTTGAGAGAAGACCCGATTTCATCACCCACCTTCCTGATTCGGGGCACAAGTTCGGCACAGATAAAGGCTAATCCTTCCAGAACATCCCCGGTAACGATATCAGGCATGGCCTCCCGCACCACGGATGGAGCACCCGGTGAGTAGTCGTGCAATGAAAGCAGCCCCACCATGTCGAGCGCTGTTTCATGGGCTTCACGGATAACTTGACCACCTGTTTTCCGCAACGTACCGAACACCGGGACACCCCTTTTTTCGATCAGGTCATCCATATCGTATCCCCTGGCCTTGAGAACGGACTCACGCAGGGACGGCACCCCTCCCTGGTCGAGCCGCATCATCTGAACAATCATCTCAATCAGAGGCTCTCCCTCGGGAGCAACACCGAGCGTGTGCAGCCCGTCAGCGATCATCGTATCGGCAATCTCATCAAGATAACCATGCAAATGTTCGAGAAACTTTTCGAAATCCGCCATGGCCGCCTCGCGGTCATATCCAGTATCCTTGTCGAGATCGGCATCAACCAGAGCGTCCCAGATCATCGGTCGCAGCACATCGAGTTTCCCGGGATCGCTGCGTCGGGCATCGGCATAGTCCCGAAGCAGGTTATCGAGTCCTGCCATCTCCTCATAAAGATCGGCGTTGGTGTACGCTGGTGTCAGGTGATCGACAATGCAGCAGTATGATCTTCGCTTTGCCTGGGTACCCTCGCTCGGATCATTGATGATATAGGGATAGATATTCGGCAGGTCCATGATCGCCAGATCAGGATAACACTCCTCCGACAGCCCGAGCGCCTTGCCCGGAAGCCACTCCAAAGAACCGTGCTTACCCACGTGCATGACCGCATCGGCCTTGAACACATCCCTTATCCAGCGATAGTGTGCCAGATAGTGATGCGGGGGCGGAATATCGGGATCATGCACGAGCTGGTCCTGGCGCTCCAGCTTTCCCCGTGGAGGCTGAATAGTGATAAAGACGTTTCCGTTGACCGTTCCGGGAAAAAGCAGTTTACCGTCATGAACAAACAGATCACCAGGCATTTCATCCCAGTTACCAATCATCCTCTCCCTGGCTGGTGTGGGGAGAGATTCATGCCAGGACCGATACTCATCCGGCCCCGCCGTCGCTTCAGCCTTTTCGGCCATTCTGTCGGGAGTCAGCCAGCGGCGGTCACAGGTCATGCCATCAAGCAATTCTCGGGCAAGATCATCGCCGTGTTCATACTGTCTGCTGATTTTGTACCCTTCACCCGCCATCCGCTTGAGCAACAGCCTGACGCTTTCGAAACTGTCGAGACCGACGGCACATCCGATCCGGTCATTACGAGGGGGATAATGGTGAAAAACAACTGCAATACGTTTTTCCCGGTTCGGCTTGCTGCGCAATGCCGCCCACCTGAGCGCAATGGAAACAAGCTTTCGAACCCTCTCCTCGATCGGCATGATCTTGACAAGCTGTGAGCCGGTCAAGGCATCGACACCTGCCTCCTCTCTTGTAGCGAAAGGCACGGTAATCAAGGCACCGTCAAATTCCGGCTGTGCTGCAGAAAAGGAAACTTCCATCGTGCCGAGCCCTTGAAGACTCTTTTTCCACTGCTCAAAGGGTTGAAACGTCATCAAAGCCTGCAGAAAAGGCACATCGAGGCCGGGAAGAATGTCTCTGTAATCCGGAGAGTTCAGGGTAAGGGAAAACAAGAGCGGGTTGATCAGCACATCGATTCTGCTTTTTCCATCAGCATCTTTGAAAAAGGTTTCGGCCACGTGATCCGAACCTTTGTTACCCCGCACTGCATCCTTGTAACGGAGATGAAAGACGGCAATAACGTTAGCCCCCCGGTGCTCGATCTCTTTGATCAGGCTGTCAAATGCCGCCAGATCACCGTCGATGAAGTAGCTTTGATAAAACCAGAGTCCAACGGTTGGTTTTGAAGGATCGACATGTTTTTCGAGATAGCCTTCGATATCGTCGAATGCAGGAAAATCAGGGTGGTAGATCCCCTCATGCGGCAGTTTCCGGGGAGCTTCGACCGGAAGATCGGCAGAAAAGAGGACATTGTGCAGATACCGCAGCATATTCCTGAAATTTTCCACCCCCCCGTTCATGAGATAACGATTGACGACTTCACCTTGTTCGGTCCCGAACATCCCACTGTGCCCTCTCGCCAACTCAAGGGCCTCTTCATCCCCGCCTGCAGAATGAATGACCAGAAGCGGCGTTTCCCGGCCTTCGTTTTTTCTCAGCCGGCATGCTTCGAGAAACTCGTCGAACGGAGGAAACGATGCCTTACCGCCCATCATCCGAACGATAAACACATCCGACTCGACCGCCTGACGCACAAACTCCGCCGCCTGCACCGGCGTCGACAACTGGGAACGAAGACGAGCCTTCACGCTCACCGATCCGCCATCGTCGATATAACGGCGCACGCCTGCGCTCAATGAAGGAATCTCCGATGGACTGGTGCTGAAATAACACAAAGTGAAATGTTTCATACCGCTATTTCTCCTTTTTGAAGGCAATAATCGAAAATTGCCTTGTAAACAACACACATGAGATACCCCCGGTCATTACCGTTGTACATCATTCTTGACGGGCACTCCCCTGGACACCGCCCTTCAAGAGGACAGCCGGAACACCAGCTTTCTTCAGCACGAATACCCGACAGGCAATGGACCGGCGCACCTCGCTGCTGCCCGTCAAGCGTTCCGAGAAAACAGGATGGATCACCAACGGTCTGAGTGCAGGGATAAAGACTCCCGTCAGGCGTAACGGCAAGGCTTTCTCCTTTCGAGGCGGAACAGTAGTGAGCCTTGGAACCTTGTTTGAACGCCCGCAGCACCAGTGATTTTTCACGCAGTATAAGGGGGCGACAACGCTTGCTGTTAAGAAAGTCAATTGTTTCAAGCATCTCCAGTATCCCGTCCCTGAGACAATTTTTTTCCGGCAAACAGCAACAGCCCTTGCCTTTTGCGCCTCCTTTTCTAACAAGCAGATCCAACCCTATCCCTGAAGCCATCTGAAAAGCATGCATAACCAGAGCAAGCAAATGCAGCTTGCCTGCATTCCGGTCCGAGAGGACCGTGGTTACCCTGAACGGCACCTGTTCCTCATTCAGCACCCTGATAGCGCGGTAGGTTGCCGCACTGCCTCCTCGCAACTCTTCCTGCAGACGGGGAGGGCCATCAACGCTGAGACCGATGGAAACAGCATACTTGCCAAGCCTTCTGATAATTTCTCTGTCCAGCAGGACCCCATTTGTCTGAATCGCAATAGTAACAGGCCATTCTTCCCGGCGAATCAGTTCGAGAATTGAAAAGACCCGTTCACTTTCAAGCAGGGGTTCACCGCCGGTAATCTGAACATGAAAAGGTTTCCCCGGTGCCACTGCCATATGCAAAGCTTTCATGGCTGTTTCAAGACTCATGGCATCCCCGGAACACTTTTCCCCTTCATAGCAATATGAACAGGAAAGATTGCAGGACGTTGTTACCACCAGCATCAGGTACGATGGACAAAACATACTCATCGCTTCTGTTCCCGGGGGAAAAACATCTTTTCCAGTGACTTTTTCTGACGCCGGATTTTATCGACCCACTCTTCCCTCGAACTGAAAGAAAACTCAAAAACAGTGGTTTCAGGCTCGATGCTCTCGAACAAACCGGAAATAGATGAATGATCAAAAGCATCATGAACATCAATCTGCCTTACATGCCGGGAGGCGACGGCAAAACGCTCATGGAAAGTCTTGGCTTCACCGAACGGGCTCTTCTGTTTCATGCTTGCGGTTACATATTCCCCCGAAAGGTTTTTACAAAGATGAACCGCTTTGACAAGATTGCGATACTCTCCAAGACGATCGACCTCGTCAAGCAGATAGTCTATAGCTTCTTTTTCATTTTTGAGAGACTGATTCTTGTTCAATATATGGCCGGTATCCAGAACAAGACCCGGTTTATGATAATCAAGCTTGCTGAACAGCCGGTCAATTTCTCGCACGTCGTCGAGCCGGAAATTGCCCGGCCACCAGAGATTTTCAAACAAAAACCAGCCATCATACGCTGTGTCACGGACAACCTCGTTGACCACATCGGCAGACAGATCGACCATCTCTTCCCAACTCCACGGTGGATCCCAGTTGAAAATGTAGTCGAGTTCATAATGGACAGGATGAAAAACCACATAGGGGCAGTTGAAACGCCTTGCAAGTTCGAGCTGCGTCCGGTAGCAGGCAACGATTGTCTCTCGGCTGGTGCCGCCATAGTACATCTCTATGTTCCTTTCGTTGTCGAACATCGCGAGGAGTTGCTGCCGGTCATTGCCCCATATCTGCTTGAGCATTACGAAAAAACGCAGGTGAATGCCACCGATGATCTCTTCGGGAATGGTGTCATACTCGTAATCACCCACCGGATAAAGCTCATAACCGTCGAAACCTGTCTCATCGAGCAGAGAAACAGCATGCTCCCAACGCTCACCCGCGATGGCAAGATCGTTTGCATGAGTGCTGATATTGAGTAAGAAACGCATCACATACTGTTCATGGTCTGGCCAAAAAAGTCACGTTTTCATGTACGAAAATCGGGAAAGCAGCAACAGTACGTATGCCAGGCAAAAGCAGGAAAACGGTAGCAGGAAATCCCGGAGGCAGAGCAGGAACAGGCTGAAAGCACGGCCTTTCTCCAGGAAAGAAACAATGTAACACACACACAAATCAGTTGCCTTGACCCGAAGCGAAAACATTACGGCAGGTCTTCTGACTTTCCTGAATCTGCCGCCTTCCCGACCCGGTGGCCCGGTTCAGTGGCATATTTGACAGATCGAAACAACCGACATGAAGCCGGCACAGGATTACAGCAGCGGGTACTGTTCCGGATTTTCACCGGATTCCCTTTTAAGCCGGTTGATAGAGGTCTCCCGGCACCGCAATGGTTTTATATACAGGAAAACAATTTGAAATACAAATTCTCGACTCTTTCGTTTTTTATCAGCACTCCCCTATGGGCACCTCTAAAAGTGTCATGAGCGGTTCGAATGCAAGGCGGATGGAGGCAGCAATCGGGACGCGCAATAAAGTTTTTAGACATGAATGATGTGTTCCTAACAAATCGTTCAGCAACTTTGCAACGCCGTATTTTTTCATTATAATAATCCATCACTTTTCTGGAATGTTCTTTCTCAACCGGTGCCTGTGGCGACAAGCCACGGGTTAAAAGGGAATCGTGTGAAAATCACGAACTGTTCCCGCAACTGTCATTACTGGAGCTGATCTCCTCAGCTCATCTGCGTGAGTCTGCGCCACTGCGTCAACCTTATCGTCCATCCCGGACGGCGCGGGAAGGCATAGCCTCGATTGTGTTTTTTCGGTAAAAGTCAGGAAACCTGCCGGTTGATTATTGCCAGAGTTAACAGGCAAAACACTGTTGATTACGAAAACAAACAGAGATTTGCTTGCGAGCTCAAAAGGCTACGGGACCATAGCCCGGCAATAAGCCCATACCCGGAATGAAATTCAGTTCGACCTGTTTCAGCATCTGTCCAGGCAGGCTGGTGATCCGCGTGGCAGGCCATCGGTACGTCATGTTTGTTTAAACAACCATTTTGCAAGACTCCTGCTGAAACGGTGAAAAGCGTGCTTTCATCGAAAACAGTAACATTTACCTGACGAAACCATGCTGCACCCATCATTGACGAAAGGGCTTCTGAAAACTCTTTTCACATTGCTTCTTTTCCCATCTTCCGCATTTTCCGGGGAGAACGCTTCCAGAGAAATCACCGTACCGGAGATTGTGGTTACCGCCACAAAAACAGCGGAAACTCCGTTTTCACTCCCTGTATCCATAGAAACCGTCTCCTCCTCCGATATCGAACGTGAGGCCGCTGAAAACAGCTCAGAACTTATCGAAAAGGTACCGGGAGTAAGCATCGAAGGCAGCGGCATGTGGGAAGCCGCTCCCGTGATCAGGGGTTTTAGCGGTACCAGGACGCTCGTGCTGATAGATGGAGATCGCGAAAACAATCTCTGGGCGGGGCGCGACCCACTCACACCGTTTATCGGTGTTGCAGATATTGAGCGAATCGAAATACTCAAGGGCCCTTCCTCGGTGCTGTATGGAAGTGATGCTCTTGGTGGTGTCGTCAACTTCATCACGAAAAAGCCTGATTTCGCACTGAACGATGGCTGGAGTTTCGCACCGGAAGCTTCAGGCACCTACAGTTCGGTCGACGAAGGCTGGCAGGGAAACGTGGCACTTGGCGGAGGAGGTAACGGTTTCGATTTCCGCATCGATGCTTCAAGCCGGGACCATGGCGACTACACGGATGGAAATGGCAACAAGATCGCAAACAGCCAGTTCGAGGCCATGAGTCTGGGAGCTCAGGGCCGCTATATGATCAATGATCAGCACGAGGTGTCACTCTCATATCGTCATAACGGCATCGATGACAAAGGAGTCCCCCAGAAAAATAACGCGCCATGGTCCCACTTCACCAAATTTGACACCGATACCTGGAAAGCAGCTTATAAAGCCCGGCAGCTCGGAGCCATCGAGGAACTGCTCCTGAAAGGTTGGCTTGTCGACCAGGAACGGGTATATGACGGCAGAATAAACAGTTCAAAGCAACCGATGTATACCCTTAAGAACAACCGGATCGACACCGGAGCAAAAGGAGCATCGTTACAGCTCACCTTTGCTCCCACGCTGCAAAACACGCTTGTTACCGGGCTCGACTATGTGCACGAAAACGCGGAATCCGCCGAAAAACAGATCAAGAAAAAAACTTCGAACGGCAAAACCGCAAAAACAATCACCTTCCCTCCCGTCTCCGACGCCCATCGCGATCATATAGGTTTTTTCGCCCAGGACAAACATGTTTTCCACAACGGTTCCGTCCTGGTGGGCGGTCTCCGCTACGACTATTTCAGCGCCGATGCAGAGGACGCACTTTTCAGAACGATAGTGTATCAACCTGACGGACAGACCGTCAAGAAGGTGGTGGAAGAGGTGAACGTTTTCAAGGAACAGAGCGATCAGGCGTTTACTGCCTCACTCGGCTATGTACATCCGTTGAACAAGACGGTGAACCTGACAGCAAACATCGCGACCGGATTCCGCTCGCCTGACATGTTCGAACGCTTCTCCACAAGAGGAGGCAGTTACATCATTCTCGGCGATCCCGATCTCGATGCGGAATACTCCTGGAATATCGATTCGGGTGTTAAAATCAAATCAGAAACCCTTACCGGTTCATTCTCCATCTTTTATTCCTGGGTCGAGAACTATATCGACCTTCAGAGCAACCCGGACGTCACCTTCAACAGTATGGAAACAAAAACCTACGTCAACGTTCCGGAAGCCGAAGTTTACGGCTTCGACGGCGGCGTCACCTGGAGCCCCACCGAACATCTCTCCCTGTTTGGCAACATAGCGTCGGTGATCGGCAAAAATACAACTGACGACCAGAGGCTCAACACCATCCCGCCGCTCAACGGACTGGTCGGCTTCCGCTGGGAAGACTCGATCAACGGCACTTCTGACTGGTGGATAGAGCTGAACAGCGAAATCTTCGACAATCAGGAAAATCCGGCTCCGAATGAAAAGACAACACCCGGGTATGCGGTTTTCAACATAAGAAGCGGCATCCGTTTCAACCGGAACATCGTCCTCTCCGTGGCAGTCGACAACATCTTCGACAGAGCTTACCGCAGCCATCTCAATTATGCGGATTTTCTTTGTGAACCGGGAATCAACGTGAAAACATCTCTCAAGGTCACACTCTAATAACACGATGCAGTCACAAAAGCCGGACACCTGATGAAGAAACCAGAAAAAAACAGCTTCGCATACTCTTTCGCATGATGAAACAAAGCCTTATCCTCCTTTCATGCACCCTCCTGCTCCTTTTGGAGGCCATGGTTTCCCTCTGGATAGGGCGCTATCCGGTTTCCCCGGATCAGCTTTTCTCATTCCTCATCGAACGCCAGAGCACAGATCCCCACCTGCATGCCGTACTGTTTCACATCAGGCTGCCGAGAATCATCGGAGCTGTAGCTGTCGGCGGAGCCCTTTCTCTTGCCGGTGCGGCCTATCAGGGCATGTTCCGCAACCCGATGGTCAGCCCGGACATCCTCGGTGTTAGTTCAGGAGCAGGATTCGGTGCCGCTCTGGCTATCCTGCTCTCACTGCCCGCGATAGCGGTTCAGGCATCGGCGTTTACCGGAGGCGCTATCGCAGTCTTTCTGGCGGTCTGGGTCAGCAGAAGCATCGGCAAAAATCACAATGCAATTCTTGTGCTTGTTCTCTCCGGCATCGTCATTTCGGCCTTGTTCACGGCGCTGATCTCGCTTGTCAAGTATTCAGCGGATCCCGAAAACAGGCTGCCGGCCATCACGTTCTGGCTGATGGGCAGTCTGGCTGGTATCCGCATGCAGGAACTCCCCTATGTTCTTGCGCTGGTAACGGCCGGCAGCCTGCCGATACTTCTTTCGGGCTGGCGCCTGAACGTGCTCTCGTTCGGCGAAGATGAAGCCAAAGCGCTCGGTATTCACACACACCGTCTGCGTATGATCATCATCGGCTCCGCCACACTCGTAACGGCGAGCGTCATAGCCCTCAGCGGACTCGTAGGCTGGATCGGCCTGGTCATCCCTCACGTTGCAAGAATGATTACAGGTCCCGATCACCGTATCCAGCTACCGCTTTCCTTTCTTTCCGGAGGCATCGCACTGCTCTTCTTCGACAATCTCGCCCGCTCACTTGTCGCGGTTGAAATCCCTATCGGAATCATCACCGCCCTTGCAGGAGCACCGTTCTTTATCGTTTTACTGAAGATCATCTCCCGTGAAACATGGTAGATCAAAAGAAACTGAGACTTGACATACGGGATACCAGCCTCGGCTACCGGCTCCGGAAGCCTTTGCTAAAAGGCATTGACCTCTCCATTTCATCGGACGAAACCTTTTGCATCCTGGGACAAAACGGTACGGGCAAAACCACGTTCTTCAAGTCGCTCCTGGGCATACTCCCTCCCTTGTCGGGCTCCATCACACTGAATGGAAAACCTCTCGGCAGTTTCAGCAGAAAAGAGCTCGCCAGACTCATCGCTTATGTTCCCCAGGCACACCATACCCCTTTTCCTTACAGGGTAAAAGATGTCATTCTCTTCGGCCGGACCGCACACATGAACCTTTTCGGAAGCCCCGGCAGAAAAGATCTCCTCGTTGTCGACAGCATCCTCGACATGCTCGAAATCAGCCACCTTGCCGATTGCGTCTATACCGAACTGAGCGGAGGAGAACGCCAGATGGTGGTTATCGCTCGTGCACTTGCACAGGAAGCGAGCCTGCTTATTCTCGATGAACCGGCATCCAACCTTGATTACGGCAACCAGGCGCGTCTCTTGAAAAAAATACGCGCGCTTGCAGAAGCGAAAACCGGAATTCTGATGGCAACACACCAGCCCGACCAGGCGTTTCTTCTCAATGCAAAAGTACTGATGCTCTCCAATGGTTCTGTTCTCCACTACGATGATGCATCGGACGCTTTGCAGCCGGACATTCTCAAAAAGATCTATGGCGTGAACGTAGAAGTGATCGAAACCGGCACACCCGACCAGAGCCGGCTGAAGGTCTGCAGGCCGCTTGTCGACACCGGAATCAAAAAAACAAGATGACCATGAAACGCATAACACACTTTCTCTTGTTACTCTTCTTCATTTCGTGCAACCCGCCACAACCTTCAGAACATGAGGGAACACAAACCGTCACCGATATGGCCGGCAGAACCATGGTCGTACCGGAAACAATTACAAGGGTATATGTCAACCGGCCAGGAAGTATTCTCATGTATGCGATCGATCCCGGGCTGATCGTGAACCGGTCGTTCAACTTCACACCAGAGGCCTCGCAATTTCTTTCCGAATCATATCTCGCGCTCCCTTACACTGAAGGTTCGGCTGAAGAGATCCTGAAACTTCAACCGGACATGATTCTCACTTTTTTCGATATCAATGCCGGATCGGTTGGCGAGGCGGATGAACTTGCAGCCAAAACCGGTATTCCTGTCTATCTGGCTTCACTTCACCTCGACGATTATCCCGAAGTCTTCGAGCGGCTCGGCAGGCTCTTCGACCGAACAACACAAACTTCTGCCATGAACCGCTTCATCGAACGTCATGTCAATCCGGTGAGAGAGAAAGCGTCTGAACTCGAAGGGAACGAAAAGCTTAGCGTTTATTATGCGGAAGGTGAATACGGACTGCATACGGATCCGGCAGGGTCGATCCATAGCAGGCTTATCGAGATGGTCGGAGGGATCAACGCCGCCGATATCGACATTATCAGCCGCAAGGGAATGAGTGAAGTCTCGATGGAACAGCTACTGATGTGGGACCCCGACGTGGTAATCGTCTGGGCGGGCCTGGGAAAAATCACCCCAACCATGCAGCACATTAAAAAGGATCCGCTCTGGGCACGGCTGCTAGCGGCAAAAAACAACCGTATCTACCAGACCCCCTACCTTCCCTACGGCTGGTTCGACCGCCCGGCAAGCATCAACCGGCTGCTCGGCATCCCCTGGCTTGCAAACCTGCTCTACCCTGAAGTGTACAGCGTTGATATTGAGGAGATCGTCCGGGAGTATTTCAGGACATTTTATCACTATGATCTTTCAGATGAAGAGATCGAGATACTCATAAACCCCTGACATGTCCCCTCCCGGTGCCGCATTGACTGTGTGCATCAAAGGGTTTTCACTGCGATGCAGTATGCTGCCCGAGCAAGTACTGCGGAAAATCCGGCGTGTCCCCCCAGTAAAGATGCACATAGGAGGCAAATGTATTCCTTACTCTGAAAACAGCGGTTTCGACAACTCTGCTGCGTGCGGTTTTTACTTCAGCCACATTGTCAAGATGCCCGATTCTGGCAAGACTGGAATAGTGAAACTCATGCCCTTTGAGCTCCCCTGCATATCCTGCGGCGGAAAGATCGACTTTCCTGTACCCGAGATGCAAACGCGCATCCTGCATGGAGGTTTCGAGATCGAGCGCACCGCACATTTCATGGTTCACCCCGTCTCTGCCGGTTATCGAGTTCCCGAGGTACATCATCCCGCCGCATTCGGCGTACGCCACCCCTCCCCGGGAAACGAACGCTTTCACCTGCCTTCGCATTTGGATGTTTTCAGCGAGCTTGCCCGCGTAGAGTTCCGGATACCCGCCGGACAGATAGAGCATATCGGCATCGGACAGTACTGCGTCATCGAGCGGGCTGAAGAATTCAAGCTTTCCGTAACGACCGAGAATATCGAGATTTTCTGCGTAGACGAAGTTGAAGGCCTCATCGCGGGCCACGGCGATGACCGCGCTGCCCCGGCGTCGCTCCGGCGGGCACGGTACGGGAAGCGGGATATCGCTCTCGCAGCGTTCGAGCAATCGTTCCACATCGACCGTCTTCTCCACGTGATCGGCCATGGCCGTAATGGCCGACTCCTGATCGGCGTCGGCCGAGATGTTCAGGCCGAGATAGCGTCCGGAAACGACCATCGCCTCATCCCTCGGCACATAACCGAGAGGTTCGACGCCGACATCCCGGCACGCCTCTTTCAAAAACTCATAGTGTGACAGCGTATTGACCCGGTTGAAAATCACCCCGGCAAGACGGAGCGAAGGATCGAAGTGCTTGAATCCGTAAAGAAGCGGGGCTACCGAATAGGCAACCCCTTTTGCATCGACGACGAGCACTACCGGAATATCGAGCATCCTGGCGATAGCCGCACTGCTCCCTTCGGACTTCACTGCTCCATCGAACAGCCCCATCACTCCTTCAACGACAGCGGCGTCGGCTTCGGCACAATGCCGAAGAAACACCCCCTTCACATGGTCTTCGGAAGCCATGAATATATCGAGATTTCTTCCCTGCCTCCCTCTCCCGTCAACCTTCGATGCCATCGTATGGAGACAGGTGTCGAGATAGTCGGGACCGCATTTGAACGGCTGGACACGTCTCTCTTTCCGGGCGAGCAGGCGCAGAAGAGCGAGCGTCAGTGTGGTCTTGCCTGTATTGCTGGAAGGCGCCGCCAGAAGAAAAGCCGGTTTAAACATTTCTCAGTGCAGCTTTCGCTTTTTATAGACAAACGAGCGCCATCGCTCCTCTTTGACACCCGAACCGGCCATTTCCGCTCTGGCAAGGGCGAAGAAAAGATCGGACAGCCGGTTGACATAAGCGGGTATAGACGGGTGAACCGGTTCTTTTCTCATGAGTGAGGCAAGCGTTCTTTCTCCCCGGCGCACCTGGGTCCGTATAACATGGCAGAGAGCGGAAATCTCCGTTCCTCCCGGAAGCAGAAAATACTCGGACGGTCCGGAAGCTTCTTCCAGCTCATCGATCCAGCGTTCGCAGACTTCCGCTTCATCGAGCGGAAGTGGAGAACTGTTCGGCTTTGGTGAATCAGATGGCGTTGCAAGATGGGACATCATGTTCATGAATGTCACCTGCGTCTCATGAAGACGACCCTGCCATTCGTGATCCACAGCAAGTTTCGAGCGCAGCAGTCCGATCAATGAATTGACCTCGTCAAACGTTCCATAACAATCAACTCTTATATCGTCTTTGTCAACCCTTGAGCCTCCGAAAAGGCCGGTTTTTCCCTCGTCCCCCGTTCTGGTATACAGTTTCATCGATTTCCATGGTTGTTGAATTCAAAAAAACGCTCTTTGCCGGCACGGTGTGCTCACCGATAAAAAAAACCGCCGGTGTTTCCACTCCCCGGTCTCTGACAATATCGCAAATCGTCTTCAGTGTTCCCATTATCAGCCTCTGATTCGGAAGCGATACGTTCGAAACGATAGACACATGAAGGGATGGTGGAAGATCGGCATCAAGCAGCTGTCTGACGACAGGCTCGAGATTTTTGATGCCCATGTACATCACGATCGGGCTCCCTTCCTTGAGCAGGGAGACCACAGCCTGAAACTGCTCGAATGAGTAGTTGGCCGTATGGCCGGTACAAAACAGCAGCGATGTTGTTCGGTTACGTTCGGTAATGGGAATATGCAGCATATTTGCGGCAGCAAGACCGGCGGTTATGCCGGGGATGACTTCGGCTTCGATACCGTTTTCCCTGAGAGCCCGGACCTCCTCGACGCCGCGCCCGAACACAAAAGGATCCCCCGCCTTGAGACGAACGCATTGCTTGCCTTCCAAAGCATAGCGGACCATCATGGCATTGATACTGTCCTGTCTTTCCCTCTGATCTTGACCATCGCCGCAGCGCTTGCCAACATGTATTTTTTCTGCACCGTCCGGTACAAGTGCCAGTATTTCCGGTGAAATCAGGGAATCATGCAGAACAACATCGGCTTCCCGCAGACGTTTCAAAACCTTAAGCGTCAGCAGCTCCGGATCTCCCGGACCAGCACCTGCAATAGTTACTTTTCCTTTTTTCCCAACGGTCATATCCGTTCTGTCTTGCGACTTCTGAGCAGAAGATCATAATCGAGCCTCTCGTAAAATTTCTTCTGTCTCAACTTTCCGATATCGAGCGTTACTGAACAACCCGCTCCGTTATCCGCACAGGTTTCCGCCCAGCGATAATGCCCTTCGGGAGGCTGGCAGACAAACGCAAGGCTGTTCCCGCTGACGGCAAGTGCTGCTTGCTCGATTGAGCGGGCACCGAGAACCCTGCGGTCATGATCATCCAGATCGGAAGCAGGACAAACAATGAGATCACACCCCTGCTTGGCAGAAGCAATGACCATCTCAGGGTGATACAGTTCATCCCTGAAGGCAAGCACAACTCGCGCATTGTCGAGGTCCACAGAAAGAAGCTTGCTGTTTTCGTTCGACCTGACAGAGAGATTGCCGTCTTTCTCCGCAAGCGCAATCACCATACTTCCATTTCTCTCAGAGACAACACCCGCACACACATCTACATGATGCTTATGGGCTGCCGAAGACAGTCGACTCAACGCCTGCTCTTTATCATCAGAAAGACCAACCGGAAATATCAGCAAATCCGACTTTTCTCCACTATAGGTCCTGATATGACTCTCAAGCACATCGTCTAAAAAAAGCTCTTTCGCATGAAGCGGCCGACACACAACCTTTATCTCAGATGGCTCAGGAAGCTCGTAATAGCTTGTCAAGTCGGTGGCGTAACGCATATCGAGGTACATCGGTGCGTACATCGAAGGTTTCCTGGACTGAAGTTGTTTTTCCCTTTGAGAAAGAAGCTTGCCGTCTTCCAGTGGCAGCTCTGTATAAAATACATCCGACTCACAGCTGCGCGACTCAAGAATCCTCTCCCCGTTCGCTCCGTAAACACAGGAATATGCATCCTCGCATGACATGGTTTTATCTTTTCCCGACCGGTTACAGGCGGCAAGAAAAAAACCGTTCTCTTTTGCCCTCGCCTGCCAGAGTTCTCTCGGGTCAAGCGATCCGCCAGGCCAGTTGGCAGGCACAAGCAGGAGATCAACACCTCTCAGGGAGGACATTCTCGGAATAGCGCCGTAATAGGTGTCGGAACAGATCAGGATACCGATTGTTCCCCAGGGTGTCGGAAATGTATTGTGCTGAAACGGCGCACCTGCACATGCCCAACGAACTTCGGCTGTTATCTTCCGGTAATTCAACAGCAATTTCCCGTCAGGACCGATAACCGCAGCAGAGTTGTAATAAATACCTGTTTCATCATCTCTTTCGGCATAGCCAAGCACGATAAAGCAACTGTAATGAGACGCAACCTCTTGCAAAACCTTAATCGTCACCCCCTGCTGTGACTCAACCAGAGATGCGATGTCGTTACGCGAACTGAAACTGTAGCCGGAAACCGCAAGTTCGGTGTTGACAATAATCTTCGCTCCGTTTTCCGCTGCCCCTGTGTTAAAAGCAATCAGCTCGTTTCGATTTTGTTCAGGCTCGCCGTGCCTGACATTGAGATGTACAAGAGCAAGTTTCAGTCTTTCCATTTTTCACTGTAGCCAAGCGCACACGAAGCATACATAAATTCCAGAAAATCATGATTGTCTATACCGGCTTTTTCCCTCGACAGCTTTTCCGCAAAGACTGCGTAACGGTCAACACGGGAAGAGATTCCAGCGGCAAGCTGCGCACCGAACATAACAAAAATCTCTTTCATACATGATTCCGGCAGGATGCCCCAGGCTATTTTATCCCGGGCATGTACCAGCGAACATGCGGCCCCGACCGCCATGGGGTCACGGTCAAGACTCAGGAAATTGCGCCCGAAAACCTCGGCGGTCTCTCGCTGAAGTCTTCCGGCCACAGCTTTTGTCATGCTCTCCCGGGTTGCGCCAAAACGCCTGATATGGGCAATGATGGAACGTTGACTTTCCGGAGTCAACGAGTTCTGAAGCGCAAGTGTCCTGCGTATCGCCCCAGAAACAGCAAGCCCGATCAGTTCTCCAAGCTTGGCATGCTTTCCGGCACTGGTCAGCGGCTTGCCGCCGGTAAGTGCGCACGCAACCGCGATCTGATCAGTCCCCGTACCGGTAGCCAGTCCCTCGGAATATCTCGAGGATACGGCCAACTCCTGCAAAACGGCTGTCTTGGCCTCTGTAGCAGTCACTATGGCGCGAACCATGGCTCCGCTTGTAAGTTCGTGGTTGATCACAAGAATGGTATTGATCGTTCCATGAGGCTCTTTTCCAATACGGTCAAGCGGTTCGAACCCATCCTCGTTTTCATAAACGGATGCAGGATCGCCTGCTCTTCCCGCGTTGCCTTCAACGCCGCCGGTACAAATCGCCGTCACCTTCAGATCCCTGAAAGACTGTGTCTCGATAGCAGCGTAGTTCATGTTTGCCGCAGTCCCGAGAGATGCTGTTTTTTCCGGCAGTTCAAAACGTTCGCACAGTTGCTGCAGATAACGTTCGGGAGCCGACAATATGGTTTTGAGATCTTTTCTGCTATGGCCGACAGGCTCACATGACTGGTGATTGAAAATGCATTCCAGGTCATCATGAAGACCACCGTTCACCCTGCAGGTTGAAATTACCCGGTGCGGTTTGTTGAACCGCACAACAAGCATCTTCTGAATACGATAAACATCTACGTCGCCATATTTACCCAACTTCATAGAATACTCCTGTTGAATCAATGCCTCCTGCCGGCGCTTACTGTAAACGCCTGTAATACTTTAACGTATGGCCTGGCAGAGCTTCAGGATGAAAAATGCCGATCAGATCCTTAAGCAGAACATGAGGCTCGGTCATTCCTGCATCCCAGAAACGGTTTCGACCGTTATCGAACCGATAGTTGTTATTATTGTATACCATGCCGTTTTGAACGCAACGAAACAAACCGTAACGCTCATCCTCCTGCAGCAATCCGTCGAGATCTGTTATCCTGAAGTGCGTGTTCACCCAGAAATCCGCTTTCATTCCGGCATCCATGGCAACTTCATGGCTGAGAATATGCCCCCGCTCCAGTTCTTGTCCCTTGAACACGTAATTCCCCCCTGCATGATCAAGCATGGTCACAAACCAGCGTGAAGAACCCATGGTCGACCAGGCACCTTTCCTGCTGTATCCTGCAATGACCGAAGGCCGATAATTCAAATGGGCCACTTTTTGCTTCACATCAAGATATGCCTGTTCCCGTTCCCTGAAAATCTTTGCAGCAAGACTGTCCTTTCCAAAGAAAGCTCCGGCAAACTTGATCCACTCCAAAGCACCGAGAGGGTGCTCTTCAAGTGAAGCACAGAAAAAGCCTGGCCGGAGCCCATACGCCATCATTTTTTCAAAAATATCCAAAGAAATGCTGGTAACGTTGACAAATGCAAGTTCAGGATCGACCTCGAGCAGGGTTTCCATGTTCAGCCCTCTCATGAAACCGGTTACAGCCAGATCACCGTTGTCTATCATCCTGTGTACCTTGTCCTGTCCAACCCGCCTTTTTCCCGAAACTCCCTTGATGGCTTCGAAACAGCCAAGCATATCAATCAGTGATACCTGAAAACCGTTTTCGCAGGTAACACGTTTCAGAGGAGTTCTGACCACCCTGACACCCGCAGGATGCTCAGGAACCGGCAGATCTTCCGGAACAAGCAAATAAGAATACTCGATTCCAACATCCGCACCTTCCGGAGAGAGCACCCGAATCAGTGCACATCGGTCGTTCTGCTTTGTCATGGAAAAACGTTTGGCGTATTTTACCCTTTGTTCCTTTTCTTCTTGGCTGATCGTAACGGTGTTTTTTTCCGCTTTCGAACAGCCTGAAAAAAAACATGAAACCGTCAGCAGGAGCAAAACACCAATCCGGCTTTCGAACCCTGATATCCATGCCATCATATAACAGCCTCCCCTGCTTTGCTTTCCTTGATGACGTCAATAACGTCCCCGATATCACGGAGTTCCACCGGCTTGCTGTTTTTCCCGTTATAATAACGCCAGCAGCGGGTGCCGCTATCATCCGAAACCTCTATCCTGAAAGGCGACGATCCATCTATTACAACCCGGTATCCGATTCTCTCAAGCGCCCTTTTCGTCCAGTAGGCAAGCATTCCTTCCCCGACAAGCCCTATACATCCCCTGTAATGGTGATGTATCCTGAACGAGCCGGACGTGCGATCAAACTCGAATCCGTTACGTTTGAAAGCCTTTTCAAGCCGCCCGTCAAGGATAAGCTCTTCAGGCATTCCAGAAATCATCTCAACCCCCGCCCTGCTGTCACTTTCTTTTACCGGGCTCATCAGCCATATCCTGTCAGCGGCCTGCAAAGCCAGATCCAGCTCGTGCGTCGACATCACGATAGACTTTTTCTGTTCCCTGGCAAGTTGTTTCAGAAGGCGTACAATCTCTATACGATTTGGAAGATCGAGATGAGCTGTTGGTTCATCGAGCAATACGACAGGCGTATCCTGTGCAAGCGCACGGGCAATCATTACTTTCTGCCGTTCACCATCACTCAGATCGCCGATATGACGATGGGCGAACTTGCGAATACCGGTGGTTTCAATAGCCTTCTTGACAACGGCCTCATCATCCGTGGAAAGGGTTCCCATCCATCCGGTATAAGGATAACGGCCGAGAGCAACAAGAGCATAGACCGAAAGATTGCCGGTCATGACCCTGTCAGTCAGCACAATACTCAGGAGCCTTGCGACCTCTTTCGTTGACAGCTTCTCAAGCCGCTTGCCGTCAAGCGTCACGTGCCCGCCAATCGGTTTCTGGACTCCGGCTATTGTTCTCATCAATGTCGATTTACCCGACCCGTTCGGCCCGAGCAGACAAACCAGCTCACCTTCGGCAAGGCCGAGAAACAGCTTTTCGGCGACGACCTTACCCCTGAATTTTTTGCCGTATTTTTTTGCTTCCTGTGCAAGGCGGCGGCTATGATAACCGATGGCGAGGTCTTGTATATGCAATACTTCCTTGTTCACGCAAACGATGACTTGAGATTTCTGTTCTTCATAATAACCCATATGACGACCGGAGAACCGATGAGGGCCGTTACGGCATTGATGGGAAGAGTGGTCTGACTCCCGGGCATCTGCGCTATGATATCACATCCCAGCATCAAAATCGCTCCGACAAGGCAGGAACTGGGCATAAGAAAACGATGATCCGACGTGTTGAGCATCGAACGAGTCAGATGAGGAACTGCAATACCGATAAAACCGATAGGGCCACAGAAGCCGGTCACACTTCCTGCAAGCAGACTTGTGGCGGCAATTACGGTAATCCGGATGTAAAGCGTACTCATCCCGAGGCTTCGAGCGTAATTCTCACCGAGAAGCATCACATTGAGAGACTTTGATGCCGCAAACGAGATCAGGAGTCCAATGGCAACAACAGTGGCGAGCACATACAGTTGACTGCCCAGGACACCTCCAAGACTTCCGAATGTCCATATCAGGTAATCCTGAATCTGCTCGGGCTCACTGAAATACTGCCAGATGCTGATAATGGATATCGTGATGTTACCAACCATGATACCCACAATGAGCAAGACTATATTATCTTTTATTCTAATCGCTATCCCCAGGACGATGAGCAAGACGAAAGCCGCCCCAAGCGTTGAAGCAACAACGATCAGCCAGCTCCCTCCAAGGCCGAGTTGTCTTATAGCGAAAGAATTTGCTGCCGCCCCCGAAGCCAGCATGATCATGGCGACCCCGAGACTTGCACCGGCTGAAATTCCAAGTACAGAAGGTCCTGCAAGGGGATTACGGAACAACGTTTGCATCTGGAGGCCGCTCACCGAAAGGGCAGCCCCGGCAATAACGGCAGTCAAGGCCTTCGGGATACGAATGTACGTGACGATTTTCTCCCATGCCTCGTTGTCGCAACCTCTTCCCGACACGATACCAATCACGCTTCCAAAAGGTATTTTCACCGATCCCAGCACAAGGTCAAGCAGAAAAAAGAACACGGCAACCGCGAAAAGCAAAACGATCAGGCTGCTTTTTGGAGAAAGAAGAGGCCAGGGATGATCTGTACCTGTTTGACCGCCTGCTTGTGAAACCATCCTACCGTACATGCCTGTAAAACATTAATGAATCCTCAAGGGCATCGCCACGGAGAATACCGGGATGAAGAATTCTTATGAGGTCTTCGAGGATCCTGTCGGGCTGAACAACTCCCTGTTCCCAGTACGCATTCCCTCCGGCAGGATTCAACTGTTTGTTGTTGTTGTAGACCTTGCCGGTTTTCACTGACAAAAAATCTTTGAACCTTGCATCCCTGGCCAACAGTTCATCGAGAGAAAGCACTGTCCCGGGATTGAGCCAGAATTCCGCTTCAAGCGCAACAGGATAGACTGCCTCCATGTCCATTTTAATGCTCCCGGTTTTTGCCCGGTCGTTCCAATGATAGTGAGCGCCGGCGTCCCTGAGCAGCTCGGCAACATAGCTTTTTCCTCCGGGAACAAACCAGGAATCCTTGAACGGCATTCCGGGAATAATTGAAGGATGATGAGTTACCGTATCGGTAAGGGCCGCGAGAGCATCATACGACTGTTCAATACCGGCAAACTTCTCCTTGGCAAGCTCTTCACGATCGAACAGGGCTGCATAGAGTTTTATCCATTCGGCCCTTCCAAGAGGCGACTGTTCGAGCCATTCGGCAACAACGACAACGGGAATTCCGGACTTTACAATAGCTTGGTGGTCGGTTTTTCGCGAAGGGGGAAGAGCGGTTGCAACTATCACTTCAGGGTTCAATTCGAGAATGACCTCTGCATTGGGGCTGAACGGCATGCCGATTTCCGAAATGTCACCTTTTCGAATCCGTTCCTGCAAAGATGCTGTATTGACATAATCGGGACGGGCAACGCCGATAATTCTGTCACTGCATCCAAGCAGATCGATATAGCCTATATGCGTTGTCGAAAACAGGGCAATGCGTTCAACAGGAGTCCTGATCGTCAGATGATCATCAAAACCTTTAGGCAAAGAAGCTTTTTTGGGAAGAAGCAGGTAGTGAAACGTATCTCTACGGCCCTCGAGATCGATAGTAACTATCAGCGTCTTGAAACCGTCATGGTCATGCAAGGTAAAACCTTTAGCATAGGAAAGCGCAGCTTCAGCAGCCTTATCAGCGAGCACATCCTTTGACTGTGGAGGCGTTTCCGTTCTGGAATTATCCGGTTCGTCACTGCAGCCATACAAGCCGCCGGCAAGAAAAACCACAATGAAAAGCATGGCGGCAAAGCACGCCGCTTTCGAAAAACGATGGCGAATCAACACCATTAAAAGATATGCAAGCCTTTTCATACGTGTAAACCGTTGCTTTAACCCGAAGCGATTGTATCATGGCAGGTCTTCTGACTTTCCCGGCTCCGACAGCCTTCCCGTTCCAGTGGCCCGGAACAGTGACATAATTGTCGGAACACGTTCATTGGCAAATTGCCAATGCGGGATTACAGCAGCGGGTACTGTTCCGGATTTGCACCGGATTCCCTTTTAAGCCTTGCAAAACAGATGCATGGCACCATAACGTTGAACAAAGTATACCGAAAACAATTGATCTGTCAAACACTTGGGCACCCACTTTTTAAGTATCAATCGAGGTATTCCACATAACATTCGAAATCCTCGCGTGGTGGAAACGAAATTGCTTCCGCAGCACATACTTTTCTGCATGCAGTACAAAGCACAATACAGTTATACGGTCCGGCAACCGTCATTTTCGGACGACGGAGCCCCCCTTCCTCTACCCTGGCAGGCGCAAAAACATTTTTAGGGCAGAAATCATAACAGGAACTGCAGTTGTTGCATAAATCAGGGTCGATAACGGGAAACCATGCGATTTTTTCCCTCGGCATCGTCAGACGTCTACGCCTTTTCTTTTTCGGGGAGTCACTCATCAGCTCTTTTACATTGCGATTATAGAAACCGGCAGCCTTCCCTCCCTTTCGGGAAGGAAGCACTGACGGAGAAAAACATTCGAAAGGAATTAGAACGATACCAGGTAACCCAGCCTGGCAAGCCTTCCTGGCTCATAATACACAAACCGGCTTTTTGCATCTTCGAGAAGGTTTCCGGTCGTCTGAATCTCGGTATCGAAAACGTTTTCAACCGCAAAGGTAACGTATCCTTTCCAGGCTTTTACCTTGCCGGTCATGTCGAAAGCGGTATAATTCTCAAGATCGTCTTCCCTGCCGGCAAGAATACGGCATTGCAGATCGAGATTGAAAGGCGATGTCGCATAGGAAACCCCGAATGTGTTCTGGAATTTCGGCCCCGGCTGGTAATCTTCACCGTCCGGATTTTCAGCTACAGGGTTTGCCCAGTAACCTGCAGCAGAAAATGAGACATCTGAAAGAAAACCGTCATGGCCGGAGAAAGGATAAAGACCGAGGTTCCATTCGGCACCCTTGGTATCGAATGAGCCTGCATTGAAATAATGATATGGCCTGCCCTGTGAACGGTCGATTTCTATTTTGTCCTTGTAGGTCATGTAGAACCCTGCGACTCTGGCTGACGCATGTTCCGAATCCCACTTGAAACCGGCCTCGTATGTCCACCCCGATTCCGGATCCAGATCCGGGTTCCCGACGATTATGCGGCCTTCGTAATACAACTGGGTAAAGGTAGGAGCCTGAAAAGCTTTGCCTGCATTGACAAAAAGATTCCAGCTCTCATCGACCTTCCAGGTCACCCCAGCACTCGGAAGAAATGAATCATAGTCGGTAGTTCCTTCTTCATTATCTATAAATTGTTCACGAACTCCGAGCGTAAGGATCATCTCATCATTGAAATCCTTCCTCAACTCGGCAAAGATACCGTAATCATCCCGGGATTTTTCACCGTAGTTGTTCTTGTAGTCAGCAAAACGATGCACATAGTCCGCGCCTGCAATGACCTCCGTGCCTCCGGAGAAAACAAAGCGGTAATCGCTTTCGACCCCATAGTTGTAATTTAAACGCTCTTTTTCCTCATCGAACACAGTATCCACATAATCGGCCGTAATACGCTTGTCATGCATACCAAAGGCCTTGGCTCTGAACCGTTCGTTCTCGTATCGTAAATCGAGAAAATGAAATGTGCTCTCCTGGTCAGTCCGTTCAACCTTGCCGGAATCATAACGATCTATAAATGCGGTCTCATACCAGGAGTATTGGTAATCGATATAGATATTGGTGAAAGGAGAAGCATTGATCAGAATAAGTTCACCATCCTCCACGCCCCTGACATACACCGAACTGTTCATCCCCTGTTTGTTGATCCCTATAGGTGCAAGCGACTTGTAGCCCAGACCGCCTATTCGCCCAAGCGCTTCCATGACATTCGTGGCGCCTGTTTCTCTGAGCTTCTCACTGTCGGCTACCGTTACGAAACGGGAACTTTCCTTTTCCTTGACCGGGAACCGGGTAGCGGTCACAACCAGTTCATCACCGGTGTAAGAGGGCAAAATGGTTATGGTCGCCAGCCACCGACATGAAAGGGAGCATATAGGCCTTTTGATTCCTTTTTCGAGCAAAAGCTGTTTCAGCAGATCCACTTCCGGATATCCTTCTACCGTACCCACAAAGATGTTGGGGTCATCGAGCTGCAACTGAAACATCAAGGCCGCGTAAAATGCATTGGACGGATGGTGGGTACCATGCCCCATCAGCAGCACCGCGTCTTTTTTCGAACGTTCCGCCGGAATCGATGCCGTTACGGCGGCAGCTACTCTCTCCATATCTTCCCGGGTACTCATCAGAGGATACCCCAGGGCTACCTTCTCGAAGCCTCCCATTGCCCTGAAAGCATTTACAGTTCGGTGTAGATCGTGAAATTCGGCACCCCCAATGGTATGCAAAAGCCCGCAATACAAGAAAGAACCGTTACACTCCCTGCCTGGTCACCGCGGTTTCTCCCGAAGCAATCACTTTCCCGGAACCGAGGCTGATATCATTGTCATCGGCGGCTTCCTGAATTCTTCTGGCAAAAATCTGCGCAAAATCATCATTGGAACCCAATCCTTCCATAACCACATCTACATGAATACCAAGTGATTCTATCCTGCTTTTCCATGAATCAGGATCCTGATTGTTCATGTCATTGTATGCATGATCACCGGCAGTGATCATAAACGGTTTCAGCAGCACCTTCTTCACAGAATCCTTTCTCAATGTTTCAACAATTTCATCGATCCCCGGATACCCCTCAACCATACCTATATGGATATCCGCATCGGGATAGGTGTCTCTGGCAGCCTTTTGTGTTTCGAAAAAAGCACCCGATGAAAAAAAATCATTACCGTGACCAACATAAACCAGTGACGCATTCAATGCCCTTGCTTTCATGATATCCGTCTCCAAAGCCTGTATAACCTCCTGTATGTCATCCGTGTAACTGTGCTCGATGCCGTACGTACCCAAAGTCGGGCGTGACAGAACAACCTTTTCAAACGGCGCCCATGCCCGTTTTACTGTCTTGATTGATTGTAACGCCCTGACATAGGATTGTAAGTCTTCGTACTGCTCCCCGTGGTAAATATGGGTTGGTTGAACAATAACGGTACGGTAGTTCTGATCCTGCAAATTCCCGATCGCGCCCAGAAAGCTTTGAGCATACATAAATTCTTCGGCCACTCCCTGCTCAAACCATCGTTCAGGATTCTTTCTTCTCGACGACCAGATAGTTCTTATTTTGTTTGAGGTAAAACACAGTCTCGTCTCGATCTCAGGGAACTGTTGCTGAACCTGTTTTTTAATGTTATCCAGGGCTGGTAAAGCCGAAGGATAACTTGTCCCGAAATGAGCCAGCAGAATTGCTTTCTTGTTGATCTGTCTTCGTACCTTATTTTTTCCCCCCATAGTCAAATGTTGTTTTGCTCTTATGTTGGTGCAAATTGTCCCGGCCCGGCCTGGATGTTCAAACCATCACTGGTTCACCGCTACCAGAGCTATGCCGGGTTATCTTCCAAAGAGTTCCGGGTGACACAGCTTCCCGCCATGTTCATGAGCACAAAGGTAAGCTGCATTCCGGGAACAAGCCGGCTGCATACCCGGTAGCACTCTCTGGACAACTCTCGATACAAAGGCTCTTCTTTCCCGAAAGGAATAATCTCCGTAATATTTCTTATCAGGGTAACGTCGAGTACTTTCCGGCAAGTATCACGGTCGTATCCGGCTTTTTCTGCAAGATCTGCTATAAAATCCCGGTTCACCGGCACGTTCCTGCTTGAAGTATCCAGTTCCCCCTGAGCCAGCTTTGTTGCTTTCGCCAGCATAACCCCTGCCGAAACCTCCTCGAAGGAACCGTACTCCCGGATCATTTCCAGTGTTTCCCCAATACGGTTGCCGTAATGTATAAACGCCATATCGGGCAGTTCAGGATAGAGCTTTTTGAGAATTTTTTCACTTCTGCCTCCTGACGTTATCGCCACCTTTCGGCATCCATTATGCAAAGCAACCTGCAGGGCGCACCTGATGCTCTCGAGATACGCCTCTCCAGAATAAGGGACGACGATACCGCTTGTTCCGATAATTGATAAACCGCCAACCACTCCTACTTTTTCGTTCATCGTTTTTTTCGCAACCTGTCTCCCGCCTGGCACCGACAAGGTAACGGCAACGCCTCCTTCAACCTGAAACTTCTCCAGTAATGACCCCACCGCATTCATTATCATACGCCTCGGCACAGGATTTACTGCGGGCTCACCTACCTGAACACCGAGCCCGGAAAGAGTGACCTTGCCAACACCGTCTCCCTGCAAAAAAAGAACTTCTCCATGAGCAAGGTTTTCCATAAGCCTTACTTCACTGCGTATTATCAAACCATTGGTGACATCCGGATCATCCCCCGCATCTTTTCGCACACCACAGAGAGCAGTGTCAGAAGTCACCACACACTCTTCAATCACAAAGTCAACACAGTTTCCGGACGGCAGCGTGATTTTTACGGACTCCTGAGACTCCTGTGTCAACAATGCTTCGAGGGCCGCGGTCGTTGCAGCAGTTGCGCATGTACCGGTCGTATAGCCGCACCTCAGCTGCCGGGAATTACCGTTCCGCATGATACACCTGGCCGATTCTGTCCATTTCCCTGTTTAATTCAGTCTCGCTTGTAATCGTGATAAACGACCCGGGCAACCGTGGACGCTTTACAACAACCACCGGAATATCACAAGTCATGGCCGCCTTGATTTTAACAGGTAAAAAACCTGACGTGCCACTCTCCTTGACCAACAAACAGTCAATGCCGTATGCCCTAATAATCTGCCGCTCCTCTTCCAGGAGGCCGGAAGGCTTTAGAAGAATGAGGTCATCCGGGGGAAAATCCTGTTGATGTGCAGCGACAACCGATTGGCCGGAAGGCAGAATTCGGATCTTCATCTCATGCTCACTCCAGTAAGGCCGCAATGCACCTACAGTTTGCACACCGGTTACAGCGAGAACTCTTTGCGGCCTCAGGGCTCTCAACAGACCGATCGCCTCAGGAAAACCGTTCACATAGTGCACCTTATTGCTGTGAGCTGCCTCTTCAGGAATATCATAGGTGCGTTCAAACCTGATAACAGGCAAAGAAAGCCGCAAACAAACGTTGGCAAGGGTTTTATGAAGAAGAGATGCAAAGGGATGCGCAGCGTTGATGACAACAGTTACGTTCCTTACTCTGAAAAGACTCGCCATTTGGTGTTCATCAAGAGCGCCAAAACGGTATTCACCGCACCTCATGAAAAATGGCTCGGTCTCGGTTTTAGTGGAATAGAGATACGCCGCACCTTGCTTATCCAGAAACCGGGCAGTTTGTTTACCCTCCGTTGTCCCCCCAAAGACCATAATCATGATTCATCATTTTCATGTGTATCCACAGCACGTCTGAAACCGTGTGAAAAGGAGGGGTCATAGAGTTTTGACCGGCTTTCCCTTGCCCCTATAGCTTCTCCGACGATAATCAGGATAGTCCGTTTTTTCCCGCTCTGCCTGACCAGTGTCGCAAGTTCCCCAAGCTTTCCCCGCCATACCTGCTCGTCATCCCAGGTTAACCGGTAACAGACCGCCGCCGGCGTGGATGGATCATAGTGACAAAGCAGCTCCTCCTGAACCTCTTTCGCCCACTTGGCACTGAGATAGAGACAGAGAGTCGCCTGAGACCGGGCAAGTTCGGCAAGAGCTTCCTTTTCAGGCACCGGCGTTTTTCCGTTATAGCGGGTCAGGATAATCGTCTGCACTTTTTCGGGAACGGTGAACTGTGACTTAAGCGCTGCTGCGGCAGCCTGAAAGGATGATACCCCCGGAACAATGCAGTAGTCCATGCCGCTCGACTCGAACCATGCCATCTGTTCCTGAATGGCCCCGTATATCGAAGGATCCCCGGTATGCAGCCTGACGATAAACTTGCCCTGCCGGTAAAACCTGTCGATCAGTAAAAACTGTTCTTCAAGGGTCATGGATGCAGAATTTCTGACCTTTGCACCGGATTTGGCATAGTGCGTAAGTTTTTCAGGCACGAGGCTTCCTGCGTAAAGAATGAGATCAGCGGTCTGCAGATAATGTTTCCCCTTAACTGTAACCAGCTCCGGATCCCCGGGCCCTGCACCGACAATAGCAACACGCCCTTTGCGAACAGCTTTCCTGTCCATACAGACTGCAAACGTATAATACCTGGGCTCACCTTGGCTGAAACCCGGAAGAGCAACTTTCCACTTCTCGACAAGCCACCGGGCCTCCCCTGCAAGCAATGCTGCCGAGGCTTCCGCCACGCTGTGGACACCCACTTTCCGGTAAACGGTTTCGGAAGGATTCGGCACATCTTCAATACCCTCGAGCCGTTTTGCTGTAAATCCCTGCAGGGGGATGCCGAACTTTTCAGATGCAAGCCTGAAAGCCTTTTCCTGTGTCTTAAAATCAACCGTACCGAGAGCTTTGAGAGAGAGAGGCGAAAGCCCCTGTTTTTTTATCTCTTTGGTGAACGATGCGACAAACGCTTCAGGATCGATATTCTTTTCGCAGCCAAGTCCCGCACACAGCACTTTCGGGCGATAGAAAAAAGATGGAACCGGCACGGAAAATATGCGGGGAGTCACGGCAAACAACAGGCTGCATGCGGTAAAATCAATCTCGTCATAGTCATAAACCACCGTGACAAAAGGTGCTTTACTCCGCTCGAGATAATCAGTTTGCTCGTCTCTTGTCTCAAGCAGCAATACCGTGGGCTCATGGTTGACAAACAACGACATGGCTCCGGCGATCGATTGCCGTGTTTTTCCGGGAGCAAACTCCATTGTCCATCCCTGCTCACGGCCAAGGATATCAAGGCTCCACAGCCCCTGCACATCACTCGATGTGGTAATCACCGGACGTGCACCGATCAAACGGGCAACCAGCCCGGCCAGTTCGTTACCTCCCCCGACATGTCCGGAAAGCACCGGTTGAACAAACACACCTCTTTCATCGCAATTGACGACCGCAGGATCGGAATATTTATCCTGGATAACAGGCGCTATAGCGCGGACACATATACCGAGCGCACCGATAAAAACAAAAGCATCGTAACGGTTAAAATTATCACGCACGTAATCAACAACTCCCGTAACCACGGTTACTCCTTCAATCTTGCGGGATGAGAAAATACCGACTTTACAATCGGGCAACGCTTCAAGTTGCTGTTTCAGGCAAAGAGCCAGTAAAGCACCGCTGTCCGAAGAAACCAGAACCGCCACAGTTCGTATAGTCATGTTTTCATTTTTTTTCCGCTGCTGCGACTGTAATCGGATTGTGCTTGTCTACAGCAACCTCCATATCATCAAAAAGCCTGTAATTGTATCTTCCGGCACATTCATGAAATTGCTCGAGACTTTCACGCTGCACGGCGTTGATAACAATCCGACCGCCATCAGAAAGGAAAGGATCGATACAGGCAAACATTTCTTCAAGGCACCCGCCGTGCCCTCCGACAAACACCGCGTCAACCTGCCCCTCAACACCGGTGTATTCGGCGTGGTTTTGTAAAAAAAAATCACCCATCACTTGACGAATACCGGGGGCACCAAACTTCCGGCTGTTGTTTTCAAGAAAAACAGCGCACTCACTCCGCTTTTCAAAGGCCGTAATGGCAACCCGTGGAAACCGCAGTCTCGCCTCGATCGAAACCGAGCCCGTACAAAACCCGACATCCCAGAAGTTCATGACGTTTACAAGGTCAAGCCGGGCAAGTGTCGCCATACGGACAGGCATCTTGGTAATCATGTTGGGGCGCCCCGGCAAGCCATCAAATTTTTCATCCGGAATCCCGAAATGCCGCACATGAGGCCTGAAAGCACGCAGGATAACGCAATTCAGCTCATGGAATGTGCGCCGGCTGGCATCTTCAAGGGCGTACTCGGAAACCTGTTCTTCTGCACCGCCAAGCGCTTCCCCCACAATCAAGGAATACCCCGAAAAGCCGAACTCAAGCACCCGCCTGGCAACGGCTGCAGGGTTCTTTTGTCGGTCCGTCAGCACCCCGATCAATTTCCCGCCTTCTATCAGGGCGCAGTCAAGCTCACTCCAGCCCCTTCCTGTAAGCGAGGCATACCGCATCGATTGATAAGGTTGTCTGCAGCGATGCGCCAGCAACTGCAGACTGTGAAACGATGGATAGTAAGTATAGACAGCATCAGGAAAAGCCTTCTGCAATGTCGTACCGAACCCGTAAAAAAGAGGATCACCTGACGTGAATGCCAGAACAGGTGCCGGCTCATCCCTCAAAGCCTTCAGCACATTCTCGATAGGCGGCTTGATCGTTATCCACCTGCTGCCCTCAGGCAGCATGCGGGCAACTATTCTCCTGTGTCGCTTGCCGCCTGCAAACACTTTGTGCTTTTTTACAGCCTGCATGGCTTCCTGCGTCAGCTTCGGTTCAGGATTATCAGTCAATCCAATGACGGTAATGCGTTCAGACATCTTTGCCGGGCATCATGGTTTTTGCATCATCGAGACTCAGCGCTGCATTGACAATTGTCGCGGCAACGCTGCTGCCGCCTTTTCTGCCCTCGATAATGACCACAGGTATTTTTCTGCTGGCGGCTTTCAGTCTGAATTTCGACTCGACCACATTGACAAAACCAACCGGTGCTCCAATGATCCCCATAGGATTACACTGTCCGCGATACAAAAGATCGGACAGCTCGATAAGAGCGGTTGGCGCATTGCCAACGACATACAGTGCCTCCGGGTGTTCTTTCACTGCAAGGCGCATGCCGGCCTGTGTACGGGTAACACCCAGTTCATTTGCCATGACAGGAACTCGCGGATCGTGCAGATAACAGATAGTCTCGATGCCGTATCTCTCAAGCGCAGCCCTGCGAATGCCGGACTGCACCATGGTCACATCGGTAATGATGGTTGCACCTCCTGCAGTCAGTTTATCGTGCATGTGCTTTATTGTCCCGGAAGCTGCATAAAAAATATTCTCAAAATCAAAATCGGCCGTCGTATGAATGGCATGAATGATTGCCCATTTTGTGTCATAGGGATGATCACTTCGCTTCAGTTGACGCTCAATTGCCCCGAAGCTGTCCCTCATGATTGACTGTCCGATGCCAATAGCCTCGTTCGACACTTTTTCGGCAAAGTAACCCCTTGGGGTTACCATGCCGCAGCTTGCCGTGAATGTCTGGTGATTGCCGATAATCACAATACTGAACATGTCGAGGGACTCGGGGTTGAAATCGGACAGCGTTGTGATAACCACCGTCTCTTTCTCCCTGTCTGCATGACGCACGATACCCACTGGAGTATCACCCGGTCGGGCCTCCAGAAACAGCTCTTTGAGACGGTAAATCTGCCAGTAACGGTCTCGGCTTTTCGGGTTGTATACCGCGGTTACAAAATCGGCGCTCGCCGCAGCTTTGATGCGCCGCTCGATAAGCCCCCATGGAGTAAGAAGGTCGGAAAGAGAAATGACGCAAAAATCATGTCCTGTAGGGGCACCGAGCTTCGCTGCCGCTGATTGAAAAGCACTTACTCCGGGCACAACGTTCACGGCCACACTTTCGTAATCCTTTTTTTGACGCATCTCCAGTATCAGCGGTGCCATACCGTATACACTTGCATCCCCGGAACTGACAACCACAACCCCCATACCTTCAAGGGCAAGGATAAATGCACGTTCAGCCCGGTCACGCTCTTTCTTCATTCCGCTGTCAATCAGAAGCGCGTTCCGGGGTATAATGTTCTCTATCAATCTCACATAATAGCTGTAACCAATAATAGCATCGGCATTCCGAATCGCTGCGATCACACGGGGAGTCATCATGTCCGGGTTCCCCGGTCCCAACCCGACAACTGTTATCTTTCCAGACATAGGTCCACTGGATATCGGTCGTTATTGAACAAGATCATCAGAGAAAAATATGGTATGCGCCGTGATCTGAGGTCCTCCGGGCAGCGGCTCACAAATTCACGTGATGTGCCGAGATATTCGACATACACAAAACATTTCTCTCTTTTTTCAAGATACGTGTAAAGCCCTTCGCCAATCATGGACAGCTTCATAACAACAACAGTCTCATACAGGTCAAGGTATTTGTCAAGTTCGTTGACATCTTCAAGGCCTGGCAGGACAAGGACTTTATCCGACCGGAGTGCTAACGGTACATGGGCAGATGCTCCGGCAGCAATAAATGCCGGAACCCCGGCAATGATTTCCACATCGATTGATGCGCTCTTCATTCTTTCATGCAAATGACCGAACGTACTGTAAAATCCCGCATCACCTATGCATACGACAGCAACATGCAAACCGTTTTCGAGGTCCTGCATAATGGACTTAACGGTATCGTCATAGACATTGTCCACCTCTTCCCAAGGCATCGACATGGTAACAAGTATGCTTTTTAACTTCTCCTGCGGGATACCATGCGTAAGTAAAATTTCCAGAGCAAAACTGTTGGCCCCTCCGGATTTGGTCATGGTACCCGGATAATATACCTTGTCGGCTTGAGCCAGCGTCTTTAGCGCTTTGACAGTCACAAGATCCGGATCTCCCGGTCCCAGTGATACCCCGTATACCTTACCTCTCACAACGTTGAGTCTTTTTTCGATTGAACTTTTTCTTTCTTTTTTTCAAGCCGGCATTTTCCTGATCGTCTTTTCGTGATAACAAGCTGAAAGACTTGTCAAACACAACCGGACGAGAGCAAATTCCTTTCTGCAGTGTCAGCGAAAATGATGCGCGAAACAGAAAAAGTTATTGTTTGTTGCCTGACTATAACCCGTAGTCCATCTGTATAGCAATGAAATAACTGGCAGGTTTCCTGACTTTCATGGAATAATTTCACCGATAACCTTCCCGCATTTTTCCGGGCGGAAACATGGCAGTGGTTATCGGCAACCGCTCTTTCAGCACATGAGGCCATGGGCTGCAAGCGCAGTGACCGTTCTACAGTTGCGGGCACAGTGTACGAATCTCACGTACTTCCCTATTCTCCGGCTTTCAAACCGGCACCAGTTAAAAAAGAAAGAACAACGTTTTATAGATCCTTATATACCAAAAATAATTCTAAAGTAACAATGAGCAACACTTACACCGGCTGCATATCTCCGAAAATTTCCTCTATCTTTTTGCGCCGATAGGCAAACACCTCTTCAAGCCGATGATGAATGAGCAATTGATTGAGCGCTTCTCCCAGCAAGCCGTAAGGAAGCTTATAGTCGATGATATCGGTCATTTCAACACCTTCGGGGATTTCCCGAAACCGATGCTTGTGATGCCAGTACTCATAGGGTCCGTATTTCTGCTCATCCCAAAACTCATGGGGCTTGTCGACATGTATTATCTGCGTCGACCACCGTACCGGAAAATTGAGAAACGGGAACAGCGTATAGTTGATAATCATGCCTTCGTACAGAGAACCGCCGTCCACCTCATTGGTGATTCTCATATGCATATCAGGAGGCGTTATTTCTGCAAGATTCAGGGGATTGGAAAAAAAATCCCAGACCTCCTTTATCCCTGCGGGAATTCCTTGCGTATAGAATAATCTGTTAACGCTCATAGCCGGAACCTGTGTTCAGGGAATTTCTAATTAAGGGCACCTCTATAAATTGTCGTGAGCGACATGAGTACGAGGCGGATAGAGCACAGAAACCGGAGTGTACACAGAGTACATGAGGATTTCGAGCACTGGCCAACGAAGTAATCATGGTGCGCAACAAATTAAGAGAGGTGCCCTTAATTGTACACTCCAAACACCCTCATCATACACAACGGCATAACCATACAAAAATATCCTCGATAGAAAAGAAAGATCAGGGCACGCAACAAATTAAGGGCACCTATAAAAACATTACATTATTTAGAGTACCTCTATTAATTGTCGTGAGCGACTTGAGTACGAGGCGGACGGAGCGCAGAAACCGGAGTGTACATAGAGTACATGAGGATTTCGAGCACCGACCAGCGAAGTAATC
>JANQGE010000076.1 GCA_028277485.1 Chlorobium sp.
ATTATTCTTTATCTTCCACCTAACACCTAACACCTAACACCTAACACCTAGCACCTAACACCTAACACCTAACACCTAACACCTAACACCTAACACCTAACACCTAACACCTAACACTTTCCCACTTCCCGCTCTCCCTCTTTTTTTATTCCTTTGGTGAAATATTCGGGTTAGATTGTATGTAATTGGGGTAAACATGTTTGAATAATGTAAAAAGGAATTGTGTCGTGAAAAAGATTCTTTTAACTGCCGGTGGCACTCATGGTTTGTTGAAGATTCTGCCGTTATACAAGGCCCTGCACGAACATAACGACTATAAAGCGGTGCTTGCCGCCGGTGCGCCGCTACCTGAGGGTGAGCGATCAGGCGAAGATCTCCCGGCTCTTTTCGGTATTTCCGACGGCGTTATCCCGGTTGAGACCGATGACGATGATACACCTGTCGGGCGAACTGCTTCGGCGATGAAAGCGTTTGGAGCAACTCTTGTCGCTGAAAAGCCGGATCTTGTTCTTGTTGCCGGAGATGATGATATTTCGCTTTCTGCCGCACTTGCGGCTGCAAAGCTCAGTCTTCCTGTTGCGTCTGTCGGGGCGGGTATGCGGGATTACAACCGCCAGTCTCCAGCAGAAATCAACAGGATACTTATTGATTCGGTGGCTGATGTCATGTTTGTCAGCGAGCACAGCGGTGAGTACAACCTCATCAGCGAGGGAGTCGATGAAGACCGGATTTTTTTTGTCGGCGAGATGCTGATCGACAGTCTTGCCGCCGTGATAACCCGGTCAAACAGCTCGACCGTGGTTGGCGATTTCGGCTTCGAGGCAAAAAAGTATGTACTGTTTCTGCTCGACCGTGCGGATGCACTCGACAACATTGAAGCACTGAAAAAAATAGAGCAGCTGGTGCAGGTGCTGGCTGAAAAGCAGCCGGTTCTTATGCTTCTTGACCCCGATGTTGTCACCGTCATGCAGGAGAATGAGATGGAACAGGCCTTTGCAGCGGTTCCCGGGGTTCAGGTCAGGCCGTCCGCCGCGTATGTCGAACTGTTGCGTCTGGTCAAGGATGCGTTGTTCGTCCTGACCGATTCCTCCCGCGTCCAGGTCGAATCAACCGTTATGAAAGTTCCCTGTCTTACCATGCTTGATGATACCACCAGCCCGGCTACCATTGAGGTCGGAACCAATACGCTCGTCGGCGACAGGAAAGAAGATATTCTTCATGCAGTCGATGAAGCCCTGCAGGGCAAACTCGCAAAACGCACGGCGATTCCTGAAAAATGGGATGGGGCTGTGACCCAGCGTATTATTGGTGTGCTGGACAAGGTGCTGTGAGAGCTGGATGGCTTGAGCCATCGGCAGACCCCGTCTACCGGTTTACCGCCGATCAGATTCGCTCACGGGTGCGTGAGGTCTATCCCGAAATTATCTCTGAAGTTTCAAAAAATTCTGATGATTATGTCTGGGAGTCCATCCGTGATGTCGAACACCTTGGAACGGTCAGGATGGAGGCGATGGAGCTGTTTTTCAATGACTACGAACAGGGAAAACAACCGGGAAGATATATCGATGCTTCTTTACCCGAACTTCCTTTCGAAGGCAAAACCTTTGACCTCGCCTTACCTGTTCCTTTACAGTGAGCATGTGGGTCTCGAGCAGCATATCCTATCGGTGAAAGAACTCTGCCGTGTGGCTAACGAGGTCAAAGTCTATCCTCTCGTTACCCTCGAAAGGAAACGCTCGCCTCATCTCGATGCGGTCGTCCGGGAACTGAAGAACGGCGGGCTGGATGTTTCGTTTCACACCGTAAAATATAGGTTTCAAAAAGGGGCTGAGGATATGCTTATTGCGAGATAGCAAGCGGTTTGTAAAATCGGAGTATTGCGTATCTTGAAAAAAGGCGGTTTGATTCAAAAAAAGATTTTCCTGGTTTAGGATGTAGTTGGATTATTGAGATTAATACGGGGACATGTTGATTTTCGATAAGCGAAGAGTTTTTATTGCTAATAAACAACGTCCCCTATTTTCGAAAGGGAGGAAATATGGGTATCGGAGCAATTAAAGAAGACGTATCACGTTTAGCGGTTAAAGAGCAGGCGGCTCTTGCGCGTTGGATAATTGAAAATCTGGAGTCGACTTCAGAGGATGAAGGCGCTGTTGATTTAGCATGGCGTCAAGAGGTTCGCAAAAGGGTTAAGGACATTCGATCCGGTAAGGTTAACATGATCCCGGCGGACAAGGTATGGAAAGATCTTCTTGGTGACTATGCCCGGACGAGCTGAATATCACCCAGAAGCAGTGTCAGAGATACGACACGCTGCAACTTGGTATGATGAGCAGGTCAAAGGTCTTGGTTTGGATTTTCTGCTTGAAGTAAGAAGTACAGAGTCCCGGATTCTTGAACATCCTGAAGCATGGCCTGATTACGAAGCCGGAACAAGGCGATGTATCATGCAGAAATTCCCTTTTGCGATTGTCTATCGAACGTCAAAAGAGGCGCTTGAGATTATTGCAGTCTCACATTGTAAACGTAAACCCGGATACTGGAAAGAAAGGCTATCATGAATCAAATCTTTGCAGTCAAGAACACTCTCCAGAATATCTGGCGTTGAAAGATGAAACTGTCAAGGTGACAATCGCTCTCAGCAAAGCCAGCATTGATTTTTTTAAAAACGAGGCAAAAAAACATAGCACGCAGCATCAGAAGATGATCCGCGGGTTATTGGACGAATCTGCGTCACATCAAAGCGACGGCTGAAATAAGCGTGGAAGGTGAATGTTAAGCCGAGGGACATGCTACAATACTTCTTCTTCACAAGCAACTCAGGATCAACACTGGTGCCGTAGAGGTAGGTGCCCCAGTGAAGGTGTGGGCCTGTGAGGCTTGAGCAATCAGAGTATGTATTACGTATCTTTTAACCTGAATAATTCATGAAAGTTCAAACACCCGACCCCCGATTGTTCTTCTTTCGGGGTTCGCCGTCGGTATCGGGATCGGGAATCGGGATTCGGTAATTGGTAATCGATCTTTTCTTTTCCCTAACTCCTTTTCTTCCTTTACCCACTGCCAACTGGAGACCGTATGCTGATTCCCCTTTGCCAACTGCCTACTGGTTCACTTACGTGAAAGTTCTGAGTTCTTAGTGCTGAGTAATGAAAACTCTTCTCTGTAATCCTCAACTAAGTACCCAGAACTGAGAACTAAGCACTATACCCACTGCCGACTGCCAACTTTCCCTCTCGTCACTTGTTACTTGTCACTACTTTTCCGACCTCGATTCCCGATTAAGTTTTTTTCTTCCTTTGGTGAATTATTCAGGCTAAATTATAATTGATCTAATTTTAGGGGCCGGACAAGTAAGGCGGAACAAAGTATGAAAGCGGAAAAACTCTTCGGCGATTTCTCTGACATCGATACACTCCGGCCGGGTCTTTTACCGGGACGGGAATAAAGGCACCTCTATACATTGTCGTGAGCGACATGAGTACGAGGCGGACAGAGCACAGAAACCGGAGTGTACACCGAGTACATGAGGATTTCGAGCACTGGCCAACGAAGTAATCAGGGTGCGCAACAAATTAATAGAGGTGCCCTAAAGAACTTGCTGCCTGCTGAATCGTACAGAAAGTCAGATGTCTTCTATCAACAAGCAACTCATCAAGGGGCTTAACATAATTACCGATCGGACGGCTCTGAAGCAATATACTGACAGTTCGTTAGTGCAGCATTTCGTAGAGCCCATGAACAATGTCGTCGTTAGAACGGAACACTTCTGTCCCCAGGTATCAATCGAAGCTCCTTTCCAGAAAAACTCCCAACCTTGCCTCGAATTCACATACACCCTGTCCGGCGATACCACTCTCTCCATAAGGAACAGACCGGGGGACTGGAGCAAATACCGTGTTTCCGAGGTGGTTCGGTTTTTTGGATTCAACACGGAATTAAGCGGAATCGCCACGGTCAATTCCCTGGTCCCTATCAAGGTATTTCATCTGTATATAACCCCGCAGAAACTGGCTCAGCTATTGGGCTCCGGTGGCGGTCATCTGGTCCGAACCATTATTGACAAAGCGATTGTCAACAGCAAGAATCCTCTGAATATAACGACTGTCGGTCCGGTAACCGCCTCGATCGTCCATCAGATATTTAACCGCAACGGTGCATCGCCGGCAGATTCACTGTTCCTCAGGGGCAAAATTCTCGAGTTGCTTTCTTACGAAGTCGAATTCTTGTGCGGTTCGCAACGCAAACAAACAATCCTGCAACCGGACGATGTGGTTATGCTGCAGGCGGCAAGGACGATCATTATGGAACGGATGTCCACTCCTCCCTCCATTGCCGAATTGGCGCGAAAGGTGGGGCTCAATGAAAAAAAAATCAAACAGGGATTTAAAGAGCTTTACGGAACCACGGTATACGGTTTTCTTCGCAAATATCGTATGGAGCAGGCGAAGCTGTTGTTCGAACGGGATCATAAAAGCGTTACCGATGTTGCATGCGCCGTAGGATATTCCAATGTTTCCCATTTCGGCGCCATCTTCAGACATCACCACGGGGTAAGGCCTGGAGAATACCTGAGATCCCTGAAAGAGTATCGGATGACGCACCATCTGTCCCTGTAAGTATCAGACCATCTCCACATCCTATCCTTCCCGCAAAAAGACCCTCAATTGGCGGCAAAAGTTCCTCAGGAGGTATTCCCCTTCAGTGAATACTGTTAGATTCTCCACGTTAATTAGATTGTGTCTAAACTGAAGATTTTGTTTTCCATGAGATTTTCAGGTGAATCGTTTCATTTTCAGGAGGACATTATGAAAGGTCACATGCATTGCCTCTATCAGGCACTATCGGTGCTGATTTTTTTCGGGGTAACGACTGCGGCAATTGCCGAAGAACAGGCAAGCGGTATGTATCAACTCGACACTATTACTGTTACCGCCCATAAAAGCGAGGAAGATAAACAGGATGTACCGGCAAGTATCTCGGTGGTCGACGGTATGACCATGCAGGATTTCGGTGTGGACGAGCTGGAAACCCTGACCGGTTTTATTCCCAACGTCAGTGTCGACAAAATCCAGAGCCATGCGGGACAGATTGTTTTCCGGGGAATCGGCGGAATGACCAATATGAACCGGATATTTAACATCAATGTCGACGGTGTCACCATCCCGTACTCGGCCATCGATACATTCCTCGATGTCGAGCGGGTGGAAATTCTGCGAGGAGGCCAGAGTTCGTTATATGGCCGCAACACCCATGCTGGCGTCATCAATGTGATAACCAACAAGCCGACTCCGGAGTTCACCTTCGATGCCGGCGTCGATTACGAAAGTCATAACACGTGGAAAATGAAGACCGCATTCGGCGGACCGGCGGGCGACAAACATGCCTATCGGGTGGCGCTGGGCTATGACAGTACCGACGGCTATATGGAAAACATTTTTCTCGGAACGGACGACGGCAGCAGACACGAACAGATCTCCGGCCGCGTCATGTACGACTACAGCCTATCGGATGACAGCCTGATTCGTTTAGCACTGATTGCGGACAGATATGACGGCGGGTTCGACGAGTATTTCCCGCTGGGACAGGGGATTGGAACCTCCACCATGAACGACGAAGAAGGGAAAGCAAAAGGCCATCTGATATCTCCGACACTGACCTGGGAGACGAAGATAAACGGTCTCGACCTGACATCGATAACGAACTTCAGCAGTTCTAATTCCCAGACGGTTTTCGATCAGGATTTTACGATGATGGACATGATGCTGTTTAAGTATGACGAGGATTTCAATACGTTTACACAGGAATTTCGTCTGGCCGACGAAGCGTCCGGATCGTTCAAATGGCTTGCCGGAGCGTTTTTTATGCTGGAAGAGCTTGAATCGTTGACCGATATCGGTTTCGGCGACGATGCAGGTATGATGGGAATGATGCCGGGTATGAATATGATCGGCGACGGTGCTATCGACAGCCGGGGACTTGCGCTGTTCGGCCAGGCAGCCTATACCTTCTGGGATGACTTCGAGCTGCGCATGCGTCTTCGCCTCGATTACGAGCATCGGGAGCTGACCTGGCAGGGGAGAATGGAAGTGGGCGGTTTTCCCATTGCTCCCACCCAGGACTATACCCGTGACGACGACTGGCTCGGGGTGATGCCGGCCGTAAGTATTTCCTATGCTCCAGCCGAGGACCAGAAGATTTACGCTTCCATCGATCGGGGGTACAAGGTCGGCGATTACGCCTCCAACCAGGTGGATATAAGCGCGGTGACGGAGCCGGTCGATCCCGAGTACACAATGACCTACGAGATCGGTTATAACGCGCTGCTGGCCGACAGACGGCTCGAATTCCGCTGCGCAGCCTTCTATATCGACTGGACCGATATGCATGTCAGTGTGGTGCAAGACAATGTCGCCCTGATGCAGAATGCAGCCGAAGCGCACACGTACGGAGCCGAGTTCGAGGCGCGCTGGAGGCCGACGAGAGGTTTGGAATTCTTTACCGGTCTCGGCCTGCTCGAGGGCGAGTTCGACCGCTATGACAACCATCCCGATGGTGTGGACCTGTCCGGCAATTCATTGCCCAATGCCCATGAGTACAATTTCTCGGCCGGCGCCATTTATCGCCATCCCCAGGGCTTTTTTACATCTGTTTCGGCCAACTTCCTGGGGCCGAAATATATGGATGAGCTCAATGAGGTCGAGCAGGACAGCTATACTCTGGTCAATGCGAAAGTCGGGTATATAGCCGATCACTGGTCGTTCTATCTTTATGGCCGCAATTTGCTCGATGAAGAATATCTGACTCACACCTTTACCAATGCGGGACGGATCGGTGAGACCGCGGTGGTCGGCGCCCAGCTTAGTTATCGCTTGTAACATATGGGTACCTCTATTTATTTATTCCGCGCTTCAATTGCTTCGTTGAGCGGTGCTCAAAATCCTCATGTACTCTGTGTACACTCCGGTTTCTCCGC
>JANQGE010000003.1 GCA_028277485.1 Chlorobium sp.
TTCTTATTGCAGGAAAACGATCAGGTTGAGGTACTCGTTTTCGCGGAAGGAGGATAGTCGACATAAAGAGTCAAAAAATAAGTTATGGATTTATTACAGATAGGCTCATACACGTTTTCTTCCCGACTAATTCTTGGAACAGGTAAATTCGGCAACGTTCAGTCAATGCTTGAAGCCATCCGCGCTTCAGGAACACAGCTGGTAACGGTAGCGCTTCGCAGGTTCAACCGTGAACAGGCGCAAAACGATCTGTTCACCGCCCTATCAACGATCGAAGGGCTCACCCTTATGCCGAACACTTCGGGAGCATCCACAGCCAGGGAAGCTGTCAAGGCGGCACATATTTCCCGCGAGCTTTCCGGGAGTCCGTTTATCAAGGTTGAGATTCACCCCAATCCACAACATCTCATGCCGGACCCGATTGAAACCTATGAGGCGTCCCGCATTCTTGCTTCAGAAGGGTTTCTCGTCATGCCTTATATGCCGGCTGACCCTGTGCTGGCAAAACGGCTCGAGGACGTAGGCTGCGCATCCGTCATGCCGCTTGGTTCCGCAATCGGTAGCGGACAGGGACTTGCTACAGCCGGGATGATCCGGCTCATTATCCGGGAAAGCAGCATTCCGGTTATTGTCGATGCCGGTCTGCGCTCCCCTTCGGAAGCCTGTGCCGCAATGGAAATGGGTTGTGAAGCTGTACTGGTCAACAGCGCAATTGCTGTTGCAGGGAACCCTCCGGAAATGGCGGCAGCATTTGCGGGTGCTGTTCAAGCCGGCTACCGCGCAAGAACAGCGGGGATCATGCCCAAATCCGGATCCGCGGTTGCTACAAGCCCGTTAACCTCTTTTCTCGGTACAGAATCATGAACAGGCTTCCAGCATGGTTGACCGGTGAAAAGGCATATGACGACATTGCACCCCTGATCGTCAGAGATTCGTCCTTCTCGCTCGAGTTCCTGGCCGCCGAAGCCAAGGCCATCACTCTGCGCCGCTTCGGAAGAACCATGTCGCTCTATGCCCCGCTCTACCTCTCGAATTTCTGTTCGAGCGGCTGCGCATACTGCGGCTATGCCTCCGATAGAACAACTCTGCGCCGTCGCCTCGAATTAGAAGAGGTCAAACAGGAGCTTGGCACCATGAAAGCCATGGGCATCAACGATGTCCTGCTTCTGACCGGTGAACGAAGTTCATCTGTGGATTTTGATTATCTGAGACGCTGCGTCGACATTGCAGCGAGCATGATGCCCAAAGTCTCGGTAGAGGCGTTCCCCATGAGTGTGCATGAATACCGTAAGCTTGCTGATTGCGGTTGTACCGGTCTCACCATCTACCAGGAAACCTATGATCCTGAACAATACTATCATCTGCATCGTTGGGGCCCGAAACAAAACTTCCTCGACCGGCTTGAAACCCCGGAGCGCGCGCTTCAGGCAGGTATCAAGACTGTAGGGATCGGAGCTCTTCTCGGCCTGTCCGAACCGATAGAAGAAGCATTGAAGCTGTTCAGCCATGTTAGACATCTCGGCCAAACCTACTGGAAAGCCGGCCTATCGGTTTCGTTTCCACGTATTCGCCCTCAGACAGGCGGATTCCAGCCGGCCTTCCCCGTAACCGATCATTTTCTTGCAAGAATGATCTTTGCTTTTCGCATTGGCTTGCCTGACGTCGAGCTGGTACTCTCGACACGTGAAAGCCCCTCGTTTCGCGACGGGATGGCCGGTCTTGCAATCACACGAATGAGCGTTGCAAGCCGGACAACGGTTGGTGGCTACATTGAGTCGGACAGCGATGAAAAAGGCCAGTTTGAGGTGTACGATGACCGTAGTGCAGAAAAGTTCTGCATGGCTCTGCAAGCAAAGAACATCGAACCGGTCTTCAAAAACTGGGAACCGGTTTACAACGGCCCCAGCACAGAGTTAAAACCAGGAAAGGAAAAATGTTAAGCTTTTCCTTCCTTTCCCAAACGGGAGTGGGGAATGTCCAATAGCAGCGACCGCGCACAAATAAAACACTCAACATCTTATCCTTCTCACTGGAGCAAAAGCGCAGGTACTGGTGCCCGGGCCTTTTTCCAAGGGTTTTCTATTGCCGCTATTGGATGTTCCCTATTTTCCTTACTCTAACGGCTTAGGCATAGCCGATTCGGATAGATGTCTGGTATTGAAGCCTCCCATCCTCGAAACCGCCCCGAAATTCGATCACCTCAAGCCATTCGAGAGTTTTACCGGCAAGAACCCGGCGTGCTGCATCCACGGCAGCTTTTACCGCAGCATCGAACGACTCACTGGATTGTCCCCAAAACACACCCATCTGGCCACCTGAACTTGATTCGATTTTCATATTTTTCTCCTTTTCAATGTTAGTTATAATGAAAGGTACCTTCTATGTCATGATTCCCGATTCTATCGGCATACGAAACGGACGGAGCAAAGAAACCGGAGCGTCCCGACTTGTCTGCACATGAGGATTTCAAGCACCATCTAGCAAATACTTAAAAAACCCCTCACCATCTCCATGCAGGCGGAGATTGTAAACGAACAGGTACTTCTTTCAGGCAATGAAAACGCTAACGGTACTGAGGTACTGAGGTACTGAGGTACTGAGGTACTGAGGTACTGAGGTACTGAGGTACTAAGAAAAGATAATTCGTGAGGCTTCTTTTAAAATGTAATGCTGCTTCAGACAAAAACAAAAAAATCGCGGGAAAAAAATAGCAATAGGGAACATATCTGACTTTTAACGCTATTGGATATCCCCTATTTCCGCCAAATTGTTCAGTTCATCTTCCGTAAATAAGCGGGATACGGTTATAAATCTAAGTCCGAGAGGTATTTCTAATGAAAAGCTGGAACCCCTGCCATGCGTAACATCAACCGTTATATGCATGTTTCTAAAGTAAGAAAATTGATCTGATGCCATATAAAAATCACAATGCTGTATTCTCCCCAAAAGTACGTCTCGCGACCCTATAAGAAATTCTTCTTTTTGCAGACACATAGGGGCCGAACCATCGCAGCATCCACCGCTTTGGTGAAATATCAGTTCTCCATGTTGCTTACGAAGTTTATCGACCACGAGTGCCGCCTCAGGAGTTATGGATACTCTGCTCGTTATCATCAAATCTTCTCCCAAAATGCGTTAGATATAGCATGATCGCCATATCTAACAAAGTGCTGTAACATAAGGGCGCTTCTCTGTATTGTCATGAGCGAACCCCTTCCTATCCGCTCATGACAATCAATAGAGAGGTACCCATAAGATTCAGAAAAGCCCTAACGGTTCTTTACCATAGGATGTCAGTATGTTCTTAGTGTGGCGATAGTGATCCAGCATCATCTTATGAGTTTCGCGCCCAATACCAGATTTTTTGTATCCACCAAAAGAAGCATGTGCCGGATAAGCATGATAACAGTTACACCAAACACGACCTGCTTGAATACTGCGAGCCGCGCTTTGCATTTGATGCATGTCCCGGGTCCAAACGCCGGCCCCTAAGCCATAAATTGTGTCATTGGATATCGCTATGGCCTCGGCTTCATCCTTGAAAGTAGTAACACTCACCACCGGACCGAAAATTTCCTCCTGGAAAATACGCATCTTGTTATGCCCCTTGAAAACAGTGGGCTTAATGTAAAAGCCGTTTGGATAAGCAGCATTCCGATAGGCCTCGCCACCGGTTAATACTTCAGCCCCTTCCTGTTTGCCAAGATCGATATAGTTGAGAATTTTTTCGTACTGGTCATTGGACACCTGTGCACCCATCATGACACCCCCATCAAGCGGATCCCCCATAGTGATAGCCTCGACGCGTTTCAGACAACGCCCGATAAATGCATCATAAATATTTTCCTGAATTAACGCACGAGATGGACAGGTACACACTTCACCTTGATTAAAGGCAAACATAACAAAACCTTCAACACACTTATCCAAAAACTCATCGTCTGACGCCATGATGCTTTCAAAAAAAACATTAGGCGATTTACCGCCCAACTCCAGACTGACGGGAATGATATTCTCAGAAGCATATTGCAGGATCAGCCTACCCGTAGTCGTCTCACCGGTGAAAGCAACTTTCTTAACATCCGGACTGCTGGCTAACGGCTTGCCAGCCTCAGGACCAAAACCGTTAACGATATTGACCACTCCCGGCGGGATCAGATCCTCAATTAGTTCCATCAACACCAAAATGGAAACGGGTGTCTGTTCCGCAGGTTTCAGCACTGCGCAATTTCCCGCTGCAAGTGCGGGTGCCAGCTTCCATGCCGCCATCAGGAGGGGAAAGTTCCAGGGAATGATCTGTCCAACCACACCCAGCGGTTCATGAACTTCCATTGAAACGGTACTGGCATCCAGGTCGGATACTTCTCCGGCTTCACCGCGAATAACACCGCCGAAATAACGGAAATGATCTACAACCAGCGGTATGTCAGCGTTCAGGGTCTCTCTGATTGCCTTGCCGTTTTCCCAGCATTCAACCTTGGCCAGTTCTTCCAAATTCTCTTCAATGCGGTCAGCCACCTTGAAAAGCAAGTTACTGCGCTCGGTTGCAGAGGAATGTTTCCATGTTTCAAAAGATTTCCACCCGGCTTCAATCGCTTGATCAATATCCTTCTCGTTTGATCTGGCAACTCTTGCAATGACGCTTCCATCAACGGGACAAATATCGTCGAAATAGCTGCCGTCAACAGGTGCTACCCATCTCCCTCCTATATAGTTTTCATATTGTGCCTTAAACGTTGGTTTACCATATATGGACATAATTACCTCCTTTAGTTATAGGCATCTCTATTAAGGGCACCGCTATGTATTCCGCGATTCAATCGCATCGTTGAGCGGACAGGAGAGAGTTTCTGTGCTCCGTTCGCCTTGTACTTGAACCGTTCATGATAATACATAGCGGTGCCCTTGATTTGCTCCGCGTCCCGATTACTTTGTTGGACGGATAGAAGAGGGTTTCCGCGTTCCGTCCGCTTCGTACCCAAGACACTCACAAGAATGTATAGAGGTGCCCTTATGCCACAAGAATAGCAAGGCTTTCCAAGTGATACCAGGAAACCCCGCGACCCCGTTGAGCTGATGCTCCTTGAGGCGTCTGCTCGAGTGGGCAAATTATTTATTAGCTGTATTTTACTGATGCCTGTCTTACGAATTCTCCCCGGCATCATAGGAAACATACTTCATTATCGCCCGATATTCAAAACAAAATCAGACCGTGGAAGCACAAAATCTGCACCCAACCGGCAAGCAACCTCCGCATCTACGAGCAGGAAAGGTGTTGATGGACACGATCATGAAGGGCTAAACCTACTGTCGTTTCGTCCAGGATATTTGGTGTGTATTAGCTCAAAGAGCAGTAGCCATGTAACCAGTCGGTTTTAGAGCACTTATCAGCATATCACTGGTTATAGCTGTTTTTTCACCAATCGAAACAGCTATCGTCTTTTTACCGACATTTACTTTTACCTTTAAAACGCCATCTATCTGCTGTAAAGCTTGTTTTACT
>JANQGE010000080.1 GCA_028277485.1 Chlorobium sp.
TTTATTCCGCGCTTCAATTGCTTCGTTGAGCGGTGCTCGAAATCCTCATGTACTCTGTGTACACTCCGGTTTCTGTGCTCCGTTCGCCTTGCACTTGAATCGTTCATGACAATAAATAGAGGTGCCCTAATAAGACCGGGGGCGTTCATAGCGTTTATAATCAATTGTTTTCACTTGCCTCTGGGCGCCCCTGTTCATTAAGCATGAGGAGAAAAGTATGGCAAATCATCTGATACGTCTCGTGAGCATGCTTTGCATTGCTTTGACTGCAGGTTGTGCCAACTTGACTGCCATCCAGGAATTTGGGCGAATTTCGTCTGACAGTGCTGGTTATACTGAACTTACAGAAGAATATGCCACGAGTCCTGTCAGGAGAAAGCAGTACACTCTCTCCTCCGAAAATGAACAAAGGAAAATCCTGGACAGGCAGGCCGCGCAACGTGTACCGCAGGTCGAAAGACTAATGCTCTACCATAAGACTGTAGAGGAATACATGAAAGCTGTAGCGAATCTCGCAGGTGACGAAGCGATAAATTTTGATGAAGGTATCAATCGACTCGCCGATGCCGCTTTGCAGGCGAAATATATTGACGGGGAGAAGGCCGGTGCGGTAAAAACCATAGCATCAGCCATAGCGAATGCGCTAACTGATTACTACAGACAGCGAAAGCTAGATGAGGTGATCGCGAAGGCGAACGGGCCTTTGCAGCTTGTCCTGGGAGATATGGTCACACTGGTAGGCGCATACGAAGAATCGTTGATGATTGAGAAAGCGGATGTTCGAAAATATTACCGGACACTGGAGTCGATAGCCAGACATAAGGACAAACAAACCGCATATGCTGAAGAGATCTGGAGAAAAGGTAGAGAACAGGAGTTCCTGCTCAATGCAAGAATAAAAGCAGCTGTTGAATATGTTTCAGTTCTCGACGAGATCGGGAAGGCTCACCAGGAACTATACGATAATCGTGATAATGTCGGCAGTGACGAAGTTCAACGACAATTACGCAGGTACTCCAGGAAAATATATGATGCCTACAAGATTGTAAGGGGCAACTAGCGAAAACACTCAAAACAGAGAGGACGGTAATGAAGCAAACCGGCACCAGGCTGACTGCCGACGATGCACTTGCTCTTGCAAAGTTGTTTCGTTTGGCAGCGATTGCCCTCGGGGATTATCTGTACGAGAACTGGGAGGCGATCCAAAAAAAAAATCGCGACATTTTGAGGTCACTCGAAGTATCGCTTCTGAATCACGCAACTGACCTCGTAACACGGGCAGTAGGGATCGTTCTTGTTAAGGGGCAAGGTGATCTGAAGGATTTGGCTGATGCCACAACAGAAGCAAGGAAGGCGCTTGAAACGGTTGGTTCGGCAAAGAAAGCTATAAAGATTGCAACTACCCTGACTGGATTAGCGGCAGCTATCCCGACGGGGAATCCTGAATCAATCTATGCGGCATATAATGCGTTAAATGCTACGGTGTTAGGGGATGTTTCTATCGGGTTGAGCTAACGAAAAACCGGACGTGAGGCTGAAAAACTGATCCACTTGATCATGGATTATTTGATGGGATGTCATCTTGCGTTCCGGATAAGCGTCATCGCAGGAGATGATTTTCAGGAGAGTCAATCCTGGAATTGATGGTACCAGGATCTCCAAAGGCGGATTTTTACTGATGAGCACCCTTATTGCCGATCAATAAGCTTCTTCGAGGCTGACCATGCTCATAATCCTGTCGTGGTCTGGTGGCCAACTGATTTGTTTTGAGTCGTCGCTTAATTCTCCATAAGGCACGATATCGACAAGAGTGGGGGAGAATCGAGCATCAAAACGGTGAGGTAACCTGGTTGCCGTGAGATACCCGCGACCGATCAGCATATCAGCCAGATTGCGGAACGTCTCCCAGCTGGCAACCTCGACAGCGATATCAATGTCTTCGGTGACTCGCAACGTGGGAATTCCAGAATATGTGTAAAGAGTGCATCCCGGGCAAAAGCTCCCATCACAAAGAAATGTATGCCGAGTTCGTCAGCAACTTCCTTGATATTTCTGAGCACCGAGATTTTTTCCGGTTCAATTCTGCCTGAAATATCCTTCAATGTGTCGCTCATAGATCATCCTTGCAGTTTCCATGGTTCGCTGGTCGCCAATGGCGACGAGATCGGCATAAATGATGAACGGGTGTACAGTCTCGCCTTCATCGAGCCCATGATCACCCTGCCAGAACCGTTCGAGTATTTCAACATTACCTTGCGGGTCTTTTTTCAGCTTGTTTTCTATGACAATGTCCGCCAGACGATTTTTGTCCGCATAGAGCGTGATCGTTTCCGGTTTCAGGTATCCGGTGAGTTTCGCTGCAGCAACTTCTCCTCCCCATTGGGCAATGGCCGGATCCAGTTGGATGTCTTTCCACCAGTTTCCTTCCCCCCGGAAACGTCCCATCAGAATCTTCGGCTTTAAATTTTCCGGATACGCTTCAGTCCAGCGCTCAAACAGCTTTTCCTTGTTCACCAGTTTTTTCCCTCTTTTTCCCATGTCAAGGATGAAGCCTTTCTGGATAAGTTCGGTCATCGTGTTTTTCACGGTCCCCAAAGCGACTTTCGTCATCCCGGCGAGATCGCGATAAGGCATGTCGACAAGTTCAGGTCGACACAAAAGAGCAAACAGAACCTTCAAACCCACCCCTTTGAAAACGCGTGCTGTAGTAATGAAATTCTCTGGCCGAACAGGTTTATTGCCTTTCACGAAGATGAAAAGGGGCTGATGATGAATAAATGCATTGCCAAATGTATCGATGAACTGGATGCCAGCTTCATGCAATCTTGTCGCAGCCTCTGGGGGGACATACTCTGTCGCGAGAAGGAGTGGATGCTCTACCTTCTCCTTATTGAGCAGAGCCTGGAGCTCGCCGGCTTTGGTCAGGCGCTTTTTTACCTCGACGCACCAAGTGAAATCAATACCAAAAACCCTCCCTTTGACAAGGTAATCATATCCCTGGTCAGGAAGGCCGTGAACTGGTTCAATCGCGCATTCCAGCGGGGCGATCGTTTTCAGGGTGTCCAGCGCCTGGAGAATGATTTTTCTTTCATTCTCGGCGATATTGTGTTCAGTCTTTGTTGTGTTCATTTATATTGAACATATTAAATAAATGAACATAAGACAACAGAATTCGATAAGTTTAACTATGGCGGCGTAAATGATTCCCGAAAAACTTAAAAGGGAATGGTACCGTTTAGCATGCGGTACAGTACGACGAAAGATTTTCAGATGGAAGTTCTTCTTTCAGTTGTTATAGAGTGACCTGAGCCCGAAAGACTGGGCTATTTTCTCTTGGAGAAAATCGACATGTGTGTAATATGGCCCATGGCGTTTACGGATTCCATTCGTAAACGCCATGGGCCAGTAAAAGTTTCTTACAATACCTATGTGTGTTCAAAAAACGACAAGATGACGTATCGATTTACATGAATCAGTAGTGAAAAGTGTCGAAAAATGTTGCTTTTGTCGATCGATTCATGTACTTATCAGTATGAACCTGTCCCAGTACATAGAGGGTTTGCAAGCAAAAGGGTCGTACTGTTTCAGCGGGGAAGACGCTGTTGCTGCCCTTGAGTCAAGCACGCTGGCTGCCAGCGCAGCCTTGCGCCGTTTGAAGCACCATGGTGCGGTTGCCATGCCGTACCGTGGATTTTATGTTATTGTTCCGCCGGAGTACCGGCAGATGGGATGCCTGCCGGCAAACCAGTTTATTCCGTCATTGATGGAGTATTTGAAAGAACCTTATTATGCAGGGATTCTCTCTGCGGCTGAGTGTTACGGCGCAGCCCACCAGCGACCGCAGGCTTTTCAGGTAATTGTGGAGCATTCCCGTCCAGGAATCATCTGTGGATCGGTCAGGGTTGATTTCATCAAGCGGAACAATGCTGCCCTTATGCCGACCCGGGATTTCAAAACACCACGCGGGTATCTGAAGGTATCTACCTCCGAGGTGACCGCTTTTGATCTGATAGGGTATCCCCATCACACAGGAGGGCTTGACAACACGGTAACGGTCTTGGCTGAGTTGGCGGAATCCCTCGATGCCGTAAGATTGGCTGATATAGCCGATTTATCACCGATCACCTGGTCTCAACGTTTGGGGTATTTGCTGGAATTGATCGGTGAGGCAGGACTGGCAGAAGGGTTGGCCGCATATGTTGCAGAGCGGAAGCCTGTTCCCGCTCCTCTTTCACCATCACGGCCACATCATGGTGTCCGGCAAATGTCCCGATGGAGACTGCTGCCAAATGAAACGGTTACCTCCGATTTGTGATTCCTGTTGATTACATCACGGAATGGCGTGCCAATGCACCATGGCAACAGCTTTCCCAGGTTGAGCAGGACCTGATAATCTGTCGTGCGCTGGTTGAACTCTACAGCCATCCGGTTATAGCTGAAAATCTGGTATTTCGTGGAGGAACTGCCTTGTTCAAGCTCCATCTTCCGCCGGTGAGGTATTCAGAAGATATCGACCTGGTGCAAAAAGCGCCTGGCCCGATCGGCCCGGTTATGGATGCTGCCCAGGAAAAACTCAATTCCTGGCTTGGAGAGCCGAAGCGGAAGCAATCGGAAGGACGGATGACGCTGACCTGGCGGGTTGAATCAGAAGAGGGATTGCCATTGAAGCTGAAAGTGGAAATCAATTCAAGAGAGCATTTTACTGTCTTGGGATATCAGCAGATTCCATTCACGATGACCTCGCGATGGCATACAGGAAGTGTGTCGATCACCAGCTATAACAGGGACGAACTGCTCGGTACGAAGCTGCGAGCACTTTATCAGCGCAAAAAAGGCAGAGACCTGTTTGATCTGTGGTATGCATCGCAAACGATTCCAGTCAACCCTGAATCTGTTGTGTTCTGCTTTTTTCGATACATGGAACACGAAAGGCATAGGGTTAGCCGTGCAGAATTCGAGATGAACCTGCTTGAGAAGCTTGAAGATTCCCGTTTTTTAGGGGACATGGAGCCGCTTTTGACGAGCTCGACGTCATGGAACCCGAAGGCGGCTGGCATGTATGTCCTTGAAGTCCTTGCCCCGCTGATGCCTGGGGAGGCATGGCAAAAGACAGAGGAAAAATTGAAGGTTCTCAAGGAGCTATGAGCGCGTTACAGGAGTTGTTTTTATTAATTGTTTTTGATAAAATTTTTGTTACGCGAGTGTTACACGAAAAATTTAGACGCCATTATAAGTCATTATTTTATTGCTACTTAGCTTCATGTGTTCGGATATACATGGTAGAAGTCAGAAGCTCGGCTCCTCTATCACCCACCCTCACACATTAAAAAAGCACGGTACCCCGTGCTTTTTAAGGCGTTCAGCTAGCCTTACTTCCAGTTGATTTTGTGGGTTATTGTGGTTACGGAAAGGCGTCCCCCTTTAACTTTGTCTTTATGAAAAGGCTCTCTGTGACAAACTGGTTTTTACCCGCAATCTGAATATCAAGTCAAGAGATGCTTTAGAGGCACTGCTCTTTCTTTTCCGGCATTTGTGAAGAATGGTGCTCTACAATCATCCATCGCTCACCATTCCAACGGTATACGAAGGTAAACCGCGCCGGCACGACAGAACCATCTTTGAAGGTAAAGGAATAAATGCCTGAGTTGATGGCAAGTTGGTCGAAGATGCGAACGTTTGCCTCATCGATTTTTCCCACTGGCTCATTCGCAAGAAAATGAACAAAATAGTCCTCAATTTCCGCATGATTGTGGCGAACCTTATTGGACACTGTCGGAAGCAGAATGCCGTTGGTTGCATAAAGGCTTGCTACCTTCTTGGGGTCTCCGGTCTGGAGGGCATTATTCCACTCATCAAAGAGTGCTGTAATTTCATTTTCGCTCATGTTTAGTCTCCTCTATTAAATATGATGGTTGTGTAGAATTGATCTGAGCCCAAAAACTAAGCTATTTACTCATCGCCAGTGTAGTCGGCCCAGTTGTTCGGGGTCTCATACCAGCGGAGGTTTTTGAGAGTAACGTTTTCGGGCAGGTGTGGCTGAATCTGGTTGAAGGCCCATTTTGCAAGGCATTCGGCGGTGATTACGACGCGCTTGTTGCGTTTTGTGATAAATTCGAGGTCTTCGTGGTCGTTTTTCCAGACGGCGAATCCATGATCGAGCTCATCATGCACATGCTGCATCATAATGTCGTTGAGGAACTTGAAATCCATTACCAGGCCTTCTTCCGGATCGCCTTGCCGGTCGATAATCTTTCCTTCGACCGTGGCAACCACTGTGCCCCGGTGGCCGTGCAACTGGTTGCAGAATGAGAAGCTGTTCGGCAGCGTGTGGCCGTAATCGAGCTCGATTTTTCGTGATATGATCATTGTTACCGTGACCTCCGGAGCTTTGTGCTGTGGAGACGAAAAGTGTACGGAAAAAAAAGGAATTGGACAATAGTTGAGAGAGTGTAGAGGTAATAGGTGCTGTGTAATCGGTAAAGGGAGCGGGTGAGAGAATGACTGAGATAACCAGCAGCCATTATCGATGAGGCGGGGACCGTGAACTGCAGACTTCAGACTGAGTGCTGAGCCGGGGGAAGCGTAATTTTTTAAATATCTGAAACTTTCTGCGGATAAAAGACTAGTGTCAAGTCAATCATCAATCGTCGGATAAAGGTGTAACAGCTTGATGCGTGCCTTTTCTGTTGTGAAGCGCCAGTTTATCGTTGCGTCCTTGTTA
>JANQGE010000087.1 GCA_028277485.1 Chlorobium sp.
ACGATTGAACGATGGTTCACTGGTGTTCGTCTTCCTTGGTTCACACCTGACCCCTGTGTAATCTTATTACACGGGGCCTTTTCCGTAACGCTCACGACCTGAGCTTTTGGCTCACGCCGCTTACGGTGGTTTGCAACCTGCTCCTGTAAGCCGATTGCGAGGGGCCTACCCTCATCTCTTACGCCGCTTTGCTGCGGCACACGGACGCAGTTGAGTAGCATTAAAAACCCGAGCACTATTTCCATTTATTCTTTCAGCGCCTTGACGGAGATTATTTCAAGGATATCGTCTGAGTGAATGTTGAGGTCGTTGGTGATGAAAAAGGAGCAGCCGGACCGGATTGCGGTTGCGTAATGCAGGGCATCTATAAATTTCATTCCACGCTTGCCTCGTAATTGTGCTGCAAGATCGAATGTTTCTCCGTCATGCGATTGCATTGAAAGGAATCCTTCGGTTCCGAAAAATCTTCTGATAGCAGCAACAAGTTCAAGGTTGCCGGTTCGATATGGTTTGACCAGGGTTTCCGCAAGAGCGCCATCGCCGGTAACACCGATAATTTTACCTGAGTCAATAGCTTCGATGAGCGGTCTGACAACATCAAAGAAGTCTGGATTCCGGTCAAGAAAGTAGACAAAGATGTTGGTATCGAGATATGCCCGATGGCCAGTCATCCTCGAAATGACTTCATCTATCTTTCCCATGAATCCCTGTCTTTTTTCAGTTCTTCTTCGATATCCCCGGTTGTTTTACCCCACGTTCCTTTAGCGATCCCGGCATACTCCATAACAGATCGTTTCTTTCCTTTTCTGCCGGCAGGGACTAATGTTACAACACCATTCACATAGCTGATTTCAAGCACGTCATCCGGTTTGATATCGGCTTCTTCGGCAATGCGAAGCGGGATGGTGATCTGGTTCTTTTGTCTAACTCGTATCTTTGGCATAACGCATGAGGTTAGTTGGAAAATCCAACTTCAATATGCCATTCCTACTGATGCTATCCAAGAGCAAGAAAATGGTTGATTTAGGGGGCGTTCTTCCAACACCAAGTGAAATCGCCTACCCCTGTTGATTTTCCAGGATCGGAAGGATTCATTTCAGGTCGTCGGCTTGTTCGATGAGCAGTTTCCTGAGCAAGGCCGGTAAGCCGTTCCCTTTTGTGTCTTTCTCAAGCAAAACTCTTTCGTCAACAGCGAAACAATCACCTCATCCCTGCAATAGCTTTGTAACACCTGTTGCCGGAGTCGATGGCCGGGGCAAATCCTCCGCCGACGACCCATGCTCCGGTGAAGTAGAGGTTGTGCACAAGGGATGATTTCACTTCCGGACGTCTGAAAAACTGGTCGGCCGCCGGCGCGAAGCCGTATGGCGTGCCGGACGGGGTTCTAAGGTAACGCTGCATCGTTCTGGGCGTCGCGACTTCAGCGTATTCGACCAGGTCGCGGATTCCGGGGTAGTGCTCTTCGAGCACGGCGAGATAGGCGTCGATGACTTCCTGCTTTCTGCGCCTGTATTCATCGTCCTGCATGTTCTCCCAGGAGGAGAGAAAATCGGTCGTGCAGATGGCCCCGAACGATTTGGCCGGGTCGCACAGCCCGGCGTCGATCTGGGAATAGTCCACGAAAACAAAGCCCCTTTTGGTGATGTCCCGATCGAACTGAGCCTTGTATTGTTCGACCGAAGCTATATCCCGGAAGAAAAAGCGGGAGTAGCCCTGTTTGCCGTAAGTTTCCCTCAGATTCTTGCTGAAACCCAGATAGACGCACAGGAGAGAGTTGGCACTTCGCCTGGTTTCCCTGTAGGGCAGGTTCGCCAGTGCATAGGTCTGCGCGGGCGAAAGGTTCGACACGACACAATCCGCCTCCTCGGTGACGTTCCGCCCCGACGCTCTGAAGGTAACGGAAACGGCTCTGTTCTGTTCCAACGAGATCGATACTGCTTCCGATTTCGTGAGAACGGTTCCCCCGTTGTCCCGTATGACGGAAGCCAGGGCGTCGGACAGTTTCTGGCTGCCTCCCCTGATGTACCAGCCGCCGCCACAGTAGTAACCGGACTGTGCAACGGCGTGGTAGAGGATGCTGAATGTATCCGGAACGGTATGGTAGTAGCCGATATTCGCATTCAGGATCAGTTTCAGCTCCTCGTTTGCGATCATTCCGTCGAGCACTTCCCGGACGGCCCGCTTCCGGTACCTGAACAGGTTTCTGAAGACAACGGGAAACAGCATGAGCTCCCACCACGCGGCATCTTCCAGGCGTTTCATATCGTCTGCCAACGTATCGATCAGGGTGAAATACTCTTCGATACCGATTGCTTCCTCCGGATAACGTTCCCTGAGAGCCGACAGGGCACTGTCGCGTCCGTTCGGCATGGTGAAATCAAATCCGGAAGCGGTGACGCGGAAAAACTCGTCGGGTTCAACGAATTCGACGTCTTTGTAGACGCCGAGCATATCGAAAACCTCTTTCGTGGTGGCGTTGCTGTACACCTCGTTCATCTCATGCAGGCCGACTTCCACGGTGAACCCGCCTTTTCTCCGAAACGTGGTCGCTGAACCCCCGACAACGTTGTGCTGTTCGAGCAACACGACCGCATACCTTTTTTTTGCAAGCAGGGCGCCGGCCGTAAGACCTCCGAGCCCGCCACCGATTATGACGATACGCTTCATGGCAAGTAGTTTTTTATGAGCACCCCTATTTATCCCGTGATTTAATCGCATCGTTGTCCCGACTAGTCGGGACTCCGCTCGCCTTGCGGTTGTATGCGCGATTTTTCGACAACTGTAGAGGCATAAACCGTTCCATGAGAAAATTAATCAACTCATTTGCCATTTTTCAACGATTGATTTAAGTTAATTTTTGCGACAAAACCTGCAACTTATAACGGATAAAACGACAAATCCCCCGGGATCATGAAGAGATCGCTAAAAAATACGACAGTCGATGATTCACTGATTCTTTACGCGGAACTCGATGGAGCAACGATACGGGCTGCACAACGGCGCTTGAAAGCCGGCGGGTTACAACGCATTGTCCCCGGTGTTCTCAGCGCCAGCCCCGAAGAAGAGTGGCCGGCAATTATTGCTTTACACAGGATACGAGTCCTCGCGGCTCTCTTTCCGGGAGCAGTCGTCGGCTATAGAAGTGCTTTCAGAGGTGGTATGCCCGTCAACGGAGTAATGCATCTCAGTTACAGCTACAACAGGAAGGTAACGTTGCCCGGTTTACACGTGGTTCTGGTCAAAGGACGGGGAAACGTTGCGGGCGACCAGTCAATTTCAGGGCGAAACATATTTTTTCCTTCCCAGGCCCGCATGCTTATGGAAAACCTCACACCAAGTCGTGGAACAATAAAAAAAGCCATGGGTCGTGTTGCCGTCGAAAAGAGGCTGCTCGGTATTTTCGAATCAAGAGGCCCGGACGGCCTCAACCGCATCAGGGAAGAAGCCCGCGATCTTGCCGCCACACTGGGTTTTGAGAGGGAGTTTCACGTTTTGAATGAGCTCATCGGAAGCATTCTGGGCACAAAAAGCAGGCAACTCGCAACTGCAACAGGCCGGGCATTGGCCGCAGGCGTACCTTTTGACGCCGACCGTCTTTCCCTTTTCGAAGCATTGGCTGCAACATTGCGTGCAACGCCTCTCACGGAAAAAAGATCACCGGTTAAAACCGAAACCGCGCACATCAATTTTGCTTTTCTGGAGTCCTACTTCAGCAACTTCATCGAGGGAACGGAATTCGATATCGCTGAAGCACGGCAAATTGTGCTCGAGGAAAAAATTATCGAACAACGCCCAAAGGACTCGCACGATATTCTCGGTGTTTTCAGACAAGTCGTCAATCCCGGTTGGTCGAACCAGTCGATGGCAATCGGTGAAGCCGTTGTGCACCAGTTGCAGCAACGCCACGCCGATCTCATGAAAGAACGGCCGGAAACGGCTCCCGGTGAGTTCAAAGACCGGGAGAATTTTGCAGGAAACACCGCCTTTGCCTCACCGGGACATGTACGAGGAACGCTGATCGAAGGAAGCAAGCTTCTACCGTCCGTTCAGCCAGGAATGCCAAGGGCATTGCTCACGATGTTCATCGTCTCTGAAATCCGTCCCTTTATCGACGGCAATGGACGACTGGCCCGATTGGTCATGAACTCGGAGTTCTCCGTGGTGAACGCAAGCAGAATCATTGTCCCGACGCTCTTCAGGGAAGAATACCTGGACTGCCTCCGCGTGCTCACGCGACAAGGGAAACCCGAACCGTTCATTGCCGCCATGCAGAAAATCCAGCAATGGACCGCCGAATTCGACTACACCGATCTGGATCGGGTCATCTCCCAGATGAAGGCCTGCAATGCATTCGAAAAATCCCGCAGGCAATACCAGTTGCTCAGTGTTGCCGACTTGGGTCCTGCAACAAAATGAATCAATCACGAAAAGCAACACTTTTTGGTTGCATCTTACAATCGATTCTGACCAGCGGGCTCAGGTGGCTCAATTTGACGGGCTCACGTCCAAACAATTAACCCCGTTCAACCACTTGGGGGCCAAATGGGGTATGTTTTTTTTCAATGAGAAGGGTTCAACAATCGTAAACAGACAGTCCACCAAACATGACCGAGAAAGCAGCTTTTCATTAAGCTAATTCCGGACTATCTTAAAGTCATGTTCACCAGAAACCCCTATCAGCGTTGTGGAGAAATCAATATCAGTTCAACAGGCGATTTCATCTGGGAAGTTGCTCATTTGTTTGCTTTGACTCTTGCATTTCATTCAAAACATTCCATCATCAGGAATTGCCCTCCGCGTAAACTCGTCAAACAGGGGAACCGTGAAATTTAGTAGTCCATGTGCCGGGCTGTAAATCATTCCCTTCTTGATGAGCTTCGATCGAACAGAACTCAGAGCTGTACTGCTTTCAACGCCAAGTTTCTCTGTGATATCCGTCGTACGATATGGTCCCTGACCAAGTTCGGCCATTGCCCGCAGATATTTCTTCTCACCATCGGTCAATCGGTCAAATCGAACCCTGAAAAAGTTCTCGTCGAGACGGGCTATGACCTGCTTCGTCGTCTCATGAACGAGCTGTAACGTTATCGGTGAAGATTCCGCCTGATTCCATGACTGATACCCCCACTCTTGAAGAAAATATGGATAACCTTTTGTCAGCCGGAAAATCTCTTCAAGCGCTTCAACTTCAAATGCCACCCCTTCCTCCATGACAGGATCCTGTAGCGCTTTTGCTGCATCTTCTTCCTGCAGAGGACCAATATCCGGAAAGCTGAACAGGCGTTCAGCATATGATTTGGCATCTCCGGCCAAACTTGGCAAAATGGGCAATCCGGCTCCTACCAGCACCAGCGGCAACTGTCGTTGCTGCATTTTGTGCATGGCCATGATCAGCGCATTGAGCTCAGCTTTGGAGAAAAACTGAATTTCATCGATGAATATGGCGACTGGACTTTGTCGCTCTTCTGCCGCCTCACCTATAGCGATAAAAAGACTGGGAAGATCGACTTCCAAATCACCGCTATCGGATGTTCCCTTTTCCGGCTCGATATCCAGACCAAGTTCGACATTTCCGAAAGAGACTTTTATTGCTCCTACAAAACTTTTTAGCACAGCAAGGCCCCGGCGAACCTTGTTGCCTGCACCTGCCACCCTGTCCAACGCATACAACAGTGAGCGTAATTGTGGCACCAAAAGCGCGGCCAGAGGCTTTTGCTCTGAAGCTTCGATAAATACCGTGCGGTACCCGACTTCTCGAGCCATTCTATCCATTTCATTGAGCAAAACGGTTTTCCCAACCCCACGAAGACCGGTCATGATAAGATTTTTCTCCGGCCGTTTTTGCCGGATACGCGCAAACAGAACCTCCGCCTGCTCCAAAACACCGTCACGACCAGCAAGTTCAGGAGGCGGAGCTCCTGCTCCGGGAGAAAACGGGTTTCTGATTTTATCCATGATAATCGATTGATG
>JANQGE010000051.1 GCA_028277485.1 Chlorobium sp.
AAACTTCATGTCCTCGACAGGCAACTGCCAGACCTGACCCTCCAGGTCGATATCTTTCCACTTCGCGTTGCGCAGCTCCCCCGGGCGAACAAACAGCATAGGAGACAGCTTCAGGGCACAGCGGACGACATGCGAACCCGCATAGCCTTCGATATCCCGAAGCAGCCGCCCCAATACCTCAGGGTCCAGAATAGCCGCCATGCTTTTCGTCCTGGGCTGCTTGAGCGCCTTGCTCAGACCGGCAGCCGGGTTGTACGCCACACAGGGGATGTCAGAAACGATTGCAAACGTGAAAACCTGGCTGATGATCGTCTTGATCCTGTGAGCTAATTCATAGGCCTGCCGGGCCTCGACAAGCCGCAGCGCTTCGAGAACATCCTTCGTTGTAATCTCTGAAATCAGCTTACCACCAAGCAGTGGCAGAATATCACGTTCGAGCCTTGACCGCACTGTCTTGGAATGGCCAAACGTCCACTCCGTTTGAGCCACCTCAAACCACTGCCGAGCCACTTTCTCGAATGTGTTCTGCTGAATTTGCTCTTCCGTCTTTTGCGCCGACTTTCTGCGCTTGCGTTCTTCACTCGGATTGATGCCCTGGGCAAGCAAAGTCCGGGCTTCTTGCCGTCTTTTCCTCGCATCTTCGAGCGACACATCAGGGTAGACACCAAGCGAGATCATGCAGGACTTACCGCCGAACCTGTACTTGAACCGCCACCACTTCGATGCCGGCAACAGCTTTCCTTCTTTACTGTACTTCCGGGCTGGAATAAGCAGAAACAAGCCCTGACCGTCGAAGAGCGATTGCGGCTTGTCTGCCGCTTTGATCGTCTCGACGCGCCGGGCTGAAAGTGGTGTAATTCGCTTCGCCATAACGGGTATAACTCTTGCGCATTATCTCAGCACCTGCTAAGAACTCTACCTGATATTATACCCAAAATGAGTAGATTATAAAAAAACTCTTCGGACTCTAACAGACGGCAGAAAAGCACAAACCCCTGAAAAATCAAGGGTTTGCGGACTTTTTCGGATGTGGTCGGATCGTTTGGAAGCTCCGCGAGTAGGACTCGAACCTACAACCCTGCGGTTAACAGCCGCATGCTCTACCATTGAGCTATCGCGGAATAAATGCCTTTTTCTTTCGAAGGGTCATTAATATACACCTCTTTTATCTTTTCCCAAACTGAATCTCAACCATTTTCGCACGAAAATCCAAAAAACGGAAGGAGATTCTTGTTTTTTTCTTTTTACAGGCAAGATTTTGTAAATTGTGGTTCTTTTATTATAAAGGCCTGAGCATCTATGGGTAAGGAAAAGGGATTGATTGAGATCAGGATTACCGGCTTAAGCGAAGGTGTGTATGAGTATGAGTTCACTTGCAAGGCTTCGGACTTTAAAAACCCCGAACTTACCGAACCGGCTTTCAACGGTGAGATACGGACACGGATAGTTGCAAACAAGACCGGCGGTGAAATCGCCGTTGATATTGAAACGAAAACCCTCGCGGAGTTCGCCTGCGACATCTGTCTCGCCCCATTGAAGGAAGAGCTGACAGGGTTTTACAAGGTTTTGTTTGTCTACGGCGACCTTACCTGTGTTGCTGAAGAAAATGCGGAGAACTATCGCATGCTCGACAGGAATGCCTCGGTCATAGATCTTACTGAAGATGTGCGAGAAACACTTCTCCTGTCAAGGCCCATGAAGGTTGTCTGTGCTGACAATCCGGAATGTTCGGTGTACCGGGAAAACCTGCAGCAGCTTTCTGACACGGAAACCGGGGCAAAGAGCCCCTGGAAGGAATCACTGGAAAAACTGAAGAACAAATATCATTAACCTAAGCCGAGCGATTGTCCGGGTATCCTGTAACAGTGACGGGCAGCAAAGGAAAACTTACCAATTGAGCTTTTGTTGAAACGCTCAGTTTAGGAATAAATCACTTACTGCTATGGCAACACCTAAATCAAAAGTATCGAGGTCGAGACGGAATAAAAGGCGTGCCCAATTTACTGCACGCAGCAAAGCCGCGACAACTATCGTATGTTCAAATTGCGGCGAGCCGACGCTTCCTCACCGCGCCTGCCGTCATTGCGGCCATTACCGCGGCAGAGCAGTAACCAAAAAATCTTCGAACAGCTGAGCTCATAACATAACCGGACTCCAAGATGTTGACAATTGCCGTTGACGCAATGGGGGGGGATAATGCCCCGGAATGCGTTGTGGAAGGAACGATCCAGACTCTTCGGGAAGCGGAAAACAGGTTCGAAATTCTGTTGATCGGGCAAGAGGAGAAGGTGCAACCTCTTCTCAACCGGCATGATACCAGCGATCTTAATCTGCGATTCACGCACGCCCCCGAAGTAATTACCATGGATGACGTTCCGGCTACTGCAGTCAAAACCAAGCAGAATTCATCGCTTGTCAGGGGCTTGCTGTTATGCAAAGAAAACAAAGCCGACGGGTTTGTCAGTGCCGGAAACACCGGAGCGCAGATGGCTGCATCGTTATTTGTTCTTGGACGCATTCCCGGAGTACATCGCCCCGCCATCGCAGCTTATTTTCCAAGACTTGCTCCCGGCCTTACCAACGTTGTCGATGTCGGAGCAAACGTAGACTGCAAACCGGAGCACCTCGCCCAGTTTGCTGAAATGCTGACCATTTATCAGCACAACGCGGCCGGAATGGAAAAACCCCTGACAGGCTTGCTGAATATCGGCGAAGAGGAAAACAAAGGGCCTGACCTGCTGAAACAAACTCACAAACTGCTCCAGGAAGCCGACAGAAAAAACAAGATCAACTTTATTGGCAATATTGAAGGTAACGACATCCTGTCGTCGAGAGCCTCTATTATCGTATGCGACGGCCTTGTCGGCAATACATTGCTGAAATTCGGAGAAAGTATCCCTCATTTTTTAAGCACCATCTTCAAACCGTCTTTGCAAAAACTGGTTGCGGCCGGTGAGCTCGACCCGAAAGCCGCCGAGCTCGCCGGAAATGCTTTCAGGGCAATGTTCGAGCCTTTCGATGTTGAAAAATTCGGTGGCGTACCGTTTCTCGGGATCGACGGCATTTCCATTGTCGGCCATGGACACTCATCAGCAAAGGCAATCATGAACATGATCTTTATGGCCGAACACATGATCGAAAAACAAGTAAACCTGCATATTGCCGAAGCCTTGGCAGGCAATTAACCTGTTCTCTCCAACCTCTGAAATAAAACACCCGGAAAAATAGTACACCAAGCGTCAATGTCTGCATAATCAGGAAGGATCCCTTCAGATTTAAAGCCAAATCCATGAAAGCTGTAATAACCTCGACCGCAAAGTATCTTCCTGAAAATATTCTGAACAACCATGATCTGGAGAAAATACTCGATACAAGCGACGAGTGGATACGCACACGAACGGGAATACGTGAGCGCAGGATATTGAAAGATCCCGAAAAAGCCACTTCGTATATGTGCAGCGAAGTCGCCCGAAAAATCCTGGAACAACGAGGGATATCCGCTGAAGACATTGATCTCATCATTGTAGCGACCATGAGCCCCGATATGCTCTTTCCTTCAACAGCCTGTCTTGTGCAGAGAGACATTCAGGCCATGAATGCCTGGGCGTTCGATCTGTCGGGTGCATGTTCAGGGTTTCTGTATGCCCTCAATGCCGGCGCACAGTTCATAGCTGCAGGCACCCATAAAAAAGTGCTTGTTATAGGCGGGGAAAAAATGTCTGCGGTTATGGATTATACCGACAGAAGCACCTGTGTCCTTTTCGGCGATGGTGCCGCAGGCGTTCTGCTCGAACCGGGAGCAGATGAGAACCACGGGCTTCTCGACGCCAGATTGTATTCCGACGGCAGGGGGTGCGACAATCTCTCCATGCCTGGAGGGGGCAGCCTTCATCCAACGACGCATGAAACCGTTGACAGGAAACTTCACTACCTGCAGCAGGATGGAAAACAGGTCTTTAAATCCGCTGTCGTAGCCATGGCGGACGTTGCAGTTGAAATCATGAACAGAAACAACCTTGCCGCTAAAGACATTGATTTCCTCATACCGCACCAGGCAAACCACAGAATCATTCAGGCAACCGCGGAACGCATGGGCATTGACTTGGAAAAAGTCGCGATAAATATCGATCGTTACGGCAACACCTCGGCTGCAACCATCCCTATCTGTATTGCGGAGCTTGATGAACAGGGGAAACTGCAGACCGGCAGCAACCTTATTCTTGTCAGCTTCGGTGCCGGATACACCTGGGGAGGTATTTACCTTAACTGGCAATAACCTGAATAGTACATGAAAGCATTTGTATTTCCCGGTCAGGGCTCGCAGTACTGCGGTATGGCCAAAGATATTTATGAAAATTATCCTGAAGCACGTACACTGATGGACAGGGCGAATGAGATTCTCGGGTACCGCATTACCGACATCATGTTCCACGGCAGCGGGGAGGACCTCCGCCAGACAAGATATACCCAGCCGGCGATCTTTCTGCACAGCATTTCGGTCGCCACACTTCTCGGCAGCAACCGGTCCGGTATGACTGCAGGACACAGCCTTGGAGAATACACGGCGCTTTGTTACGCAGGTGCGATGCATTTTGACGACGCGATACAGATTGTCGCCAAAAGGGGAGAGCTGATGCAGAATGCCGGCACGCTCAACCCCGGCACCATGGCAGCGATAATCGGGATGAGCGACGAGGCCCTTGAGAATCTTCTCGCCGAAACACGATCTTCGGGCATCGTTCAGGCGGCAAATGTTAACTCTCCCGGCCAAGTGGTTATTTCGGGAGACATCGAAGCTGTCAGAAAAGCGGTTCAGCTGGCTCCCTCCATGGGCGCAAGAACGGTCAAAGAACTTGTTGTATCCGGAGCGTTCCACTCCCCGCTCATGAAACCCGCGGAGGAGGAGCTTAAAACATCCCTCGATGAAATCACCATCAATGACTCCCGAATCCCTGTATGCATGAATGTTGTGGCACAACCCGTCACAAGCGCCGATGAGATCCGCAAAAACCTCGTGCTCCAGCTTACCAGCCCTGTCCGATGGGCCCAGTCGATTACGGCGATGATTGCCGGAGGTATAACTTCATTTACCGAAATCGGCCCGCAGAAAGTCCTTCAGGGATTGATAAAGAGGATTGACCGGTCGGTCACGATCGATGGTGTCGACAGTGCCGGCCAGATCGCGCAGCAACTTTCGGCGTAAAAGCGTTAATTGTAACTATTGAATCCATGAGACACAAACAACCTGATAGCACTATGTTTGAAGGAAAAACCGCCATTATAACCGGAGCTGCAAGAGGTATCGGTCAGGCAATTGCCGTGGACCTTGCCGTAAAAGGGGCAAACATCGTAATCTGCGACCTTCAGGAGGAATGGCTTAAAGAAACCGCTGAAGCCGTAAAAAAAACCGGCAGAAAAGTCACCTGCAAGGAGCTCGATGTCACAAACCATGACGTGGCACAATCGACATTTCAGGAAATCGGGTCCGAAACCGGCTCGATAGACATCCTGATCAACAATGCGGGCATAACACGGGACGGCCTGCTTATACGCATGAGCGAGGCCGACTGGGATGCCGTACTTGCGGTGAACCTCAAAGGCACCTTCAACTGCACCAAGGCGGTTACCCGTACCATGATGAAGCAGCACTCAGGAGCAATCGTCAACATCGCATCGATTATCGGGCTCATGGGAAATGCCGGCCAGGCAAATTACGGGGCTTCAAAAGCGGGTGTTATCGCGTTCACAAAATCAGTCGCCAAAGAACTCGCACCAAGAAACATCCGGGTCAACGCGGTTGCTCCCGGATTCATCACGTCCAAGATGACCGATGTCCTCTCTGAGGAAGTGCGCAGCAGCATGCTCGATGCAATCCCCCTGAAACGGTTCGGCAAACCTGAAAATGTCGCCAATGTCGTCTCGTTCCTTGCAAGCGATCAGGCCGAATACATCACCGGCGAAGTGTTGAACATAAGCGGCGGCATGGTTATGTGATTTGGCAGAGGCCTGTCTGGTTCGTATATTGCACGACGTTTTTTAATTGTTTTAAATGTAAATGAATAATTCCTAAACCTAATCTGGAGAGGAGTACAATGAGCGAGGAAATCAAAGACAAAGTTTACGATATCATCGTAAGCAAGATGGGCGTCAACAAGGATCAGATCAAACCTGAATCGAAATTTGCTGATGATTTGGGCGCTGATTCGCTCGACACCGTCGAACTGATCATGGAGCTCGAGAATGAATTTGATATTCAGATTCCCGATGAAGATGCAGAAAAAATCAGCACTGTCCAGCAGGCGGTTGATTATATCGTCAGTAAGTAATATCCCTGCAGCATCCTGCTTTACAGGCTTAACGTTAAGTATACATAATTGAAATGGGTCAGGAACGCAAGCGCATCGTTGTTACCGGTATTGGAGTATTGTCCCCTATTGGTTCATCACTGAAAGAACTCTGGCAGTCACTGTATCAGGGTAAAAGCGGTGCCGCACCCATAACCTATTTTGACCCGGCAGGCTTTTCAACCCGTTTTGCCTGCGAATTGAAAGGGTTTAACGCCGAGGATCATATGGATGCCAAATCCGCCTCGCGCATGGATCCGTTCAGCCAGTATGCGGTCACATCTGCGGAACAGGCCCTGAAAGATTCAGGGCTTGACCTGTCCGCTATCGATCCTGCAAGAATAGGCGTTGTTCACGGTTCAGGAACCGGAGGCATGACCACTCACGACCGGCAGATGAGGGTATTCCTCGACAAGGGACCGCACAGGATCAGCCCGTTTTTTATACCGATGCTCATACCAGACATCGCTGCCGGCCAGATATCGATGAGAAATCAGCTGATGGGACCGAATTATGCAACTGCCTCAGCATGTGCCACCTCTCTGCACGCCATAATCGACGCATGGATGCTCCTGCAGCTCGATATGGCGGATTACATGGTATGCGGCGGTTCTGAAGCTGCGATCACACCAATGAGTGTCAGCGGGTTTAACGCAGCCAAGGCACTGTCAACCCTCAACGATTTTCCCGAAAAAGCATCCCGGCCCTACGACAAGGACCGTGACGGCTTTGTCATGGGTGAAGGTGCAGGCTCACTGATCCTGGAAACACTTGACTCAGCCCGGGCACGCGGAGCAAAAATCTACGGTGAAATTGCTGGTGTCGGCGCTTCGGCGGATGCCCATCACCTCACGGCACCCCACCCTGAAGGAACAGGTGCCCTGAATTCCATGAACAGCGCTCTCAAGAAAGCGGGAATCACTCCTGATGCAATCGATTATGTCAATACACATGGAACGGCAACACCGCTGGGCGATATCGCTGAACTCAAGGCAATCGAAAAACTTTTCGGTGACCATGCCTACAAGATCAGCATAAGTTCGACAAAGTCAATGATGGGGCACCTGCTCGGCGCTGCAGGTGTTGTAGAATCCATCGCGTGCTTGCTGGCCATGGAAAACCAAACCGTACCTCCAACGATCAATATCGAGAACCTTGACCCTGAAGTTGACCTGGATGTCACCCCGAACACACCGAAGGAACGAAGAATAGAATACGTGCTGAACAACGGCTTTGGCTTCGGAGGCCATAATGCAACCTTGATTTTCAGAAAAATATAGGCGCCACAAACCATCTCCTGCTCATGGAGAATCTCTGGCATAAACTCAGCTCATTTGCTTTTCATCGCTCTCAAAGCAATGATCAACCTGAGTCCGCCGGAAATACCGGGGGAGCCTCCCTACCTTTCCCGGAGACTACACGTGCATGGCTGACCAGTCTTCTGGGCTACACTCCCTTAAACCCTGAAATATACGGCATCGCCCTCACCCACAGGTCGGTTGTCCACGACCAGCCTGTGCCTGCCGAATCGAATCAACGCCTCGAATTTCTCGGCGATGCCGTTCTCGACCTGATCATATCCGAGCACCTGTATACCTCCTTTCCCGACAATGACGAAGGAAAGCTTTCGAGCAACCGTGCAAAAATCGTCAACAGAAAATCTCTTGCCGGTTTTGCGAAAAAAATCTTCCTGAGTGAACATTTGCTCATCGGTGAATCGGCTGATAAAAACAGAATACGGGCCAGCGAATCCGCTCTGGCTGATGCTTTTGAAGCGCTTATCGGCGCAATTTATCTGGATGTGGGGCTTCCTAAAACACGAAACTTCATCTTGCAGCAAGTCATCAGACATGTCGATCTGCAGAAGCTCGATACCGTTGAGCATAACCATAAAAGCCGCCTGATCGAGTACACGCAATCCCGCCAGATCGCTCCCCCTGTATACACCGTCGTTTCGGAAAAAGGAGCCGAGCACGAGAAAATGTTCACCATCGAGGTATCCTGTAACGGCATACCTCTCGGCAGGGGAACCGCCGGAAGAAAAAAAGACGCAGAACAATCGGCGGCAAAAGAAGCGCTTGCAGCACTGGAAACAGAAACCGACAACGACTGACCTTCGGCCTGAACTGTTTCCGGATTTTTTTCCGCATCGCTTGAGCATTTCTTGTCAGTCATCTATATTGAGGGCATCTGATCACTCCTGACTGTATCACTGCGATGAAAGAAACGCTCATTTTTGACCTTTCCCGCGAGGGGCGCAGAGGCACCCGCCTGGGCTCTCCCGATGTTCCGGTAACACCTGCCGGGCAAATTATTCCTGAACGGTATTTGCGTTCCAAACCTGCCGACCTGCCGGAACTCCCGGAAAGCGAAGTGGTTCGTCATTTTGTTCGTCTGTCGAACCTTAACTACCATGTTGATAAAAACATGTACCCCCTCGGCAGTTGTACGATGAAATACAATCCCAAGATCAACGACTATACATCCGGTCTCGACGGTTTTACCGCCATTCACCCTTTACAGCCGCAGAAAACCGCTCAGGGCTCTCTCAAACTCATGTACGAACTCAGTGAGATGCTGTGTGAAATCGCAGGCATGGCTGCCGTTACCCTGCAGCCCGCTGCGGGAGCACATGGCGAACTAACCGGTATTTTGCTGATTAAAAAATACCATGAGCCGCTTGGCGAGAAGCGCGACAAACTCCTGGTGGTCGATTCAGCTCACGGCACCAATCCGGCTTCGGCGGCAATTGCAAACTACGAGATCGTTTCGGTTAACAGCAACGCTGAAGGTCGAACCGACATCGAAGACCTCAAGGTGAAACTTACACCGGACGTTGCCGCGCTTATGTTGACCAATCCGAACACGCTCGGACTTTTCGAGAAAGAGATACTGACCATCGAAAAACTCGTTCATGAGAACGGCAGCCTCCTGTATATGGACGGCGCAAACATGAATGCGCTTATGGGTATCACCAGGCCGGGAGATATGGGCTTCGACATCGTCCATTACAATCTGCACAAAACGTTCTCGGCCCCTCACGGAGGAGGCGGGCCGGGCAGCGGGCCGGTCGGGGTCTGCGAAAAACTTGTGCCGTTCCTGCCGGTACCGGTAATAGAAAAAACCGAGGAAAACGGCAGAACCTGCTATACCATGAACATGAACAAGCCGGAAAGCATCGGACGAATGATGAATTTTTATGGAAACTTCGGCGTCCTTGTCAGGGCATATACCTATATCCGAATGCTGGGAGCGGATGGTGCACGAAGAGTATCGGAAAATGCGATTGTCAATGCCAACTACCTTCTTTCCAGACTGCTGAAAAAGTTCGACCTGCCTTACCCAAAACCGGTTATGCATGAGTTCTGCCTTTCGGGAGACCGGCAGAAAAAACAGCACAACGTCAGAACACTCGATATTGCGAAACGGCTCCTCGATTATGGGTTTCATGCCCCGACTATCTACTTCCCGCTTATCGTGAGTGAAGCGCTGATGGTCGAACCTACGGAAACAGAAACACGTGAAACCCTTGACGCTTTCGCAGATGCCCTGCTGAAGATCGCCGATGAAGCCGAAAACAACCCCGAACTGGTGCTCAATGCCCCTGTCAAGACCCCTGTAAAAAGGCTTGACGAAGCCTTGGCATCGAGAAAACTCAATGTCTGCTGTCCCGGTTGTTAAAAACCAGCGTTCTTCCTCTCGCTGTAAACCAGCCTACAAGCCATCCGGCGATCAAGCCAACCGGCTTTCTTTTAACCGAAATGTGATAGAGAAATATTGGCAATTACGGAATATGGGTGTATACTCATACAAAACAACCGAGCCATGCCTTTACGCAGAACAAAAGTACTTGTCCTTAACAGCAGTTACGAGCCTTTGAGCATCTGTGACGCGCAAAAAGCCATTGTGCTGCTTTTCTGCGGGAAAGCGGTAGCCGTCGCACATCATTCCGAACGGTTTGTTTGTACTGTATCCAAGTCTTTCCCCTTGCCGAGTATTGTCAGGCTAACCGTTTATGTCAGGGTACCGTACAAGAAAATCATGTTGAACAGAAAGAACATCTTCAGGAGAGATAACTTTCAATGCCAGTACTGCGGTCGGACAGATAAACCCTTGACGATCGATCACATGGTTCCGCGTTCACAAGGAGGGGAAGATACATGGGAGAACCTTATTACCGCCTGCAGCCCGTGCAACACGAAGAAAGGCAGCAGAACCCCCAAGGAGGCAGGGATGCTTCCTCTGAAACAGCCGATTCGTCCCAGTCACATCATGTTGATGCGCAAGTTCATTACTGCGGTGTCGGAAGAGTGGAAACCTTACCTGTTTATGAGCCCCTCCTAAGTTGAGCAGCCGATCGATCGTTGCCGGATCCTGAAAGAGGGGACCAATTGCTCCAACTTTTAAGCTATGCCGATAAGACATTTAGCGGCGGCACTCCTTTTGCCGCTTCAGTTACTCTTTCTTATGCAGTCCTCCGCAGCAGTAGCGCAGGATACACCAGCATTTATTCCGCCAAGGGCGCAGGAGCTGTTCAAACAAAAGGACAAATGGGTTGAACAACAGCTCAAGGAGATGACTCTCCCTGAAAAAATCGGACAGATGCTGATCGCTCAGAGTCCTGCCAGGTTCCAGAGTGCTGATGACAAACACTACCAGAAACTTTCCCTACTGGTAAGCCAGGGAAAGGTCGGCGGCATCATGTTTCTCAAAGGCAATACTTATGACGCGGCTGTTCTGGCAAACCGGTTTCAGCTTATTGCACCCCGCCCGTTGCTCATAAGCGCCGATATGGAAAAAGGGCTGGCGATGAGAATCGACGGGACAACCGAGTTCGCTCCGAGTATGGCCCTGTCCGCAACCGGCAACCCCAAGCTTGTGTACAGCATGGCCGGCGTCATTGCACATGAAGCCAAAGCCCTGGGGATTCGCCACAGCTATGGTCCCAGCGTCGACCTCAACCTGAACCCGCTGAACCCGGTCATCAATACCAGATCTTACGGCGACAACATCCCCCTGACCATAGAAATGTCCAAAGCGTTTATCGACGGGCTCCAGTCGAACGGCTTGATTGCCACCGCCAAACATTTCCCCGGACATGGCGATGTCACGGTTGACAGCCACGTGAGCCTTCCTGTCCTGGAAGCCGATAAGCAACACCTTGAAAGCTTTGAGCTCAAACCATTCAAGGCCGCCATCGACCATGGCGTCATGAGCGTCATGATAGGCCATCTCGCAATCCCTAAAATCACCGGCGACATGACTCCGGCAACGCTCTCATGGAGAATCGTCACCAAACTCCTGAGAAAGGAACTCGGGTTCGAGGGCCTCATCATTACCGATGCACTCAATATGAAAGCACTGTATAAGGACCATACCCTTGAAGACATCTCACTTCGTGCAGTTGAAGCCGGCAATGACCTGCTCCTGTTCTCCCCCGACCCTGAGCTGACACATAGCACGATCCTGAGTGCCGTGAGGAGTGGCAAACTTTCCGAAAAGCAGATCAATAAATCCGTGCGCAGGATTCTTTTAGCGAAACGGTGGCTTGGTCTCGACAACATCCGCCTGGTCAATCTGAACGCCATCCCGGAGCAGGTAAGCCTGAAAAGCCATCAAGAACTTGCAGAAACCATCGCCAACAGCTCGATAACCGTCGTAAGAGACACAAACAAGGTTCTTCCGATCAAGGACCGAAACAGCAAAAACATACTGCATATCATTCTCGAAAATAAACGGCACTCCCTTTCAGGAGAAACCTTCTCAGAAAAACTGCGGCACGCTTTTCATGCGAAAACCATCCGCACCGCTCCGGATTCAAATTCACTTGATTACCGGAATGCCGAAGATAAAGCCAGGCGCGCATCGGCGGTTATCATCTCAACCTACGTTGAAGTACTCTCGGGAGCGGAGTCTCTGGAGTTGAGCGACCGGCAGCAGGAGTTTATCAACAGGTTGATCCGCGATCTGCCCTCAGCCAAGCCTTTGATTATGATATCGTTCGGGACACCTTACCTCATCAATCAGTTTCCCGATATACCATCCTACATATGCACTTACTCATCCTCCGAGCTGAGTGAAGATACTGCCGTCAGGCTGCTCAAAGGAAAGATAGCGCCGACAGGCAAGCTTCCCGTGTCGCTTACGGCAAACCTTCCGTAATCCAAACTATGAAGGCAATGAAGGGCACCTCTATTAATTTGTTACGCGCCCTGAAGTCGGACGCCGCAGGCTTTTTTGCTACATTGTTGCTTAGCTCGAAACACGAGGGGCAGCTCAATAATCCAAAGTTATGACCAAAACCATCCGGGATGAATCTACGGCCAGCGCCTACTGGGGTGCCGTGAATACCTTTTGTGCGCTTCAGGACGTCCATGTCATTGCAGATGCCCCTGTAGGCTGTTACAACCTTGTCGGGGTGGCGGTGATGGACTATACCGATGCAATACCCTACCTGGAAAACTTTACCCCGACAAGTTTAACCGAAAAAGAGATTGCGTCATCCGGCAGTTCGGAATCGGTGATCAACGTGATTGAAAAGCTCGGCAATACAGGAAAACAGCTGATCCTTGTTTCAAGTGCGGAAAGTGAAATGATCGGCAGCGATCATGAGAAGATGTTACAGCTGAAATATCCGGATATACGTTTTTTCGCGTCGAACTCGCTCGGAGATAACGAATGGCAGGGCAGGGACAGGGCTCTGACCTGGCTTTACGAAACTTTCGACGATAAAAAACCTGCGGAAATCGAGCCCGGCACCGTCAGCATCATAGGCCCCACATACGGCTGCTTCAACAGTCCTTCAGACCTTGCCGAACTTAAGCGCCTTATCGCTGGGTGCGGGGCAACCATCAAGCATGTTTATCCTTTCGAAAGCCAAATACGCGACATTTGCGAACTTAAAAACTCCGATGTCATTGTCGTCATGTACCATGAGTTCGGGCAGACCCTGGCTGACAAGCTTGGCCGACCTGTGCTGCAGGCACCGTTTGGGCTTGCGGAAACGGAACAATTCATCGACAATCTCGGCTCACTTACCGAAAACCAGGAAAAAGCCGCATCTTTTTTCAAAGAGGAAAAACAGGGCATATTGCAGCCTTTGTGGGACCTCTGGCGGGGACCTCAATCAGAATGGTTCCCGACAATCCGGTTTGGGATTGCGGCCGATCGTACCTATGCTGAAGGTCTTGCAAAATTCCTCGGCAAGGAAATGGGCATGCAATGCCTTTTCAGCCGCGACTCGGCCGAAACCGATAACAGCGCACTCCGTGAAGAGCTTGCAAGCACACAGCCCCAGTTCATGTTCGGACGGATCGTTGACAAAATCTACTTAGCCGAGCTCGACGCCAAAACCCGCTTCATTCCTGCCGGTTTCCCCGGCCCCGTTGTACGCAGGGCTCTCGGAACGCCGTTCATGGGGCACAGCGGCGCGGTCTATATCATTCAGGAAATTGTCAACGCCCTGTATGACACTCTCTTCACCTTTCTGCCCATTACCAGCAAATCTGCGCCCGCGGAGCAGCCTGCCCGCAAAATATCATGGACAAAGGAAGCCAACGCCACACTCGAAGCCATTGTCAGTAAAGCCCCTTTCATCAGCCAGATATCGTTCGGCAGGGAATTGAAGAAAAAAGCCGAAGCCCTTGCCGCCAAGCAGGGAAAAGATGCAGTGACACCCGACCTGCTGCAGATGCTCAAGTGAAAATTCAAAAGTAAAAGGGTCCTATAGGACCTATAAGGCCTATGGGTAAGCATCCTGCTTACCGAAACCCTTGCTTTGTTTAAACAGTTCAACAATACACCCGCCCAACGCAGCAATCGAAACGCGCAGCAGGTTTTTCGAGGCACCACGATTTTGAATTACGACAATTAATTCGTAACATCATCCTCTCCTTGCCGGCTCGGGAACGAACAGCTTTATCATGCTGGTTACCGGCCCTCCCGTTCGGCAACAAACTAACTGAAAGCGGCCGGGTGATCTTGAAATCAAGAAGAAAGCTGTAGTAAAAACACTCTTCTTCACAGAGTATCGACAGAGATAGGATTCATGTCCGAAAACATAGATGTACAGGCATCTGTAACCATTACGTTTCCTGATGGCAAAAGCAGGCCTTTCCCGTCAGGAGTTACCGGTTACGATATAGCCCAATCAATCGGTCACAAACTGGCGAAGGATGCGCTTGCCGTCAATGTTGACGGCAAGCCGGTCGATCTTTCCATACCGATCAAAAAAGATGCCGAGATAGAGATTATCACCTTCGATCATCCCGATACCGTCGGGAAGGAAATTTTCTGGCACAGCGCCAGTCACATCATGGCCCAGGCCATTGAAGAGCTGTTCCCCGGCACGAAATTCGGAGCCGGCCCGGCTGTCGAACAGGGTTTTTACTACGATATCGCATCGGAACACCGGTTCAATGAAGAGGATCTCAGGAAGATTGAGCAGAAAATGCTTGAAATCGCCAAACGCTGCATAGAAATCCAGCGTGAAGAGATGCATAGAGAAGACGCCATACAATACTTTGCCGAATCAAGAAAAGATCCCTACAAGGTCGAAATTCTTCAGGACACGTTGAAAGATGTCGCTTCAGTTTCGATCTACCGCCAGGGAGATTTTGCCGACCTCTGCAGCGGCCCTCACCTGTCAAACACATCAAAGCTCAAGGCGGTGAGGCTGACCAACATATCCACTTCATTCTGGAGGGGGGATTCCTCAAGGGAAAGCATGCAGAGGATATACGGCATAGCCTTCCCTTCTGAAAAGCTCCTGAAACAGCACCTTGCTCACATCGAGGAGGCAAAGAAGAGAGACCATCGTAAACTCGGTACCGAACTTGAACTCTTTATGCTCTCCCAGGAGATAGGCAGCGGGCTTCCGCTGTGGCTGCCCAAAGGAGCCATCATCCGCAGCCAACTCGAAGCCTTTTTGAAAGAAGAACAAAGAAAACGGGGTTATGTACCGGTATACACTCCGCACATAGGGCATATCGAGCTTTACAAACGCTCGGGGCATTACCCTTACTACAGCGACTCGCAGTTTCCTCCTCTCACTTACAAGGACGACCTTGGAAGAGAGGATCAGTATCTGCTTAAGCCGATGAACTGTCCGCATCACCACATGATCTACCGTTCAAAACCGCGCAGTTACCGGGATCTTCCTATCCGCCTGACCGAATTCGGCACGGTGTACCGTCACGAACAGTCCGGCGAGCTGAACGGACTGATCAGGGCCCGCGGGTTCACCCAGGACGATTCGCACATATATTGCCGCCCCGATCAGTTGGTCGATGAAATATGCAAGGCGATAGACCTGACGAAATTTGTTTTCGCCACACTCGGGTTTGAGGACATCGAAACCCGGCTTTCTTTGCATGATCCTGCAAATCGGGAGAAGTACGGAGGCACGGAAGAAGTCTGGCAGCAGGCTGAAAAGGATGTCAAGGAGGCTGCCGACCGCATGGAACTCAACTATGTCATCGGTATCGGCGAAGCAAGTTTTTACGGCCCAAAAATTGATTTCATCGTCCGGGACGCACTTGGCAGAAAATGGCAGCTCGGCACTGTTCAGGCGGATTACGTCATGCCTGAACGGTTCGATCTTTCCTACACCGGCAGCGACGGTCAGCCGCACCGGCCGGTCATCATTCACAGGGCACCGTTTGGTTCCATGGAACGTTTTATCGGGGTTTTGATAGAACATACCGCCGGCAACTTTCCGTTATGGCTGGCACCGGTCCAGGTTGCTGTTTTGCCAATCACGGAGGATGTTCAAGAATACGCACGCACAGTTCACCAGATGCTGATCGATAACGGCATACGTGCGGAATTTGACATACGCAACGAGAAAATCGGGAAAAAGATCCGCGAGGCCGAAATAGGCAAAATCCCTTACATGGTTATCATCGGCCAGAAAGAAGCCGAATCCCGTGAGGTTTCACTGAGACGTCACCGGCAAGGAGACCTGGGAAGTTTGACGATCCAGGAGCTTAAAGATACATTGTTAACTGAAATCAAGACAAAATCCTGAACGCGACGCGGATGAACCAACTGCAGCATTTCACACAAACCAGACCGTATGAGAAAAAAGAAAAGCACCTTTCAAAAGCCGAAAGTAACCTACAAGGTTAACGAGCAAATCAAAGCACCTGAAGTAAGGGTTGTTTTCAGTGACGGGTCACAGGAGATCATGAAAACCGGCAATGCCTTGAAGCTGGCAGAGGAAAAGGGGCTTGATCTCATAGAAGTACAGCCGACAGCTCACCCTCCTGTCTGCAAGCTGGATAACTACGGCAAGCTGCAGTACAAGCTCGATAAAAAAGACAAAGACCGGAAGAAAAAATCAAAGCCGACGGCTTTGAAGGAACTTCGGTTTCACCCGAATACCGACAAACATGATTTTGATTTTAAGGCGGCTCACCTCGAAGAATTCCTTCGCAAGGGAAACAGGGTCCGTGCAACGGTTGTCTTCCTGGGTCGCTCTATTATCTACAAGGACAAAGGCTACGAGCTTGTCGAACGGTTGACCAAACGCCTCAGTAATGTCAGTAACCGTGAAGGAGAACCAAAATTTGAGGGTAAGCGGCTTTTTGTGTATTTCGAGCCGGACAAAAAGAAAGTGGAAGCATATGAGCGGCAATTGGCCAAAATGAACAAAGAAACCCAACAGTAGAGACACTTCGAAAAACCGTTGTGAGCGGGAGCGGAATGGACGGAGCGCAGGAACCCGGCCAATGACTCCAGACAAACCGGGAGCAGCAGGTTTTTCGAGGTACCCGTAATTTTTTACCGACAACAAAATGATACGATCATGCCTAAAATGAAATCACACCGCGGCGCATGCAAGCGGTTTAAAAAAACCGCATCGGGAAGCGTTAAACGCGAGAGAATGAACGGGTCGCACAATCTTGAAAAAAAGAACCGGAAAAGAACCCGCCGTCTTCACCAGTCAACGCTGGTAGACAAGGCTCAGGAAAAACAGATTAAACGTATGATCCTGGCTTAATCTTCAACTGTCAACATTAAATCGAGACTACGATGCCAAAAGCCAAAAATGCAGTTGCATCACGTGCAAGAAGAAAACGGATATTAAAGAAAGCAAAAGGATACTGGGGAGCGCGGGGAAATATTTTAACCGTTGCCAAACACGCGGTTGATAAGGCAGAACAATATGCATACCGTGACAGAAGGGTGAAAAAAAGAAGCTTCAGGGCCCTCTGGATCATGCGCATCAACGCCGCCGCACGCGAAAACGGTACAAGTTATTCGCGCCTGATGGACGCCATGACCAAGAAAAACATCGATATCAACCGGAAAATCCTCGCTGAAATTGCGGTAAAAGACCCGGCGGCATTCAGCCGGATCGTCAAATCTGCAATGGGCTGAGCAGTGAAGATTCTCATGAAGAACAGCATCGAAGCATTACAGCAAGAAATCGACACGTTCGTGATCAACAGCGCCGATGAACTCGAGGCATTTCGTCTCCGGTTCATGGTGCGTAAGGGAAGCATTGCGGCAATGTTCAACCAGTTAAAGGATGCATCTCCTGCTGAACGTCCTCATTACGGGCAACTGTTGAATCAATTGAAAGAGTCTGCCGGGCAAAAGTATGATGATGCCAAAAAACGGCTTGACGCCTCGTCTTCCGGCACCGGAAAGCAGCATGTCGATCTGACGCTTCCCGGCAGAAAAGAGTACTCCGGCTCCGAGCACCCTGTACAAAAAGTTCTGGGCGACATGAAGCAAATCTTCAGCGCGATGGGTTTTACCATTGCGACCGGACCTGAGCTGGAGCTGGATACTTATAACTTCGAAATGCTGAACTTCCCTGAGAACCATCCTGCCCGTGATATGCAGGATACCTTCTTTATTACCAGGAAAGAGGGTAAAGACGATCTGCTCCTTAGAACACATACGTCTCCGGTTCAGATCAGGGTTATGCTCGACGAGAAACCTCCGATAAGGGTTATCTGTCCGGGTAAGGTTTACCGTAACGAGGCGATCAGCGCACGCAGTTACTGCGTCTTCCACCAGCTCGAGGGTCTGTACATCGATAAAAGCGTCTCTTTTGCCGACCTGAAAGCCACGATCTATTCCTTTGCAAAACAGATGTTCGGCAGTAACGTGCACATTCGTTTCCGGCCGAGTTTTTTCCCGTTCACCGAACCGTCCGCTGAAGTGGATATCACCTGTTACCTCTGTGGAGGAAAAGGCTGTCGAGTCTGCAAACATTCAGGATGGCTCGAGATTCTCGGCTGCGGCATGGTTCATCCCAATGTGCTGAGAAACTGCAATATAGATCCCGACGAGTATTCAGGGTTTGCTTTTGGTATGGGTGTTGACCGAACCGCTCTGCTCCGCTACAGGATCAACGACATACGTCTGCTTTTTGAAAATGACGTAAGAATGCTCGAACAGTTTATGCAGTAAAAAAGCCCCACGAAGCTCCGTGAGGCTTTTTTACCACCACCGTATCTCCCCAAGAGAGCTACTTGTCCCTCAAGCTCATCGCCCAGCCTTCCATAGCTTCGTTGGCCATGGGGTTGGGGGCCTCGAGAAATGTTATCACAAAAGTATCATCCATCTCGGCGACACCTATGGAACGCGGGCGTATCGATAAAACACAAGGGCTCGGCAGTTCTTTCCCGAAACAGAAAAGGATATTTTTTGCATCCCTGATCTGGCCGCTGACGACCCCCTCTTTCAATGACTTCGTATAAGCGTAGTGGTCAAATGTTCCGATATACGTTACAACGGGATGAGCGTCGATTTTGGATTTGAAATAAGCGAGAATGTCGTCGACCGAACCGCATGTGGTTTCCGATTTGTCGATCTCCAGCATGTAGATTGGATATTTTTCCTGAAAAAGGGCTTGCCTCATGATGTTATTCCCGAAAAGAATTGGTGAAATACTTCCTGCTGTAAAACTTTACAAGGATAAAATAAAACCATATCGGGTATTATTGGCACAATTCCAGAGGGAAAGAAGCGCCCAACGAAGCAATTGAAGCGCGGAAGTACATATAGAGGTGCCCTGAAAAGATCTAACCCTCGGCTTCAACAGTAAACTTGAGGGTTGCGGAAACATCCATGAAAAGCTTTACTTCCGCTTCATAGTTGCCCAGTTCCTTGATGGGTGCCCCAAGGCTGATTTTTCTGCGTTCTATCTTGACCCCCTCATTTTTCAATGCTTCCGCAATATCTCCTGACGTGACGGTACCAAAAAGCTTCCCGGACTCACCGGCTTTGGCTGATACTTTGAGGTTCAATTGTTGTAATGTATCCGCCAGCTCGCGAGCGGCAATTCTCTGCTGTTCGATTTTCTTTGCCTGCTGCTTTCTTTCTGTTTCAAGTGCCTTGAGAGTACCTTCAGTAGCTCTTATAGCCATACCCTGAGGGATAAGATAGTTGTTGGCATAGCCGTTTTTTACATCCACGACTTCACCCGCCCCCCCCAGTGTCACCATATCTTTCTTTAAAATGACTTTCACTGCTTTCATCCTTGTTCAATGAATTAGTAAATCTCCCGGACCGCCTATTTGTACTCGTCCGCTACGTATGGAATAATAGACAGGAATCTCGCCCATTTGATCGAGTGGGTAAGAAGATTCTGTTCTTTAGCGGACAAGCCTGTGATGCGGCGGGGGATAATCTTTCCCTGGTCGTTGATGAACCGCTTGAGTTTCCTTTCGTCACGATAATCAAAAAAAACAACCTGGTTCTTTGATACTTTTTTCTTTACTGCCAACGTATTACCAATCGATTTGCTCATCGATGTACTACTTGTACGTCTTTGTTTCATGCTATCGTTAAAAATTTGTCGATGTTCCCTTCCTTAATCGGAAGAAAGATACTTATACTCGTAGATATGCCCGGACTCATCACCCCGGGAACTTCCATCCATACCATGGTTGCTGTGGCAATCATCCTCGACAAAACCGGAGGCTTCATCATCGTCTTCCCCGTCTTTCTTTCTCTTGTTGAGGAATTGTATCCTGCGTGCTTTTATTTCAACGACTGTTCGTGAAGAACCATCCTGAGCTTTCCAGGTTCTGCTCTGCAGTTCCCCGTCAACGAGAACTGCGGCGCTTTTTTTCAAATTGTCACGACAGCTCTCTGCCAGTTTGTTCCATGCAACAACGCCAACATAACAAACATCTTCCTGCCACTGATGATTACTGTCCCTGAAACGCCTGTTACAGGCAATCGAGAAATTCACAACGGGTGTCCCGCCGGAATTGGTCTGACGAAAAACAGGGTCTTTCGTTAAATTACCAGCGATGACAACACTGTTGATTTCAGGCATCTTTAAATCAGCCATAACCTTTCCTCCGTTTTATCCAAAAGGTATCGATTCATGGTTTACTGTAAACATTGAGTCAGGGGGCTCTACTTTTTCGCAGCGGTAGGATTCTGCTGCTGCTCATCGTCACTCTGGTCTTCCGGGCTGCCGATTACCACACTGTATTTTTCAACCCTCTTGCGCATTTCAAGCAACGGAGTGCTCAGGTGCACAATAAGAAAACGCAGGATATTATCGTCATAACGGAAAGTTTTTTCCATGGCTGCTATGCCTGACGGTTCCCCTTGAAACTCGATATGAGCATAGGAACCGATCGTCTGCTTTTTAATCGGGTAAGCCATCTTTCTTCTCCCGACATCAAGCACATTTACAATATCACCGCCATTGTTGGTGATAACATTTTTTACCTCACCCATGGCTGCTGTAACTGCATCACCTTCCAGCCCGCCATTGATGATTATGGTACACTCGTACAGTTTTTTCGTTTCCATAGCGCAAAACAACCTCTAACAATTATGTTGACTCAAACAAATGGCGGGGACCCGGTATTGCGCATCCCTGCCCCTTGGATTCATGATACTCCATGAACACCATTTGCAAATTTGGACGTTAAAGTTAAGAGTTTCCTGAAACTTTTCCAACAGGAATAAATCCATTCTTAACCCTGCCGTCAAGGCTCAAAACAGGTTTTCCGAATGTTATCCAGCAAGAAAAGTCAGCTCCAATATAACAGGAGCATGATCGGAGCTTTTTTCTCCGAGATCGACAATCACTCCCTGAACATCTTTTACCAAACCGTCCGAGAGATAGAAACAATCGATCCTCCATCCGAGATTTCTCTCACGCGCACCCCTCCAGTAAGGCCACCAGGTGAAGAGGTCCTTTTTATCCGGGAACAGTTCTCTCATGATATCATGCATGCCAGCAGCAAGATACCTGTCAATAGCCGTCCGCTCTCCAGGGCGGAGACCTACAGCCCCCGGCTTGTTCTGAGAATGGTGAACATCAAAATCCGTATGAGCCACATTGATGTCTCCGGCATGGATTATCTGTCTTCCTCCCTGAAGAAGACCCTGGACATAGGTGCGCAGGTCATCAAGGTAGCGAAGCTTCGCCGCGTAATGAGCATCTCCGTCACCTCGCGGGACATAGGTACCGATCACGACAAGCTTACCACAATGCACCGCCAGCGTTCGGTTCTCGATATCGAAATCCGGTATTTCGATGCGGCAATCGCTGCAGTACCCTTTTTTAACAAAAACACCAACCCCGCTGTACCCTTTTCTGAACGTCGAACCGTTCCAGTATTTCTCATATCCCGGCACCTCTTTTATCTCTCCGGGAATATTCTCCTCCTCTGCCTTGAGTTCCTGGAGCACGAGAATATCAGGCTTTTTGTGGTTGATCCATTTCACCAGGGACTCTCTTCGTGCCCGTATGCCGTTGATGTTCCAAGTCGCTATTTTCATGCGGATACCTCGAAAACCGGGAATTTTTGTTCAATCCTGTTTCACACTTTTGAAATAACCGGCAACCTTTTCAGCCACCAACTGTTCCGGTATATCCTTCATACACTTGAAATGACCTTTCGGACAAGTGTCCCTGCCGATATGCGAACAGGGCCTGCAAGCCAGCTCCGGAACCTCGAACAGTAAGTATGGAGCATTGTAGGGAAGAAAACCAAACTCGGCCACCGATGAGCCGAAAAGCACAAAAAGCTGTTTTCCGAACGCGGAAGCTATGTGCATAAGCCCTGTATCGTTCGTCAGCACAGCATCACAAGCTTCAAGAACCGCTGCCGACTCCATCAGCGAACACTTCCCGGCAAGGTTTGTTACCCGAGACGCCGCTTCGGATGAAAGCGCTCCGACAATTTCTTCCACCTGCCGCCTATCTTCACCGCCGCCCAGCAGAAGCACCTGTAACCGGAACTCGTTAAGCAGCGATTCAATAACGGCAGCAAACTTGAGCGGGGGATACCGCTTGGTCAGATGCCTCGCCCCGGAACAAACAGCCAAATTCATCCTGTCGTCCGCAATTACCGAAGAAGCGTAGCTCCGGTCATTGTCCCCCGGCCATAGCTCGCATCCCAGCTCGTCACCGCAAACGCGCTGACCATCCAGCGCCCCCATGTAGCGATCGACAACAGAATCGGTTGAGCCGAAAAGATTCAGGCCTGCCCGGACAAGCAGCAGTTTTTTCCAGTTCTGTTTTTGATACCGACAGACCCGATCTCCATCTATCGTCCTCATGAACGCGCGCGAGCGCAGATTGTTCTGCAGATCGACGACCATATCGTAATGTCCGCGGGGCGGCTTTTCAAGCGTGTATATAGTGCCGATATGGGGCGAGCCTTTCAACAGCGGCACAAAAGGGGCTTTGACGCAGTAATCAATTGCAGCTCCGGGATAGGTTTCATGCAGACGCCGCAACACAGGAGTCGTCAGAACGATATCACCGATCGAACTGAACCTGATGACCAGGATGTTCCTGACGTCCCCCATCTTCCTTTCCCTCAACACCATTCAGGACCAGAATTCCCACCATGCTTTCTTTTTTGCAGTATCCTCCGGCATCGATGTTTGCAGCATAGGGATATTGCTATCGATCATTTTCTGCAACCCTTCCCTCTCGGGCAGGTCTCCCTTTCGTTCTGCAATCATTTCAACCGCCATCCGGAACGCTTTCAGCGCTTCAGCCGGCTGCCCGGTCCTTGCAAGCGCAACCGCACGGCTTACTACGGCAGCAATCCACTGTTTGCCCTCATCCTGATGAAGCTCACCTCGGCGGTTGAAATAACGCAATGCCTGATCCGCCGACGCCAGACTTTCCCCGTAACACTCAAGCTTGCTTAGCGCACTTGACAAACCCGCATGGCAGAGCGCATCGAAACCGTCATGATCGAAAACCTCTTCTTCCGGGATGGTACGCGTCACTTCCATAGCCCTTCGATAATCCACCACTGCAGCGTCATATTTTTCTTCCTGCTGTTTTCTCTCCCCCTCGCTCAGGGCCATATAGGCTTGCGCAACTTGTTTCAATGGTTTCATAACGTTATATACCTCATTGGTCAATGCATGTGTCCGTGCCGTTTTCAAGAAAGGCATCAAGCTGTTCGGGAATTTCAGGACGGCCCCGTTGATTGAGAGCCGTACCGGTTATTTTTGCCTTCAGGATAAGCTTTTTATCCTTTTCCCGAAAAATATCCTGGTAAAAGGCGAATTTCAGCTTTGATTCCCTCACCATGTTCAGACCGAATATAAACCTGTCCCCGCTCCCGAGAGGCAATTTGTAGTCGAGTTCAGCCCGAACGACAACAAGGTTGATCCCTTGCTGTGCATAAGCCGTGAAATCCATTCCGACTGCTTTAAGATATTCATGGCGCGCATGTTCGAGATAGTTCTGATAGACACTGTTGTTAACGATTCCCTGCATGTCGCATTCATAATCTCGAACCGACATCGGGATACTGAAGGCATAGTTTTGCATGGAAAACATGGAAGTATAGTATTGATTATAAACCGGGCTCAAACCGCGCGTTGTGCTGATCAAACATGGATATTGCGCCGAATATTCCCTCGAGGCCTATCTGGACCCCGATAACGGATAGTATGAGACCCATGAGCTGGGTAATGACCTTTAACCTTTCCAGGCCGAGCGTCTGTTCAACTTTTTCCCCGAGCAGGAAAAAAACATACGTTATCAGACACATGACAGAAAAAACAAGCGCATTCACAGCAATCTCGAGTTCATTGCCCGTCGCAGAATAACTCATGGAAACTGCGATTGTCCCCGGACCGGCAAGAATGGGAATTCCCAAGGGACTGATACCGATATTCTGACCCGACACACCCGAAGAACCGCTGCCCGCCGAAGCATGTGCCGCCGACGTTCTGCCATGCATCATGTCAAAACCGATAAAGAAAACCATTATTCCGCCTGCAACACGGAGCGCAGGAAGGGTAATACCGAAAAAATCGAAAAGAATCCGACCGAGAAGAATAAACCCGAGCACAATACATAAAGCAGTTACAACCGCACTCAGCGCCGTTTTTTTTACCGCGCGATCATCCATTCCGGCTGTAACGGCTGTAAAAATAGCCGTATTGGCCAACGGATTCATGATGGCAAAATAGCCACCGACCATCACCAGCGTATGACTCAGAAGTTCATGCATGAGGGAAACAGGTTAATGTACAAGAAGCTCGATCAGAACATTTTCCAGACGGCGTATCCATAACGGTGTCAAAACCTGAAAACAGCCGCGATACCGGCTGTTGACGGCATCTGACCGGAAGGCAGGACATGAACGTTTCCACCTTTTTGCAGCACAAGCTCCCCGATATCATCCAGCAGGTCGCCGGTTTCCGGGTTCTCGAGATCATCCGGAATGAAATCACCGGTCACCCCGTCGAGAAGACCCGGGTACTGAAAATCATTGTCTATAAACAGCACAGCGATTCTTCCGGCCGCCGCCGCCCCTGCCACTTCCTCGAGATCATCCGAACCGAGACCTCTGGCGTGAGCATCACCATATTCCTCAACCATGGCCTTCAACCGCTCACGGCTTTGCGGTTCGAACACTTCCCAGGCTTTTGCGTGCCTTTTGCCGTTTTCGAGAGCATCAGGGTTCGCATCGATTCCATTCCTCATCAGGTACGGGTTCTGACTGATCTGTCTGAACAGACCCTGGTTTTCCGGTAGCGCGGCAAGAAGCAGCGGCAGACGGGAAGTTTGAGAGTGGTGTTCAAGGACTCCTTTATCGACCATACGGAAAAACCTCTCTGCATCAATACCGATTTCATCCTTTCTGGCACCGTGTCCATGATGCATGGGAGGGCCTTTTGCTCCTTTACCATAAGAAGCAACTGTCTGGTGCGGCGATGTGATCTGCTCACCCAGAGCCTCGATCATGGTATGCGGAATGCCATCGGCAAGCACTGCCTCGTCAAGTGAATCTTTCGTGCCTTCATACAGCCTGACCTCACTTCGCGTAAGGCCGAGAACCTGATAACGCTCATATGCCTGAAAAACCCGCACCAGCGGTTTGGTATAAAATCTATCGGACACAACAGCGAAATCCTTTACATTCTCCTGGAGCCGGTAGATTTTGAACATTCCTGACGCCCCGAGCACCGCTAATCCGTCAAGCGTATGATTCCAGAAATGGTGATTGCCGGCAAGACCGTAAAAAGGTTTCAGGAGAGAGGCAACCTCCCGCTTCGGATACTTTCTTCCCAGCGATTCCTCCAGCTTCTTTACAAGATTGCGAAACCGTATAGGATCCTGCTGGTTTTCAGGATGGTGCCGGTGTGTCTTCTGATACAATGAGAGGCATGGCGGTTCCTGCGAAGCAAACACAACTGCCGGATAATCGGAAACATGAGCCTTCATGCAACCTCCTTTAAATAACTTCTCGGAAGATGTACAAAATACATGCTCTGCAAAGATGTATTTCTTCAAGAGCGTTATTTTATAACCGGAGAAATGCGCCGTTTGTTCCGGGAGATAATCAATCGGCAGCCGTCAGTGGGCAGTTGGCAAAGAGGGAAAAGATGTTGATGTGCTGAACCGCTGAATGGTTACAATAGCTGGAAAGCCATACAGCAAAAAGCCCGTCTCTCACTCAGACGGGCTTTTGTGTTGTGGTGTAGTGAAAAAAACTCGGCGACGACCTACTCTCCCGCTGTTACGCAGTACCATC
>JANQGE010000056.1 GCA_028277485.1 Chlorobium sp.
ATACCTTTAAGGGCTGCCGTGCCATTACTCTTAACTCGTCACTAAGCCTGACTTTGTCAGGCGTCGTCTCTTGTCACTGCGCGACAGCGCTTTCCGATAGCGATGGCGAACCCCGAAAGAAACAAACGGAAGGCATGGATACCGGTTCTCGTATGCGGGTGTTCGGACTCTCATGAATTATGGGCACCTCTAAAAACTTATTGCGCGCCCTGTCAGTTCGTTTCAATTTTCAGCTTTTGACCCGGATAGATCGTGCGTTTGCGGCCGAGGTTGTTCCAAGAGACAAGTTGACCCACGCTGACACCGTACTTTCTGGCGATCAGTCCGAGGTTTTCACCCCGTCTTACCTTATGGTATCTTATCGGTGCAGAGAACTTAAGCCTCTGCCCGGGATAGATCGTGCGTTTGCGGCCGAGGTTGTTCCAGGAAACCAGTTTGCCTACGCTGACACCATACTTTCTGGCGATCAGTCCGAGGTTTTCGCCTTTCTTCACCTTGTGAGACCTCACACTGGAAGACGATGCAGAGGAAACAGCCTCATGCACCTTGAGCTTCTGACCGGGATAGATCGTACGCTTGCGGCCGAGATTGTTCCAGGAAACCAGCTTGCTTACGCCGACACCATACTTTTTGGCGATCAGCCCGAGGTTTTCGCCTTTCTTCACCTTGTGAGACCTCACACCGGAAGACGAAGCAGAGGAAACAGCCCCATGCACCTTGAGCTTCTGACCGGGATAGATCGTACGCTTGCGGCCGAGGTTGTTCCAGGAAACCAGTTTGCTTACGCCGACACCGTACTTTTTGGCGATCAGCCCAAGGTTTTCACCCCGTCTTACCTTATGGTAAACTATCGACGGCGCTTTGGAACCGCTACGGCCCGAAGACCCCGGAGCCCCGAAAACCTTGAGTTTCTGACCGGGGAAAATCCTCGAGTTCTTCAGATCATTCCACTGAACAAGCTGGCTGACATAGCAGCGATACATTCTTGCTATAGATGCAAGGGTTTCACCGCGACTGACAACATGAATATTTTTCTTTGTCGAAACCGGAGCTGCCCCAACTTCACGCGCTTTCTCCAGCAAAGCAAGCCGGTCAGTCTTCTGCTTCGACTTATGGGCATATATCTCTTTTTCCTTGCTGGCAAATTCTTCTACATACTGCTTCGGAATCCTCAGATAATAAGGATTACGAGCATCAGCAGGCACAAGGCTTAGTTTGAACTGCGGATTGAGGAATTGCAGGTCCTCGACCGGAACACCGATAACTTCGCTGATCTGATCGAAGGCAACTGCATCCGACACCCGGACGGCACCGATATCCGTATACAAATACCCAGGTTCTATGGGACGGATATTATGCTCGCGGTAGTAGTTCATGACATAGGTCACAGCAATAAAAGCAGGCACATACCCCCGGGTTTCCGAAGGAAGACGCGACCGGATAGCCCAATAATCCCTGGCTCCGCCCGAACGGCGAATAGCCTTGTTTACATTTCCCGGACCGGAGTTATACGCTGCAAGCACCAAAAACCAGTCTCCATAGATATTGTAGAGGTCCCGCATGTGCCGGCAAGCTGCAATGGTCGCTTTCTCAGGGTCAAAACGGTCTTCGACAAATGCCGACGATTCAAGGCCGTAGATCTTGCCTGTACCGTAAATGAATTGCCATAGACCCTTTGCATTCGCTCTCGATATAGCAGTGGGATTCAGTGCCGATTCGACAATCGCAAGATATTTGAGCTCGAGAGGAATGTTGTACTGGCGGAGTTTCTCCTCGAAAAGCGGGAAATAAACTTTGGTCAGCCCGAGAATTTTCGCTGTCAGCTTCCGCTTATCGACCGAGTAAAGCCTGATAAAGCTTCTTACATGCTGATTATAGATCAACTCGAGCTGCGTTTTGCTGTTCAGCCGGGCAATTCTTTCCGAGTACGTCTGATCATCAAACTGTGGAATAAACGTAGGCGGATACTTGTAGGCGCCGTCACCCTTCCACTCCTTGAAATGGCTGTCTTTGAAATACGCAGCCGACACCAGGCTGTCGAGTATTTCCGCAACCATTGTATTATCATCGGCCTCTCTGGAATTCCGTGCGGCATAACCGTCGGAAAAAACGGTTGCCAGCAGGATAACAAGAATAACCGGAAAAGAATAGAGGTGCGAAGCTTTCACAGATAATGGTTTTTTTACATATAACGGTTTCATCGGGATGACTCGAAATATCCAACTTAGGGGAACCTCTATAAATTGTCGTGAGCAACATGAGTACGAGGCGGACAGAGCACAGAAACCGGAGTGTACATAGAGTACATGAGGATTTTGAGCACTGGCCAACGAAGTGATCAGGGTGCGCAACAAATTAATAGAGGTTCCCTTAGATAACATAAACACACACCTCGATTGTTACAACCAAAGTCGATCGGAACAACCGCCACCTCTTACCTTTTGCCGGCCGCAGGCCGATTCCCCCGGCTGCATCGGCAAAACACATTTTAGCATAACTCTTGATCTCCGGCTTTTCCCAAGAGCACCTCAAGTCGCTTACGACAATGTATAGAGATGCCTTCAATACAGTACTTTCCATAAAAAAAGCCCCGAAGGGTTGGCGGGAACGAGGTTTTTCATAACCCGGCCTGTGCTTAAAGCATCTTTCAGCTCGCCGGGAGAAGCTTCAAGCAACGCTGAAACCAGAAAACGAACCATGGTTCTCAGGAACCTGTTTGCTGAAATCCTGAAAACAACCGTTTCCTCATGACGGCTCCACGATGCACCGTACACCGTGCATAAAGTATTTGCGCCTGGTGAGTTGCCCTTCGAATAAACCGCAAAATCATGCTTGCCCACAAGTTCCCGCGCACAGAGGTTCAGCTTTTCGATATCCAGAGAGCCTTTGTGGTAACCGGTATACCTTCCCTGAACAGCCGATGGCTTTTCAAGAAGGAAGTAGCGGTACTCTCTCACAAGTGCGCTGTAACGGGCATGATACGCATGAGGAACCTCCCTCATGTCCGTAACGCATATGGCAAACGGCAGCAGACTGTTGACCGCGTAGGCAAGTCGGCCCAAGTTCATTCCGGACCGAGTCCTGAAATTCGCAACCTGCCCTTTTGCATGAACCCCCCTGTCCGTTCTGCCTGCAGCGGTCAAAAAGACAGGCTCCTGCACAATACGGCCCAATGCCGCTTCAAGCACCCCCTGAACGGTGCTTACTCCTCCCGGCTGTTTTTGCCAGCCTGCAAAATCCGTACCGTCATATTCAATGGTCATAGCTACGTTTCTCATAGACGGTAAACAGAGGTGCCCTTTACAGAGATGCCTTCTATTATATGGCATATCTTTTTTGTGCCGGGGCAATTAACCCGGTCACAGGATTTTCGAGGTACTTTTAGGTTTATGCATATGAGTTATATACATTAGTTTCACGACGTTTCCCGGCAAACGAGACAGCGATTCAGAATTGAGTTCACAGCATCTCGAAATAATCCTCAACGCGCTTAACCGGACAGCAAAAAGCGGTCTTTCATCACCCTACTTCATCCCGAAAATCTGGCAGGAAGACGAAACCGGCATGCTGGAGGTCAGCCCGGCCGACTATTACGGAAAAATCCTTGAGACGCTGCTTTCCCGAAACCCTATCCCGCTTGCCGATACCGGCAACTCAGCGGATGCATGGACCCGCAGCAGCATTGTCTACAACATGTTCGTCCGTCTCACGACGGCATTCGATCATGACCGTGACGGCACTGTATCAACCGAACCTCTCCCTTGCGGGTTCCGTGAAACCGGAACATTTCTTAAATCCATTGCGCTTCTTCCCTACCTTGAGCGTCTTCATATCAATACGATCTATCTTTTGCCGGTAACCATACCGGGAAAGGAGAACAAAAAAGGAAACCTTGGATCGCCCTATGCTGTAAAGAACCCTTACAGGATCGATCCAATGCTGGCCGAACCGGCTCTCTGCCTCTCTCCTGAAACCGAGTTTACAGCCTTCATGGAAGCGGCCCGCCGCATAGGAATGCGGGTGGTTCTCGAATTTGTTTTCAGAACAACATCTGTTGACAGTGACTGGATAACAGAGCATCCCGACTGGTATTACTGGCTTCATGCCAACCCGGAAAACGGCTCCGTGCCGGATTCATACGGCCCCCCTGTATTTAACCAGGAAACGCTCAATGCAATTTATGAAAAGGTTGATAAACATGACTTCGCTGCTCTTCCTGCGCCTTCAGACACTTTCAAAAAACAATTTACCGGTACGCCGGAGCGGATTACCGTCACCGAGCAGGGAATACGCGGTATATCCCCTGACGGCACAAAATGCATCGTTGCAAGCGCTTTTTCCGACTGGCCCCCTGACGACAAACAGCCTCCCTGGACAGACGTAGCTTACCTGAAACTGCACCGGCATGAATCGTTCAACTACATTGCGTACAATACGGTGCGGATGTACGACACCGAACTGGATCAGCCGGCCTGTGCCAACAGGGAACTGTGGGACACCATCGCCGGTATCATCCCGCATTTTCAGGAACACTATGCGATCGACGGCGCAATGATCGACATGGGTCACGCTCTTCCTTCAGCACTGAAAACCTCCATAGTAAGAAAAGCACGGGAGAACAACCCTGATTTTGCCTTCTGGGATGAAAACTTCGACCCCTCCCCTTCGATCAGGGATGAAGGCTTCAATGCCGTGTTCGGTTCATTGCCGTTTGTGATACAAGATCCGGTCTATATCAGGGGTCTGCTTAACTACCTGAACAAAACCGGTGTGGTCGTGCCTTTTTTCGGGACCGGTGAAAACCACAACACTCCGAGAGTCTGCCATAACCTTGCAGGAAAAGAAGCGGGAAGAAACCGGTCCAGGTTCATATTCGGCCTTGCGGCGATCCTTCCGGCCATACCGTTTATTCATTCAGGCATGGAAATCTGTGAATCAAAACCGGTAAACCTCGGTCTCAACTTCACTGAAGAAGACAGAAAAAAATGGCCCTCTGAAAAATTGCCGCTTTTCAGCGCTTTCAGTTACGACTGGGGAGACTGCAACAGCCTTGATCCGCTTACCGGTTTTATCAACACCATGCTTTCTTTGCGCAGCAAATACGAAGCAATCATACAAAATGGTGCACCGGGCTCTCTCGTCATACCTTTCATCTCTTCCCCCGATTTACTGGCAGTCATACGCAAGGGATGTGGCAGCAACCTTCTTTTCATCGGAAACTGCAATCCGGAAAACAATGCCGCCGGGCATATGGAATTTCACCAGAAAAATTTTACGCTAACAGATATGGTATCTGGCACCGAATACCCGGTAACCAGCCACATGCTTCAACTGGAAACAAAACCCGGCCAGTGTCTGCTTTTCGATATACCCGGTTAGCCATCGCGCACAAAACGTCTTTTACATCTGTCAATAACCCTTAATCAATAATTACCATGTCTATTCTTGTCGTTGGTTCACTGGCTTTTGATGACATCGAAACCCCTTTCGGCCGCTCGGACAATACGCTTGGCGGCTCGTCAACCTACATCGCTCTTTCAAGCAGTTATTTTTCCGGTGAGATCAAACTTGTCGGCGTCGTAGGCAATGATTTTGAAGACTGCCACTTCCGTCTGCTTCACAACAGCGGTATTGATACCAAAGGCATACAGGTCATCGAAAACGGGAAAACGTTCCGCTGGAGCGGCCGTTACCATTACGACATGAATACCAGGGATACCCTTGACACACAGCTTAATGTGTTCGCCGATTTCGACCCGCATGTCCCCTTACAGTACCGTGAGGCAAAGTATGTCTGTCTGGGCAACATCGATCCCGAGCTTCAGATGAAAGTACTCGACCAGGTTTCAAACCCGGAACTTGTAGTCCTCGACACGATGAATTTCTGGATAGAAGGCAAACCTGAAAAACTGAAAGAAACACTTGAACGGGTCGATATTTTCATCCTCAACGACAGCGAGGCACGTCTGCTGAGCGGCGACCCGAACCTTGTAAAATCGGCAAGGATCATCAGAAACATGGGGCCGAAAACGCTCATCATCAAAAAAGGAGAACATGGCGCACTGCTCTTTACCGATGACGGGATCTTTGCCGCCCCCGCTTATCCTCTGGAATCAATCTACGATCCAACCGGTGCCGGCGATACATTTGCAGGAGGCTTTCTGGGACACCTTGCAAGAGCCGGGGAGGCCAACGATGCCGAACTTCGTAAAGCTGTTCTCTACGGAAGTGCCATGGCAAGCTTCTGCGTAGAGAAATTCGGTACGGAAAAGCTCGCCAACCTGGATTTTCTTGAAATAGAAGACCGCTATCAGAGCTTTCTCGATCTTTCCAAAATCAGCGAGTGATTGCTGTTTAACCTACGAATCACGGTTCCCGATTCACGAATATGGAGCAGCTTACAAACCTCGATTTCAGCATCATTGCCGGATATCTGGTGCTAACCTTGCTTATCGGTCTGTTCTTTTCAAAAAGGGCGTCAAAAAACGTCGGCGAGTTTTTCCTTTCCGGAAGACAGCTTCCCTGGTGGATAGCCGGCACCGGTATGGTTGCCACGACATTTGCTGCCGACACGCCGCTTGCCGTTACAGGACTGGTTGCCAAACATGGTATTGCCGGCAACTGGCTTTGGTGGACTTTTGTGTCAGGAGGTATGCTGACGGTATTTTTCTTTGCAAGACTGTGGAGGCGCGCAAACATACTTACGGACCTCGAGTTCATCGAGCTTCGTTACAGCGGCAGGCCCGCACAATTTCTGCGCGGGTTCAAGGCAATGTACTTCGGCCTTTTCATTAACGCAGTAATCATCGGATGGGTGAACCTTGCCATGTACAAGATCATCAAGATCATGCTGCCGGAGCTGAACCCTGAACTGACAATCACAGCCTGCGTACTGCTTACTACGTTCTATTCCGGCCTCTCGGGCCTCTGGGGGGTAACCATAGCCGACACGGTACAGTTCGTCATATCCACGGCAGGCTGCATCGTTCTGGCAGTGCTTGCACTTCAGGCCCCGGAAATCTCACAGGCCGGGGGTATTACAAACGCCCTGCCTGAATGGATGTTCGATTTTTTCCCCGCGATAACTTCCAGCCCGTCGGGAGAGGAGTTCGGCAGCACTCTTGAACTGACATTTGCTTCATTTGCAGCATTCGCGTTCATTCAGTGGTGGGCGTCATGGTACCCCGGCTCCGAACCGGGCGGCGGGGGATATATCGCCCAGCGCATGATGAGCGCGAAAGATGAGAAACATTCGTTCCTTGCAACCCTGTGGTTCATCATCGCACACTATTGCCTGAGACCATGGCCTTGGATCATCGTCGGACTTGCAAGCCTGGTGCTCTTCCCCGATCTGCCTGCAGACCAGAAGGAAGACGGTTTTGTCTATGTCATGCAGACCATTCTGCCGCCGGGTCTGAAAGGATTGCTTATCGCGGCGTTTCTTGCGGCTTACATGTCCACTCTTTCGACACACCTCAACTGGGGGACCAGCTACCTGGTCAACGACCTTTACAAACGCTTTGTCAAAACGGATGCTTCATCAAAGCATTATGTGATGATTTCAAAGCTTTTTACGGCCTGCATTGCTGTTTTCGCACTTTTTATAACGTTCTATGTCCTGGAAACCATTACCGGAGCATGGGAATTCATCATACAGTGCGGTGCCGGCACAGGGTTCGTACTGATCCTGCGCTGGTACTGGTGGAGACTGAATGCATGGTCGGAAATCGTCTCTATGATAGCTCCTTTTGCTGCCTACACATGGATCATACTGTTCACCGGCATCACCTTTCCCTATTCTATGTACTTCATCGTTTTCTTTACCATCGCAGCAACGCTGCTGGTCACTTATGCCACCCCCGCCACCGATGAAAAACAGTTGCGAACCTTCTACTCAACCACGAGGGTTGGGGGAATACTCTGGAAAAAAGTATCGGACAGGCTGCCCGGCACAGAATCAGACAGGGGATTCCTCAGACTTTTCGCTGATTGGGCAGCCGGAATCATCCTGGTATATTCCATTCTTTTTGGAACAGGAAAACTCATTTTCGGTGACCCGCTGCAGGCTGCGTTTTATTTCGGAGCCGCTCTGTTTGCCGGCACTTTTATTTACACAGGCCTGAACCGCCGAGGCTGGAACAGCCTGAGGCAGTGAAGGCAAAAGCCGAAACGGTCAAATCATACCCATAGAAAGGATATGTCCAACCTGAACATAATTCTTGCATCGCAATCTCCCCGCAGGCGTGAGCTGCTGGAGCTGATGCTGTTGCCGTTCACAGCGTTTGCAGCAAATGTCGACGAAACTTTCGATCCGGCCCTGTCGATTCCCGACAATATCATGAACATTGCAGAAAAAAAAGCCCGTGCAGTCAACCGAAAACTCACAAAGGACACAAACGGTACCGTAGTGCTCGGCGCAGATACCACCGTAGTTTTCGGAGAAATGCCTCTGGGGAAGCCTTCGGGATATGACGAAGCATATGAAATGCTTGAAATGCTTCAGGGAACAACCCATGAAGTCATGACAGGCTTTGCCCTTCTCCACGGCACCACCTGCCATACCGAATGCGCGACGACCCTTGTGGAATTCGCCTGCATGACCGGACAAGAAATAAGACATTACATCGATACGCAAAAACCTTTTGACAAAGCAGGGGCCTACGGTATTCAGGATCCATTCATGTCATGCTTCATTCAGCGCATCGAGGGCTGTTATTACAATGTGGTAGGGCTTCCGCTGTCACGCATATACGCGGTTATGCGCAATTTTAAGCTGTTATAATCCCGGTTTGAGCGCTTCAAATCATCCAAAACCCTTGAGCTATCGAACTGTCCTTTCTTTGACTTCTACTTTTGAATTTTGACTTTCCTTTGTTACTCGTCACTGTTACGGGATGTTCGAATAGCCGCTCGACTCATGTGCAATGTCAATCAAAAAACAGACAAAAAACCGTAGACCGGTTATAGTAATAACAGGCCCTACAGCTTCGGGAAAATCAGCCCTGGCTCATGCTGCAGCAAAAACAGCCGGGGCTGAAATTATATCAGCCGATTCACGGCAGATATACCGGGGAATGGATATAGGTACAGCCAAACCTTCCAGTGAAATGCTCGAAGAAGTGCGGTATCACTTTATCAGCGAAAAAGAAATTGAAGAAGAGAACAATGCCGGTGACTTCACCTCGGATGCAACGCGCCGCATACAGTCCATCCATCAAAAAGGCAAAGAAGTTATTGTCGTTGGCGGTTCAACCCTCTACATTGAGGGCCTTCTTCGCGGTTTTTCAAAGCTTCCCCAGAAAAATCCGGAAATCAGGCGTAAACTCATGGAAGACCTGAAAGCAGCCGGTTCAGATGCTCTCTATGAACGCCTGAAATCCATCGATCCTGAACAGGCAGCGACGCTTGACCCCTCCAAAACGCAACGTCTTGTCAGAAGCCTTGAAATAATCACCTTAACAGGAAAAACCGTTACCGAGCTACAGGCCGCTGAAAAAGCCGGCCACCTATCCGTCAATTTCATTCCGCTTGGGCTCTCATTGCCGAGAAACGAGCTTTATGAAAGGATCAACAAACGGACGGATGAGATGATGGCTTCCGGGTTGCTTGAGGAAGCCGAAAGGTTTTACGAATTGTCTCGAAAAGCAGAAACCGGCCTCATCATCAATGCTCTGGAAACCGTAGGATATAAAGAACTCTTTCAATACTTTGACGGTGAACACAACTTCGAAAAAGCCGTGAAACTCATCAAACAGCACACGCGCAACTATGCAAAACGCCAGTTGACTTTTTTCAGAAACAGGCTCGATCTTGAATGGATACCCGCTCCGCATGACCGGGACAGTGTGAAAAAACTGGCAGAAGAGATCAGTCGCCGGTACGTTTCGTCATAAAAGGTGCCCCGAAAAACCTGTCCGGCACTCCGGCAGTTTATCCTCACGGCTCAAACCGCCCACGATAATGTATACGAGAGCCCTTAGCTTTTCTCGGCTTATGAACCTTTCCTGACTTTGAACGAAATTTCTCATTTGATAAAGGCTAATACCTGGCTTTTTTTGTTGGAAAATTTCCTCTTTTTCTTCAAACTTGAAACAGACGGCAACAGTCCAAGAAAACCGGACTCGGCAGGCACATCATAAAACACATATTGAAATTCCTATCCTTCGAACCAAGAGAATAATCCATTAATTTCCTGTATTAATAGGTTTTAGCCTTACATCTCAAGGCGGTGGACATGAAATATTCAGTTTCAAACCGCAAAGACCTCACGATCTTCAAAATTGAAGAGACGGTTTTTGATGTTCGTCATGCACGCATGTTTTGTCAATCAATCGACAGCATCCTGCGGAACAAAGGGAAAAAAAACATGATTATTGATCTTTCCCTTGTCAAGGCAATCGATTCATGCGGCATCAGTTCCATGCTTCTCGCCCACCAGAAGGCAAATCAATCTGAAGGACTGGCGATCTTTGTTTCTCTCTGTCAGCAGATAAAAGACCTTCTCAAACTTTCAGGGCTGGACAAACAGCTTTATATCTTTACATCCCTCAATGAAGTCATGACCTTGGTTGAAGCTGCGGGAAAAGACAAAAAAGGTTCAAAAAAAAGACGCTCCTCAAAAACTCCCTCTCTGCCGACAGATAACGGGCAAAGTGAAATCGAACGTATAGCCTCATCGGATTTCAACGACAACAACATCATCGATGAGAAGGACAACGACGAAGAGCATGTCTCCAAACCGTTAAAACCGAAGAAAAAAAGAGGAAGACCAAAAAAATCCCCCTCCCCTCCCCATCTCTGAATCCGGAACAAAAAATCCCTCGCGCTCCCCTCACTGTTTTCATTAGCTGTTACACCACAACGCATTTCCCAGAAGGAACGATTTGGCGAAAAACCCGCTTGTTTACCCCTAAATTGAGCAAACCGTTCAAACACCCGGAGAACAGTGACCGGTGACAAGAAGAGCTGAGTTCCAAGTACTGAGCAATGAGCGATGAGTTGAATGTAACCGGTTACTGCTGTCGCAGGAGATCGATTCCCGATAACGATAGCGACGGCGAACCCCGAAAGAAAGAATATCGGGGCAATTGGAAGCGCTTGATTTTAAAGCAAAAAAACTTTTCGGTCAATGGATAGTCTTCAGGCACTGTCATACACAACCGCCGTTACCGGAGGCCTTCTGCTGTGGGTGCTTGAAGGGGTTGTGCCGTTTTTTAAAGGAAGAAAATCCCGTGGCAGACATGCTGCGTTGAACCTTTCGATCGCAAGCCTTAACCTTCTGATCCTCCTCCCGGCCGGAGTTGTCATGGCTTTGATTCTTGAACAATCAAAAACCGCATGGTTGGGAGTCAGAACTTGGGAGCTTCCCGTTTTTCTCGAAACCATTCTGATTGTTCTGCTTATCGATCTCTGGATGTACATCTGGCATCGGCTGAATCATGAAGTCGACTTTCTGTGGAGGTTCCATTCCGTCCACCACAGCGACCCATCGCTGGATGTCACAACAGCCTGGAGGTTTCACTATGTTGAAATAGTATTTTCCGAGTTGCTCCGTCTTCCGGTTTTCGTCCTTATCGGCGCCGAAATTCAGGATGTCCTGCTTTACTCCATGCTGATGACCCCCGTGATCGAGTTTCATCACAGTAACGTTTCCATTTCCCCATCAACAGACAGGTTTTTGCGTACCGTGATTCCTTCTCCCCTGATGCACCGCCTGCACCACTCCGTCGTCAGAGCCGAACATGACTCCAATTACGGAAGCATGCTCTCATTCTGGGACAGAATACTCGGAAGCTTCAAATTAAAACAGGACATTACGGGTATGACGCTCGGCCTTGACAATGAAAGTTCACCAGAACAGCAGCGTTTTGGTGTGCTGCTTGCCAGGCCGTTTCACAACTAAAACTCCATGATAATAGGCAGGAGTTTTTTACCTTCTTATATGGCCGACAAAAAACATCATTTGTCAAAGCACCCCAAAGAGAATCGTTTCTCTTTCTCTTAGCAAGAAGTCAGGCATTTCCCAGCTTAACGCTCACCATCCCGGAAGATGTTTGACAAATATTTGAAAAAACAGGTAGAAAAGCTTCTTGAACCTGCCGGTATTCTCATCAACGGACCGAACCCGTGGGATATCAGGGTTCATGATAACCGGTTGTTCCAGCGTTTGCTCGCAAACGGTAACCTTGGTTTCGGGGAAGCATACATGGATGGCTGGTGGGATTGTGATGCCATCGACGAGCTGTTCTCCAGAATCCTGAGCAACCGCATAAATGAAAAAGTTGTCACTTTCAGGCTTATTGCAGGTTCGCTGATCGGGCACCTTTTCAATCTTCAAATCCCTTCCAGAGCGTTCACTGTCGGAGAAAGGCACTATAATACCGGCAACGACCTGTTTACGACAATGCTCGACCCCGGCATGAACTACAGCTGTGCCTACTGGGAAAACTGCGGCACACTCGACGAAGCTCAACAGAGCAAGCTGCAGCTGGTTTTCGGCAAACTCATGCTGCAGCCGGACATGAAAGTTCTCGATATAGGTTGCGGATGGGGGGGAGCGGCCAAATACGCTGCGGAACATTACAATACAGAAGTCATCGGCATTACGGTATCGAACAAGCAGGCTGACTTTGCCCGCAAATTGTGCGGGAACCTGCCTGTTTCAATCAAGCATTGCGATTACCGGGAACTTGGTGAAACATACGACCGGATTTATTCAATAGGGATGTTTGAACATGTCGGTCATAAAAATTACCGGCACTATTTCAAAGTAATAAAGCGATGTCTGTCGTCCGAAGGGCTTTTCCTCCTGCACACCATAGGGGGCAACGAGTCATCGACATCTACGGACCCCTGGATCAGCAAGTACATCTTTCCAAACTCGATGATTCCGTCAGCAAGTCAGATAACTGCAGCTTATGAAGGATTGCTTGTCCTTGAAGACTGGCATGTTTTTGCCCACGACTATTACCTCACGCTGAAGTCGTGGCATGAAAACGTACAAAAAAACCGTGATAGACTTGCGGACCGCTACACTAACCGGTTTTTCAGAATGTGGGAATACTATCTTCTCAGCTGCGCAGGAGCTTTTCACGCACGCCGCCTTCAGGTCTGGCAGATACTCCTCTCACCGAAAGGGGTTACAGACACGTTTCGTGTTCCACGCTGATGGGCATCAGGTCAAAAGTAAAAATTCAGAAGTCAAAAACAGCTGGACATCGATATGGTTGGAGTGTCACTTGTCACTACTATAAATATACCTGTCGGGATAGGCTTGCTCAAAAGCATGCACCTGCAGTCTCGATGCGGCAAGTATCTCTTCAAGTGAACGCCCCGACATCACCATTTTACGCAATAACGGGCTTCCGGCAAGCTTATCGAAGAACTCTCCTTTTGCGGTCAGATCAAAAAGCTCCGGATAGAGCATCTGCAAGGCCAGCACAATAGACACGCCGGTTCTGAACGGCTCAAAAACAAAGCGGTCCGTGATGGCCAGTCGAATTCCGTTGCATTGCAAGCCTTTAAACTTACCTGAGGATGGCACAAACCGTACGGCCTGAAACGAAACCCCGGGCAGTCTTCTGGCATCGAGCTCTTTTTTCAGAAAATCAGCGTTGATGAACGGAGCCCCGAATTGCCTGAATGGCAAAGGAGTTCCCCTCCCTTCGCTGACATTTGTTGCTTCAAGAAATACCGTTGCCGGATAAGCAAGCACGGTTTCAAGATCGCGGATATTCGGAGACGGAGAGATAAAACGGGCTCCGGGATGTCCGTCAAAAAAGCTGCAGCGGCGGTATCCCTCCATTCTGACAATCTCCAGGGTGAGACGCGGATAAAACTGCTCCTTGAGGAAAACAGCAATCTCACCGACCGTCATTGCATGGATAAACGGAACAGGTACCATGCCGACAAAGGACGTGTGATCCGGATCCAGCATAAAACCGTCAGCCGGCACCGGAGCCAGTGGATTCGGGCGGTCGAGAACCATAAAAGCAACACCCTCCTCATGGCAGGCTTCCATGGCATAGCGCATGGTTGAAATGTAAGTGTAACAGCGAACCCCGATATCCTGAAGATCAAACAGGAGAACGTCGACGGTTTTAAGCAGTTTTCTTTCGGGCTTTTTACGGGAACCATAAAGCGAATAGATTTTCAGACCGTCTTTGAGAAAACTGTCTTTCACAGTCTCTCCTGCTCCGGCTTTGGCGCTGAATCCATGTTCAGGAGACATCAGAAACTCGAGCTTCACACCATTCCGCAACAGCATCCTGTAATTAGCCTCTCCGGTAACACTCACTCCTGCCGCATTGGTAATCAACCCCACCTTTTTTCCCTCAAGCTCCTTGAAACCTGAGCGCTCGAGCATATCAATACCATAAAGAAAATTTTCAGCACGGAGTGAACACTGCGGCAAAAAAAGATTAACAAAAAGTATACATAAAACAGCTGGCAGAATATGGCGATTCAACATGGAGTGATGATTGTTTTATATGCTTCAGCAGGGGAAATACAGGGCACCTCTATAAATTGCAGAAACCCTCTCCCATCCGACCAACGAAGTAATCAGGGCGCGCAACAAATTAATAGAGGCACCCTAATGCTTAACGGAATAAAAAGAGGCTGCCTCATCGTCAAATCGTGAGACAGCCTCTTTTCATCGTGGTGGGGACAGGACTTGAACCTGCAACCTTCGGGTTATGAGCCCGACGAGCTACCAATTGCTCCACCCCACGATGTTATTGTCCCTTAATGTACAAAAATCCCGCTATTTTCACAAAAGACTATTGAATTATTTTTCCGTCTATTTCTGACCCGTTAACTTCAACAAGATTAAACCTGCCGTCGTTCCCTTCAACTGCAAGAACCATGCCCTGTGAAAGCTCTCCTTTGATCTTTTTTTCAGCAAGATTTGCAACAAGTATGACGTTTTTGCCGATGACAAATTCAGGCGAGTACGATTGTGCAATGCCTGCAAGCACCTGACGGTTTTCGGAACCGACTTTCAAGCGCAGTTTGAGAAGTTTATCGGCCTTCGCCACTTTCTCGCACCCTGTGACGGTAGCGACACGGAGATCTACCTTGAAGAAATCATCGGAGCTGATCTCAGGTTTGAAATGCATCTCCTCTCTTGTTCCATCATCTTCTGCCCTCCTGATTCCCGCAAGAATACGCTCGATCTTCTCAAGCTCAGGAGCAATATCCCCGTCCTCTATTTTTCTGAAAAGAATCTCCGACCGTTTAAGCAACTTATGGCCTTTGTGCAACTGCGGGAAGCTTGCCATATCCCAACGGACTTTGCCGCTCTTTACCATATCATCAAAAGATTCCTGAAAACCGAGCATGGTATATATCCTGTTTGCAGTATGAGGAATGACAGGATAACATATAACCGCAAGGGTATAGCAAAGGTTTACTGAAAGCGCAATGGTCCGTGCAGCCGCCTCCCTGTCTGTTTTCAGCATCTTCCAGGGTTCCGAGTCCGTAAGAAAGCGGTTTGCGGAACGTGCGATCTGCATGGTCAGAGCAGCGGCATCCCTGAAATGAAACTGCCCGTATGCCTGCTCGAGTTTATCAAAACTCCCTGCCCAGTCAATCCCGAGAGTTGCCCAGTCGTCTTCCGTACACTCATAGGGTATTTCACCATCGAATTTTGCATTGGTAAAATCAATAGATCGTTTAATGAAATTTCCGAGGGTATCGGCAAGTTCTCCGTTTGTTCTGTTCTGAAAATCGGCCCAGCTGAAATCACTGTCCTTGTTTTCAGGATAATTCATCGCAATGGTGTAACGCAGGGTATCGGCAGGGAATTTCTCGAGAAATTCGCCCAGGTATACTGCGTAGTTTCTGGATTTGGAGAATTTTCGCCCCTCAAAATTCATGAATTCGGATGCCGGAACGTTATCGGCAAGTGAATAAACGTCGTTTTTTCTCCCTTCATTCCATGCCAGAAGAATAGCAGGAAACATAATGGTGTGGAATACAACATTATCCTTGCCGATGAAATGAATAATACGGCAATCAGGACTCTGCCAGTATTTGCGCCACAAATCCGGCGACCCCTGCTTTTCCGCCCACTCCCGTGTAAACGATATGTAGCCGAGAACTGCGTCAAACCACACATAAAGCACTTTTCCTTTAGCCTCGTCACCTTGAGCAGGAACAGGTATGCCCCAGTGGAGGTCTCTTGTTATTGCACGATCGGTCAATCCCTGTTTAAACCATGTCCTGGTGTAGTTCAGTACATTTGTACGCCAGTCTCCGCTATGCCCGTTCACATAATTCTCCAGCTCACCCTGAAACCTGCCGAGAGGAAAGTACCAATGAAGCGTTTCGCGCAGTTCAGGAACCCGATTGGAAAGCTTGCTTCGGGGATTTATGAGTTCACGCGGGCTCAGATGCGTGCCGCACTGCTCGCATTGGTCTCCGTTGGCCTCGGGATTGCTGCATATGGGACAGGTTCCTGTCACATAACGGTCGGAAAGAAACCTTTTTGTTTCAGGATCAAAGAAATGGCGCTCTTTTTTCTTGACAAGAATATCCTTACCGTTGATTTCGCGAAAAAACTCCTGTGCTGTCCGGAAATGAAGCTGTGAGGACGTTCTGCCATAATGATCAAATGATATACCGCACTTGGCAAATGCTTCCAGATTCCGATGATGATAACGGTCAACTACATCCCGGGGAGAGATGCTTTCCCTGTCGGCAGTGATGGTTATGGGAACACCATGTTCGTCCGACCCTCCTATATGGATAATGTTTTCGCCCTGCAGCCGCTTGAAACGAACATAAATATCAGCGGGAAGATAAACACCTGCCAGATGTCCGAGATGCACAGGACCGTTTGCGTATGGAAGAGCTGTTGTAACGAGAGTTCTTGTAAAATGATTATTCATGCAAAAGGATAATACTTGTGGGTAGCTGTAAAGATGGCCATGCCGCTTCAAGGCTTACTTCTTGACAAACATCGCCTTAAACTCATGAAGCGATATGCGCGCTTCAGTTCCATCTTCCGGATAGCGAAGGCATATCTCTTTTCTCACAGGATCGATGCTTTCAATGATCGCCATACCTTCCGCAGTTGTCACTTTGCTGCCGAGAGGAGGATAACCTTCGGACCGAGAGTTCCTCAGACATTTATCGGGCTTCGAATAACTCAGGCAACACTTCGGCCGGTTGCATTGGCCGATAATATTGTAGGAATGATCATCTTTCCGGGGAAATTCAGCCACATGCTGTTTTTCAGCAAAAGGATTGGCGTGAATTTTCTGTATCCAGCTCGAACAGCATAACATACAGCCGCAGGCCCCGAAACTGTTGGCTCTCCGGGCTTCCTCCCTGGTGGTAATCTGAACCATCTGTATTCGCGCCTTGAATTCACTTGCAAGGTCCCTTACAAGAGCGCGGAAATCAACCCTGTGTGTCGCTGTATAAAATATTGTCACTTTCTGCTGATCCAGACGAAGTTCAACATCGACCAGTTTCATGTCCAGGCCGTGTCCTTTTATCTTAGCAAGGCATATCCCTCGAATCTCCGGCTCCTTCTGCCGTATTTCCTGAAGTGCCTGAGCGTCTTTTTCATCAGCGAAACGTATTATCGTTCCCAGTTCCTTCTTTTTTTCATCAAGGCCTTTCAACCTCATCTTTTTTGCAGCAATAACCCCCGCAGAATATACAATCCCGTAATCATAACCGCCCTCGGCTTCGACAATGACAGCCTGGCCTACTGCCGATGTTCTGCCTGTACTGTTTTCGTAAAATTCACGACGGCAGTATTTCAGCTCAATTTCACATATATTGGAAACCTCGCCGTTCTCCCCGTATAGTTGCTCAACTTCACGATGCAGCATCCGGGACAGCTGTAACCGTACCTTGGCATAATCACCTAAAGTACAACTGCATATTACATTACTCATAATATTGCAAATTTTTTTCCGGGCTATCCGCCCTTATTAACACAGCTTGGTGTCCCGGCAAACCGGGACAATTAGTGTTTTTAACTCCTCAACAGTTCAACACTTCTCTTTTTCCCGATTTGCCGGGACATCCCTACTGCTTGCGCAATCCGGTAAACAACTTCAACCTGTCAACTCTCTTGTTCACCGAGTCTGCGCCCCTGACAAGCACCTGAAAACCCCTTGTGTTTCCAGACACTATTTTCTCCTTTAACCACGCAAGATGCTCGATGGTTTCATCCTGCATATGCTGAGTCAACACCTGTTGACCTGAAAACCCATACCGCTCAATGAATTGAGGACCCCTGAACGACAGGAACAGGTCGGGCCTCTGCTCCTCAAGATATTCAATACGGCTGACAACTGAAACCAGATATATTCCCGCGGTCCGCTGAAGCACCCGCGAGACTATGGATGAAGCGCCATTGAAAAAACGGATGGGCTGCTTGTCGACGTGCTCGATCATTCCCTGGGGAAAAACCCATAAAGCGTTCTGTTTAAGGCTTGCCTGCGTGAGACATTCCGCTGCATAGTCGAGGGTCTGAACAGCGCTTCGAGGCCGGGAACGGTCGATGGAAAAAGCACCCAGGCGGGTAAAAAAACGGTGCTTGACAAGCTGCTGATATTCGATGATGATATAAAGATTCTGTCTGAAAAACTCTTCAGTACATAACTGGGACCAGAAACCATCCCACCAGTAAGCGTGATTGCAGTAAAAAATCACTGGAAAACGAAGTTCCATTGCAAGGGTTTCGGGAGACACCGAAACCCTTACAGTATGAAAATGTTTCCTGAACTGCCGTCGGGAATACCAGCTGAACCAGCGGGTATAGACCTTGCTTCGACGGACTGTTAACATAAGGGCACCATCAGGAAAATGCTTTCCTGATCCTATCTACGGCCTCTTCCAGTTCACTGATCGACGCGGCATACGATAATCTGAGGTTTTCAGGAGCACCGAAAGCCTCTCCGGGCACTGTCGCGACATAATGGTCTACAAGCAGGTATTCGGCCACATCCGTCGAGTTTTTCAGCACGTTGCCGTTGAATGTTCTTCCCAGCAAACTGCCGATCGACGGAAAAATGTAAAATGCACCCTCCGGCAGCATCGCAGATATGCCGGGAATGTCATTGAGCGCTGCATACATGTAATCCCGACGCTTCTCAAACTCCGCCCTTCGTTCTTCAATAATCTGCTGGTTCCCTGTAAGAGCCGAAACCGCAGCTTTCTGGGCAATCGAGTTCGCATTGGACGTGGTCTGGGACTGTATTTTTCCACAAGCATCAATCAACCATTTCGGCCCGCCAAGAAATCCGACACGCCAACCGGTCATCGCATATGTCTTTGAAACCCCGTTGCTGACGATAACCCAGTCACGCATTTCAGGGATCCTTGCTGGAGAATAAGGCCTTAGCTGGCCATAGACGATCTGGTCATACATCTCGTCCGAAATAACAAAAATTTCCCGGTCTTTGAGAACAGCCATCAGGGCCTTGATCTCGGTCTCAGAATAGACAGCGCCCGATGGATTGGACGGTGAGTTAAGAATAAGCACTTTCGTCCGGTCGCTAATCGCCGCATCGAGCTGTTCCGGCCCCATTTTGTAACCGGACTCCATGGTTGTTGGAACAATAACCGGTTCAGCCCCGGAAAGTCTCACCATTTCAGGAAAACTCACCCAGAACGGAGCGGGGATAATAACCTCGTCCCCCTCTTCGCATAACGCAAGAATAGCATTGGCAAGAGTTTGTTTCCCGCCGTTACTGATAATAATCTGGTTTTGCGCAAATTCGATATTGTTATCCCTTTTGAATTTTTCCACAACCGCTTCTTTCAGTTCAGGAATACCGGCATTAGCCGTGTAACGGGTAAACCCGTTCCTGATCGCGTCGATCCCTGCCTGGGCGACAGAATCAGGAGTAGGAAAATCAGGTTCACCCGCCGACAGGCTGATAATATCCTTGCCCTCGGCTTTCATTTGTTTTGCAAGGCCGGTTATTTTCATTGTTTGCGACTCCTGCATGCTCAAAACCCGCCGGGTCAGATATTTTTCTCCAGTACTATTGCTTATGCTCATGGCAATTTCAATGGTTTACGTTTTACAGTTAAAGCACCTCCAAAAACCGTTGCAAGAGGCGCCCTTTTATTGCTCTCTCTGCTCTTCAAACTTTTGTTTCAACATCCCCAAAACATAGGGATGAACAAATTTGCTGACATCCCCGCCAAGAAGGGCAACTTCCCTGATAATCGACGAAGCTACATAGGTGTACTTAACATTAGGCATCAAAAAAACAGTTGTAACATCCGGATTCAGGTGCCTGTTAAGAAGCGACATCTGAAACTCGTATTCAAAATCTTTTACCTGTCGCACACCGCGGACAATAGCTGCTGCACCTGCGGATCGTGCATATTCCGCAAGAAGGCCGCCATGAAGCACCTCGACATTTGCACCGGAAACAGATGCCGTAATGGTCTCGATCATGTCGCGACGTTCATTAACGGAAAAAAGCGTCCTTTTCTTACCGTTTTCCGCAAGAACAACAACGACTCGCTCAAAAATAGTAAGGGCCCGTTCAAGGACATCCAGATGGCCGTTAGTAAAAGGATCAAATGTTCCAGGGTAGATCGCAAGTCGCTTCATAGTATGCCCTCTGTTGTGATACCTGAATCCGTCCGATGATCAATTCAGGAAAAAAATGAAACTCTGCTCATCCCATAGTCTTTATGAAAAGCATATTGCTGCACATCTTCAAAACTGTAGCGGGAGCTATGCTCCATCAACAGCATACCGCTTTCCGCAAGCAGTCCGCGGCTGAAAATCTCCCTGACCAGGGTCTTGTAACCGTGCCAGTTGTAAGGCGGATCACAAAAAACAAGATCGTAAGTTCCTTTCTCTGTCCTGATAAACTGAACCACATCCCGTTTTACGATTCTTACAGAGGATGCCGCCTCAAGTTGAGCTGCCGTTTCCTTCAACGATTTCAGTGACCGAACATTGCTGTCAACGAAACAAATTTCAGTTGCCCCGCGGCTCAACGCCTCAAAGCCAAGGGAACCAAAACCGGCAAAAAGATCCAGCACTTTTGTTCCGGCAAGGTCCATACGTACGGACAATATATCGAACAGAGATTTCTTTACCCTGCTGCTGCAGGGTCTGACAGAGCCGGTTGCGCTCCGCTGCAGTCTTCTTCCCTTGTATCTGCCTGACTGTATCTGCACTTTAGAGGCTAAAAATCACCGAAAGAGGTTTTGCCAAGTACTTCGAGCGCTTGCTCACGGCAAGCCTTCGTCACATCCGCCTGCTTCCCGGTAGAATCGGGACTCACACGATGGTTTTTCGAGACGCCTTTTATCGATTACTCCTTTTTATGCGTTTTCCTGTACCTGATAAGCGCAACAATTGCGACCAAAAGAAAAACCAAGCTAAGAGGCATGCTGTAAAGCGCTATGTAGGCACCGATCTCCGGCCAGTTTTCACCCAAAAGATATCCCCCTCTGAGCAGCAACATATACCAAACAAGCGAACTTGCCAGAGCCGCAAAAAAAACACCGGGAACATTGAGGTGCATGAACCCGGCCATCATCGATATGATCGCCCTGTAACCAAACAAAAACCGGTTTACCAGAACCGCAAGATAGCCGTGTGCGGAAAAGCGAAGGCGGGCTTGCTCCATCTGGTCAGGCGGAAACATCCTGTGCATACCTCTCACCAGCCCGTGCCGTACCACGCCTTCTCCACGGGAATAAATCCTGAGTCCGATCTTCCGGCTCAGCATAAACATCAACATGAACCCCAGTATCGACCCTGCAGACGCGAAAGCAACGGACAGCCAGAAATCCACTTCGCTGTAGAACGCAAGATAACCTACAAAGGCTACAGGAACATCACCCGGAACAGGAGGAACAACGTTCTCCAGAAAAGATATGAAAAACAAAAAAAGATATACCGCCGCAGGGTCCGCAGACCGCAGATATTCTATTAAGCTTTCGAGCATACATTTCCATGGTTCACGAGGGCACCTCTCTGTATTGTCATGAGCGGTTCACCTTTCTTATCCGCTCAACGATGCAAATTGAATCACGGAATAAACAGAGGTGCTCATAACCGACGGCTATTCCCGGTCAAGAACCCTGTGCTGAACTTCCGTATAAGCATCTTCCACTCCTCCAAGATCGAAACGGAAACGGTCTTTGTCCATTTTTTCACCTGTATCCAGGTCCCAGAAACGGCAGGTATCCGGACTGATTTCGTCGCCGAGAAGAACCTCACCGTTATATCGCCCGAACTCCAGCTTAAAATCAACCAGGTTAAGTTTCCTGGCGGCAAAAAAAGTCTTCAGATGCGTGTTGATTTTTCTGGCCTGCTCTTTCATGAAATCAAGCTCATCATACGTGGCAAGTCCGAGAGCGACAGCATGACTTTCGTTCATCAAAGGATCATCGAGATCGTCGTCTTTGAGATAAAGCTCTACAATGGGTTCTTCAAGCACGGTGGCTTCCTGAAAGCCGTAACGTTTGACCAGTGAACCCGCGGCTATGTTTCTGACGACAACCTCCACCATAATGATATCGAGGTACTTGCAAAGCATACCCCTGTCCGAGAGCTTTTCGACAAAATGTGTTGGAACACCGTTTTCGGCCAGGTATGTAAAAAGCTTACAGGAAATCGCATTGTTGACAATACCCTTGTTGCTGATCGTGCCTTTTTTCTTGTTGTTGAAAGCAGTAGCATCATCCTTGAATTCCTGAATAACACGATCTTTATTATCTGTCAGATAAACTTTTTTGGCTTTTCCTTCATAAAGAAGCTGCATTTTATTCATGATGTCATTATATGATTTGATTCGAATTACAAGACTAACTTATACACTGAACACACCCGGTCATGAAAACACCCAGTCTCTACCTGTCATTGATCATAACCGTTTCAATACTCGGATCATTGCCGATCCTTGAAAAGATAACGCTGGCAAAGATGAACGTCACGCAGATGATTTTTTACAGAAGCCTTTCTCAAACAATTATCCTGGGCCTTATTGTCTGGTTCGGTACATCCGCAACTCCAACCGGCATACCCATAAGATATACGGCTTATGCTCTTCTGCAAGGAATCGCAATAACCGTAATGCTTTTCTTCTACCTTTCGGCAATTAAAACAACCGACGTCTCACTGGTAAACCCGGTCATTGCGGCCTCACCTCTCATTACCTATGTGCTGGCTGTCGTCATTCTCAACGAGCCGCTCGATTTTGTAAGGCTGTCGGGAATAATGCTCGTTGTAGGAGGAATAATACTAATTCTCTATAGCAGGTAAAACAATAGAAACAGAAAAACAGTGTTCACCCATTTTCCTCGTCGGCCGCCCGCTGAATAGCACCTCGGAGAACAATATTCACCTGATCATCCGTCAGTCCCTTTTCCATAAGAAAATTCATAAACCGAAACACACCAAGATCGGAAAGCATGGCTTTCGGCTGATCCTCTTCCCGCAGCCCCCGTGATCGGCTGTGCTCTTTTGCTGTATTGATCCAGTTTGCGATAAACTGTTCCGATTTGCCGTCACTGGTAAAATAATCGGTAACAATACGCACAACATCAGGCCAGGACGGTTCGGGATTCTCGTTGAAAACCTGCTGCATCTCCCGGGATATTTTTGCCAGAACATCTACGGCTTCTCTGTCAAGCGCCTCTTCGAGAATATCTTTTGCCTTCTGTTTAACATCAAACTTCTTAGCCATACTGCCGGTGATCGTTGGATGCTTTGTGCCTCAGGTAATTGAAAATTCCCGGATAAGTTACATATCATTCTTGTAAAGAAAAAATTTTGCGCCCTAACTGCCAAACCCACACCAAGACGGTTTGTCCGATGGCTTCTTCCGTTATACACATAGCTTTTGTAACGCTGCTTGCCCTGCTCTCTCCTGCCTGCGCGGCTTATGCCAATGGCAGTACGCTCACCATGATGTGGTGGAATGTTTAGTTCATTGCTTAAAGTTTAGTAAATCAAGCACTTAACCAAACAGCAAATAAGCGTCAGCAGCAATGAAGCAACAAAAACAAGCACAAAAGCCTTTTCGGGCATAAAAAAAGCCGGGCATGAATCCGGCTGTTTCAAAATGGGGAAACCTTAATCGCCTTTAAAAGCCACAAGCAAGGCTCCAAAAACCAGAGTCACACCAACATACTGAACAAATAGTTTCGTTGCGTCAACAACAAGAAAGGCTTGATCATTATATTTAGGTGGGGAAAAAATGAAACCGTATTCTTGCTTGATTGATAAAGGAGATCTGCCGTCATAAACTTTAAAATCGTATGGCGGGAACAAAGTCATAATTGTTATGATTGCTGCATATGAAACAGCTATTACCTTTTTACTTGCAAAAAAATTTCGCTTCTCCGGGTTTGGCTGATTAGGCTCTGTCCCTGGGAAATAGGTTGTTTTCATAATCGAGGGCTTTCATGAATTAACAGCTTCAGTTGTGAACTTGGATAAGTTAAATCTACCGATTTTCTTAAACACTCTGTATTTCTTCTTTTGCTCTATGCCGGTGTCCTCGATGACCGCGTCTTTCACAGCCTGCCTGCGCTGTTCCTCACGTTTCAGATCTTTCGCCACCCTGTGCGGAGTGATAACGTCCCCGCTTGCCTTTATCTCTGCTATAACCCTGCTCTTTGACTCGCTATCAGCATTGGCAATGGTGCGGGCACGTGAAGACTCACGCTTGCTGACGGGCATGGAAAACGAAGGTTCACCTGTGTTACCTTCGTTTTTCAGTGCATTCGTGTTGTTTTTTTGCGCCCCATGCGGAAACCTGTCGTCGCGCCACTTTTGCCTTTCCGCTTACTGTTCTTGGCCCCGTCGATTGCTCCCATGGCTTCCATTTCCTGATCGCCTCGGCCTTTTTGGCTCCAGTGTCCAGAGCATGGCCCGACGTCCCCCTCGGTTGCTTCAGGAAGAAAGGCGAAAACCCTTCGGAATAACTCACCGTTCAGTTAGCTTCTGTATCAACTCCCTTAAAACCCCAGCTATTACAGCAACTTCTTTTGCTATCCTTGCCGACAATAGATAAAAACCCGCTGAATCACTTGCCCGTGCTCGTTTTTGTGCTCAGCGATCAGCTTAGGATCAAAAGGTATATTCCCTGGCTGCAATGTCTTCCCTGAGGTATTGATATACACGTCAATTCTCCTCAGAGACACTGGAAGAAGCTCCTGCTCAATCTTATTGATGCGGTTTTTGATGTTCATTGTTTCACCTATGCAAATCTTTTTTCTTTTGGAGTTTTTTTCATTTCCCCTATAGCCTCACGAATACGGCGGTCTAACTCCGTGTCTCTCAATTCCCCTTTCTCATAGATAAACTGCTCTATTGTTCCAAAGCCCTTATACATCTCGTCACAGAATTTGAGCCATGCCTCATCTGTTTGGTCTCGATAATCATATATTCTTGCTGGTTCCTGATAATTCAGGATTAGCTCCAGCTTACTAATGCGCCTTGTTAATGTGTTCATACTACTCTGCAAGTTTTGCTTTGTCAGGTGGTACAAGCTCATAGATTCGGATTTTACCGGAAAGGCTGTTTTCTTCTCCTGACTTCAAAACCTCTATCCATCCGGTCGTGTCAACGTTTCCTCCCGGTTCAATCACAATATTGATAATTGGCAGCCTGTCATCAACATTGCTGGCCGCTTCCAACCGCTCAACCCGCTTTTCTAATTGGTGCATTGTTTCGCTCGTTTATTTCCCGTTCCAGTTTTTCGATGCGTTCCTCAAGGTCAGAATCCTTGATGGTACTTGTCAGAATGTTCGATACATACGCACAAGCTTTCATATGCGTCTCGTCAATCTCTCCGGCCTCGTACCTGTTCAGCAATCCGGCCAGGTATCGCCTCACATCACCCAGTGTTTTCAGTCTTTTCTTGCTCATAGGGGGTACACCTCCTCTGCCTCAGTGTTTGCCGTACCTTCCGGCAGTTTTTCGATACAAACAATGTATATATATCCATTATTATGAACATAAATTCACCTCTTTTTGAATGCTATTGATAGCTAAACGCTACCTTAATAAAGTCTCATGCTGAACACCTTGACCTCAAAGCATCAGCGACAAGATCACCAATATCATACCCGGCTTCTCGTTGCTCATCGGTCAGGCTTCGCTCAAGCACATCAGAACATCGGATATTGAATTTCCGGCTCATGCTTTCTGCTTTCTCCTGCCATTTCTTGAACGCTCCACCATCAGGGAACAGAATAATCTCTCGGTCATTTAATGGCTGCAACCGTTCTGCCGTCAGGGTTGATAAACTGCCTGAAGCCATCCACAGGTATTCCCGGAAATACCAGGCTGCCAGAATTGCGCTCTTCTCGCTCTCGACAATTGCGACAGGCAATAACTTGTCAAGCGTCAACAAGTGTAATCCGTAAAGGTGAAGCTCCGGCAGTTTCCCCAATTTCATCACATGGTGAACACTATTCGTACATCCTTTCACTCTGTGCCCGGTCTCATCGTACTGCATAACCTTCCCTCGTGTCACCCTGCCGAACTGATCTACATACCAGAAAACACAAGCCCCCTGCCAATGCTTTGAAGTCCCCACACAATACCATGAGCAAAGCTCTTCGGCTCTATCAGTCCCGAAGAGGTCAACCAGGAACAGGTAAAACCAATTCCTCTCATAGTGCTGTAGACTTTCCCGGAATACCTCGTCAGGTACAAACACCGGCTTTTCAATAGGTCTTGTAGTACCCTTTACCTTGTGATCGTTGCTTACAGGGCGTTTATGAAAAGGATTTTTCCCTGACAACCTGAAATATTCATTCGGTGTCAGGTGATACCTGCATTTCACCTCCCGATCACACCGGCCAACCTCATTAGAGAGATATTCTCCGGTCTCTACATCGACGTATCGGACAAAGGTTTTCCGCTTACACGCTGGGCAGGTGTACTTTCTCGATCCCTTTTCAAGCTCAAACCTGAAATCCATCTCTCACCTCAATATTAATTGTTTAGCTGCTTCGCAATCCTGACAGTTTTCAGCGGCTTTCCTATACCCGAACTGAAAGGCTTTTGCTGCTATAGCCGTTTCAATACTGGTTGGTTTTCCGCCCAGCCAATCAGTAAGCAGTTTTACAACATCATGACGGCTGGTCTTCCATGCCTGTTCCGCCTTCTCGCTTGCCTCGATCCGCTGCGCTTGTGTTGCCTTTTCGTACATCATTACCCTTAATATTTTTTTTCAATGGAATTCTACGGAAAGCAATGTTCACCATGTTCACATGTTCACACATCAAAACGGTTCGGGAAGGTCATTTTCTTGATAGTCGGAACCATTGGAAGGCTCAACCATATTACCGCCCTGTTTACTGATTGTTACATGGAAACCGTCACGCCGTCTCTGCCTGTCCATCGCGATAGTTATGCCCAGTGTTTGAAGTGCGGGCAACTGCCGCTTCAGTATTTCACTCAAACCTCTGGCAGATTTCGGCCAGCCTTCACCATCCCGTTTATAGTTTGTTGTGAGTTTGTCATAAAGACCTTGCATCGTGCCGTTATAGACCTGCTCGAAGCGGCTTTTTTCTGCCATCTCACAAAGAGCAACGGCAACAGGGGAAGACTCGATAGATCGCTGAACGGCTCCCTGTCTGTTTGCCTTATACAACTTGATAAACTCGCCTGCCGGTCTGCCCTGTGCTTTCATCATCGCTTCTCCCAGCTTGGCAAAGTCAGCCATTCTTGGCGGGTTATCAATTGTTATCTTAGGAAGACATTGCAGAGTTCGCACAAACAAGGAAAGCAACCCGCCCAGAATACATGGCATATCCTCCTGAAACTCACGGTTTATATCGCTTTCAAGCCGCCGATTTTGTATTGCAGGCAACTCAACCGAAATAACCCGGTCAGTCAGGTCTTGCGCTGTTACTACACCCGGAATTGAGTTCACAATAACAGGCCGTTTGGCCTCGATAACGGTTTCATCGGTGTTTGTAAAAAATGTCCGTGTAGCAAAGCCTCCCCCGGTCGCAAGTGTACAGAGCGCGTCCTGCATCTGTGGGGACAAATGTGAAAGGTTCTCATAAGAAACAGCCCAGTTATTTCGAGCGGCAACAAAAATATCTTCAACCGTTTTGGGTGCTGGTCGAAGGTTCGCCCCGTTTGGGTCAATCAGCTGTCGAAGCTTTGCTTGTGTGCTGGATTTTGCGCTGCCCTGTATACCTGTAATTTCCAGCACAGGAAATGGCGTTTCCGGTCTCCAGGACTCAAATATCCATGCGATAACAAGAGGCCGTTCATTCTCAGGAACGTTACAGTACTTCCATAACAAATCAATCTTGCCATCAGGATCAGGCTCAACCAGAGGTTTTGCGGTAGCAGGCTTCCAGAACTTCACAGGTGATTGACTCACAATATCCCAGCCCTGAGCAGTGATTTGTATCACGCGGTTCCTTTCGTCGCCTATATGCAGGTAATAACTACCCCCATAGTTTGCCGTTCTCGTAAATACCCGCTGCTCCCTTCCCTCATAACGGCATAGGCCTTTTATCGTGTATGAGGCCTGTTTTAAAGCCGTTTCACTTGCTGAGCACCCACCGGAATCTGTGTAGAAGGCATAGGACAACCAGTCAGTGAAACCTTTTGAGTCAATGCGTAAAGGTTCATTGCCTTCCTCCCCGGTAACCGCAGCGAAAGCATCGACTGTTACCTCATCATAGAAAAGTTCACAACGAGAGGAAACAAACGCTACAAGGTCTGCCGCAACGCTTTGATTTCCCTGTTCCTCTATCGAGGGCCTTGTTGCCTTGTCTATATCGCTTAATCGAACACCTCCGGGTTTTTCTGCCTTTATCTTCGGGCGAAGCTCATACATCCAGACTTCGGGCATATTCTCTCGAATCCACCTGACAGCTTCTGTAAACTCACTCCCACCGTATACCGCCGGGTCATCCTTGGCTTTTTCTGCGAGTTCAAAAGCCCGTCTTCTATATTCATCACCGTCACAATCTTCAACACCGTCATTGTGTGTACATTGTGAACGTTGTGAACATGCTTCTCCGTCAGGTTTTTCTGAGAAATACTTTTTTTCGCCGCTGTTACCACTTTTCTCTGCCTCCTGCTGGATAGCTTGAACAAGTTCCACTGTATTACTTTGAATGTCTCTTTTCATCGCCGCACCTCTTTTATCAGGTGCTCGAAATAAAACGCTCCGACAAGATCGACCAACGATTCCCGTAAACGCTTTACTGCTGCAAGAAAAACTCTTGTTTCTTGATTTTCAGGCAGGAAGTTCATACTTTGAAGGCAAGAAAGCCGCCCATTCTCACCCGAATACAAGCTTTCATTTGAACCCGGTACTCGCCCTGCCGGGTTTGCTTTTTCTCTTCTCATGATCCCACCCCCGGCTTTAGTGTTACATGAGTGCTGGCTGCTTCCTCTATCTCTTCAGTTGTTACCTTTCGCCCTCTTTGTAGCCATGCTTCTAACTCCTCGCGATTGAAATAAATCGCCTTGCCTGTTGGTTTGTAACATGGAATACCACCCGTACAGGTCAATTTGTAGAGGTGTGAAAGGGAAATACCTGTCATAATAGAAGCCTCGCGCATATTGAGAACGGTCTTGTTCAGGACAAGTAGTTCTTCGATACGCTCCAATCTGCTGTTGATCTGGTCAAGTTCTGGAAGTGACATTGCTTGTAACTGTTTGGTTTGTAAAAACCAGCCCTTGTAGCTGTTACAAGCAAAAAGGGAAAGAAAAGAAAGGTGAATAAGTGGAGAAATTCTCTAAATATTCTCTTCATGGAAGTTTCTTACCGCAGTTTGACTTATTAATCAGGTCTTCATTCCCATATCTCCTAAGTGCAGGAAGCAGTTTCTTTTTTGGATCATCTCTATACTCGTTGTACTTCTTCTCAATAATGCTCCACCCAAATTCATAAGATGAAGCAATTGTTTTGAACACCACTTTTTTGTTGCTGTAATCCCTTTTAAGTAAAGCCCTTATAGTCTCTGGAAGCACTGTTTCTTCGAATAGTTCAGTTGGTAATTTTACACGTCTATCAGTTATCTTGACCCCCGCCCGCCAGCTCTGCTCATCATTGCTTGTCTTACCGTTCGGGCTATTGTCCAACTCATATGAGACATTCCTCAAATGCCTCTGAAGCTCCTGTGTACATAGTATTTTCTTTACAAGGCCTGCATCTGAATCACAATCAATTTCACCACGGAAATCTTTATGGTCGTCGCTATCTCTTGATCCTAAAAAGGGAAAAATGCCATACAGTTTCTCAGGGTTTTCAGGCATGTACTCCTGACCCAAAGGCTCTGCCTTCCGTATCGCTTGGCATTTGTTCTCCATCGCGATATACTCTGGACTCCCAAATTTATACCGATCTCCGACACGCCGGTACGTGTCAAGAAGCATGGCTTTCGCTGCAAACCGATAGTCATCAATAGCCGAAAACAAGCTTTGCCTGTATTTATCTGCCTCAGCCCCCTTTTGGCCGAAAATGTTATCCAAAACCTCAGGTAATGATAGTAAGCGCCAAGCTTTCGGGGAAAGCATGTATTCAGGTGGGATGTCAAGGTAGTTCGTTCTTTTCCATAGATATTCACCGTAAGTCCCGAAAGGTACACCGTGCATATAGTTAACCGTCCCATCCCTCATTTCACCCAGTGCTTTGTTGGCCCTGTAATCAGACCACTTCCAGTCTGTTTCTCGTACCCTGCAAAGTACCTCGATTATCTCCTGTTCCGCTGGTATGTACTCGCCCATATCTCGCCCGTTTATAGTTTTGAGTTGTTACCGCTGACGCGAAACGCATTCACTGCACTTCTGCCGATAACTCCCCGGCTGTGTTACAAACTCAGTTCAGGAATCCGCTGTGTCATTGCCTCCCGCCGCTTCTTGTCCAGAATATCGGCATATATGGCCGTTACCTCGATCTCTCTATGGCCCAACAGTTTACTGAGAGTGTAAATATCCGTTCCGTTTTCCAGTTGTAGCACTGCGAAAGTATGACGGCCAGAATGAAACGTCAGGTGTTTTGCAATGCCCACCTTCAAAGCCCATTCCCGGAGAACAATACTGAGGTATGCAGAATACTTGCTTATCGCGAAAAACACCCGTTCATCAGGCCCACCCTGTTCGCCTAAAAGCTCCCGCGCCTGTTGTGAAATGTCGTGATACTGAAGCCCTTTCGTTTTCTGCTGGTGAAATACGATCCTCCACCCTTCGCCGAATTCCTCTACCTCACCCCAGGTCAGTTTATGACAATCAGAGAAGCGCAATCCGGTAAGGCACGAGAACAGGAACATCCGCTTCAGTGTTGGGTTTCGGCATTCTGTCTTTGCCATTGCTTGAAGTTCATCAAAGGTCAGGTATTCCCGCTTGTGGGAGACGATCTTTGGACGTGCCACGCCCTTTGCAGGATCATTAGTAAGAATTCCGTCCTTTATCGCTTTGTTGAGACAGGCTTTGAATTTGCCGTAATAAGCCGCTTGAGAAGACGTTGACAGGCTTTTCCCAGTCCTGGTGGTTGCTTCGTCCCTGAGATAATCCTTGAAACCCTCACAGAAGACTTTGTCAATCTCCCGAAAGGTAATTCTCGAAGAGTAGCGTTTTTCGACAAAGCCGGTAAGGTGCTTTAAAGTGCTGGCCCAATTACCTGAATCATCAGGTTTTGCTTTTTTCTCAGCCTCAGCCTTGAAGTATTCGAGAACCAATGCCTTCCCTTTGACGCCTGAATCAAAACCGTACTGGCCGTTCTTGATCTCAAGCTCCCTCTTGGCCTTGATAGACTTGGCAAGCTCAAGTATCTTCTTGTTGTGCGCCTTTTCCGGCGCTGTTCTTGGTTTGTCGTCAAGGTACAGCTCCAGGTACTCGTAATCCCTGAGAGCCTTTACCTTGCCGTCAGGCCCGGTAACAGTACCTTTGTAATACTCAAGATACAGACTGATGCGCCCTTTATTGCTCTGCTTCCGCCTTCTCAAATGGACAGATATAGCCATGCTCACCCCGTGTTTGACCTTATGGGATAGCAACAAAATGGAATGTCAGCAAACCACTTCATACAAAACACTTAGAGCCTTCCATCATAGCCTAAAAACCCCAAAAAACGCCCTTTTATTGCTGCTATTTTTGTTGCTACCTCTTCAAAGTAGCATATTAGCAACAAATAAACCACAAATAACAACAAAAATACAGAAAGAAAACGCACTTCGTGATAACTTAAAATCAAACAAAAGAAAGAGTTATGCAAAAGACGGAAAACGGCTCAACATTCTGTGGTGGAATGTCGAGAATTTGTTCGACACCGTTGATGACCCATTGACCCGTGACAGCGAATTCACACCGGAAGGAAAAAAGCGGTGGACGGAGAAAAAGCTCCTGCTGAAATGCATGCGTCTCTCATATATTGTAAAAGTTATAGCCCTTAACAACGGCCGCTATCCGGAAATTCTCGCATTTGCGGAGGTCGAGAACCGTGAGGTATTTGACCGCTTGCTTTCATTCCTGCCGGACAACACCTACAAAGTCGCTTACCATGCTTCCGAAGACCACAGGGGCATCGATATCGCACTTGCATATGATGCCGAAAGGATCGTTCTGGATCAAACCGTATCGTATCGGGTAAACCTCAAAGGCAAAAAAACCAGGGATATTACGCTCTACAGTTTTTCAGCAGAGAACGCCCCTTTCTTCCTTCTGGTCAACCACTGGCCGTCAAGGTCTCTCGACAAAGCCTGGTCGGAACCGGCCCGCCTTCTTGCCGCCCGAACCGCAAGGTCGGTCATAGACAGCATCCAAAACAGATCAAGCAATGCCGATATTATCGTTATGGGTGACTTCAACGACGAGCCTCATGACACATCGATAAAGGAAGTACTGAATGCAACGACAGATAAAACAGCCTTTTCCTTGGAGCCAACGGAAAAACTCTTCAACTGCTGGGGAGAAAGTGATGACAAAGGCAGTTGTTATTTCCGTGGGAGATGGCTGAAATTTGATCAGATCATGGTTTCACAGGGGCTTTTTGATGAGACAGGATTGTCCATGCCCGAGAACGCTTTTTCCTGTTTCCGTATCAGGCATATGGAAACAGGCAGCAAAAGACGTCCGTACGCAACCTATAGGGGATCAAAATATCTCGGGGGCTATTCAGACCATTTCCCGCTTCTTTTTCAGGTTGAAATACGGTAACGAAACCCGCTTTGAAGAACCCCTGAGAAGTTGTAAATTCTCCCTCGTTATGATCTTTGCGGTTGTACTTTACATACATTCCGTTACCTCCTTTTACGGGTATACATAAGGACACCTCTATACATTGTCGCGAGTAACTTGAGTACGAGGCGGACGGAGCACAGAAACCGGAGTGTACATAGAGTACACGAGGATTTCGAGCACCGGCCAACGAAGTAATCAGGGCGCGCAACAAATTACATAGAGGTGCCCATAACCAACTTGTGAAAGCTTGCCGAGATGCCTGAAACATTGTTGAGCGCGCAAACTCATGTTGCTTCTCAATTCACGCAATTTTAACAATAAAAAAACATGGACAACCTAATTATCTATGCAGTACCCCTGTCCGGTGTCATTGCATTGCTGTACGCTTTATTTAAGGCCGGGTGGGTCTCGAAACAAGATGCCGGAACCGAACAGATGAGGATCATTGCAGGGCACATCGCCGAGGGGGCGGTTGCCTTCCTTAAACGTGAGTACAAGGTACTGACCATCTTTGTCATCTCCGTTGCGGTTCTCTTGGGGTTTGTCAACAGCGGCAGGCCCGATTCTTCCCCGATTATTGCCGTAAGCTTCATTGTTGGAGCGATCTGTTCCGCGCTTGCTGGTTTTTTCGGCATGAAAGTAGCCACCAAAGCAAATGTCAGAACAACACATTCAGCCCGCGAGGGGTTGTCAAAAGCACTGAACGTAGCTTTTTCCGGAGGCCTCGTCATGGGACTTTCGGTTGTGGGCCTGGGCATATTGGGACTTTCGGTGCTCTTTATCATTTATTATAACCAGTTCTCTGAAATCAATCAGGTCATCAATCTCATTTCGGGCTTTTCCCTGGGAGCTTCATCGATCGCCCTTTTCGCACGTGTCGGAGGCGGCATCTATACCAAGGCAGCCGATGTGGGAGCCGACCTTGCCGGCAAGGTATATGAGGGCATACCGGAAGACGATCCGAGAAATCCCGCCACCATTGCCGATAATGTCGGCGATAACGTTGGCGACGTTGCCGGAATGGGTGCTGATCTTTTTGAAAGCTACGTAGGCTCCATTATAGGCACCATGGTTCTCGGTGCCGCGTTCGTTCCCGTGTTCGACGCAATGGGAATCTCACCGGTCGCGGCGGTGATTTTGCCTCTTGTCATAGCGGCAACCGGCATTATTGTCTCAATTGCCGGATCGTTCCTCGTCAAAGTCAAAGAAGGAGGCAATCCACAAACCGGTCTTAACATGGGTGAATTCGGTGCATCCTTTATCATGGCTGTGCTGAGCTATTTTATCATTACAAACATCCTGCCGTCGAGCTGGGTTGCCGGTGGGGTCACCTACACCTCTCTCAATGTCTTTTTCGCTGTCATTATAGGTCTTGCTGCAGGGGTATTGATCGGTCTCATCACCGAATACTACTGTTCAACGCACAACAAACCCGTTGTCGACATTGCCTATCAGAGTGTTACCGGTGCGGCTACAAACATTATTGCCGGCTTGGGTACAGGCATGATGTCAACCGGCCTTCCGATCATAGTACTTGCCGCCGCCATTATTGCCTCGCATTACTTTGCCGGCCTTTACGGAATAGCCATCGCAGCGCTCGGTATGCTGTCAGTTACCGGTATTCAGCTTGCGGTTGATGCTTACGGCCCCATCTCGGACAATGCCGGAGGTATTGCCGAAATGTCGGGTCTTCCTCCGGAAGTGCGTGAAAGAACAGATAAGCTGGACGCTGTTGGAAACACAACCGCTGCCATCGGGAAAGGTTTCGCTATCGGCAGTGCCGCTCTTACCGCGCTTGCTCTCTTTGCGGCTTTCCGTCAGCAGGCCGGAGTGGAATCAATCGACATATCGGAACCGGTAATTATGGCCGGACTGCTTCTCGGAGCCATGCTTCCCTTTGTGTTCAGCGCTCTTGCAATGGGGGCGGTCGGCCGTGCTGCAAGGGACATGATCACCGAAGTTGGCCGGCAGTTCAATGAAATTCCCGGACTGAGGGAAGGAACGGCCCCGGCTGAATTCGCCCACTGCGTCGACATTTCCACAAAAGCCGCTATCCGGGAAATGATCCTCCCGGGAACTCTCGGTGTCCTCGTCCCTGTCGTTGTCGGGTTCGTCTCAAAGGATATGCTTGGCGGGCTGCTTGCAGGGGTAACGTCCTCGGGCGTGTTGCTTGCGATATTCCAGGCCAACGCCGGAGGTGCCTGGGATAACGCCAAAAAACGTATTGAAGGCAACATCGAGTTTGATGGGGTAACCTACGGCAAGGGAACCGAAGCCCATAAAGCCGCTGTTGTCGGTGATACCGTAGGCGACCCGTTCAAGGACACCAGCGGTCCCAGCCTCAATATTCTGATGAAACTGATTGCTGTGGTGGCGCTTGTTATCGCTCCCCTCATTTAGTAGTGACGGGTGGGAACCGGCAGGCAGTCTTCAGTGGACAGTAAGCAAAAGGCTTCGAATTTTCGGGGCCTTTTTTATTTAAACCTTTTTTAACATCTTAGCAGCCATAAAGCTATCCAGCAAGCCTTTCAATAAAAATCATGAAACTCATTGTCGGCCTTGGCAATCCTGAAAAAAGGCACGAAAACACACGGCACAACATTGGATTCGAGGTTATTGATGAAATAGCCCGGATGTTTCACGCAGGTTTTACGACAGGAAGAGGAAACTTTTATTACGCTAAAATTATCTGCCAGGGTAAACCGGTCATTATACTTAAGCCGATGACCTACATGAACCTTTCAGGCCACGCCGTGGTTGCTGCAATGAACTTCTATAAGATCGGTATCGGAGACATTCTCGTCGTTTGCGACGACCTCAACATACCCCTTGGCTCAATACGGTTGCGGGCAAAAGGCTCCGCAGGCGGCCAGAACGGCCTGAAACATATCATTCAGTGTCTCGGGAGAGAAGACTTCGCCCGCCTGCGTGCAGGCATAGGGAATGACCTTCCCTTAGGGTCCTATTCATCATTTGTATTGGAAAAGTTCGGCGAGGAAGAGCGGAAAATTGTTGACCGCATCATTTCCGAATGTGCCGATGCCGCCCTTGATTTCGTTGAAAACGGTATCGAGCATGCCATGAACCGCTTCAACAGGAAGAACAATTAACCCGCACTTGCATGTACAAGAGCCGGGCATATCGGGTTATGCTGCATGAAAGAGATTGCCTTGGCATTAAAATCCTTCGGCTGGTCGACGTTACACACATGCCCTGAATTCCTGATCACCTCGAGGTAGGAGTTGCTGTGCCGCTGGACGATATACTCGACTGCGGGAAGAAACATGTAATCCTCGTCTCCGGTCAGGTACAATGTCGGAATACCGGTATCCTTTTCCTCGAAATACTTCAGAAGCGGATTCAACTCATAAGTCAGCTTGAACCACCGCATGAACTCTTTCTGCGCAACTTTTTTAGCCTCGCTGATAAACAGCAGTCGTGATCTTTTGTGCCTCGCCTTGGGCATGATAATCCATGCAAAAAGACCGTACAACCACATATAAGGGACAAAGCGTTTAAGCGTATTACCCAGCGCAACAAGAAACTTTTGCCTGACGTTAAGCCGTATGATTGCCCCTGCCATAACCATCGAGCGCACCCTTTCAGGAACGAGTTCGCTGATCTGCCTGATCAGTATGGTTCCGAGTGAAACACCCATAAAATGGGCCTTGTCAATTTTCAGGTGGTCAAGCACTTCGATAATATCGAGGGTAATATCTTCAAAGCTGTATTTTCTCTTATGAGACAGCGACACCCCTTTTGATTTGCCATGCCCTCTCAGATCAACCATCAGCACGTTGAAATGTTTTTTAAACTCTTTGACCTGTAGAAACCATATCGCAGAACTTCCTCCAGCACCGTGAACGAATACAACCCAGGGAGCCTTTTCAGATAGTTCGTATGTCCTGTAATGAAGCATAAACTAAAGGCTTTGAGATTTTCCAGACATACTGTTTTACTGATTTACTGATTTCTGTATGTTTTCACCATCTCATACAAGGCTATCCCTGCCGCCACTGAAACGTTTAGGGAATGCTTGGTCCCGAATTGAGGAATTTCAAAAACATGATCGCAGAGTTCCAGCACATCGCCGTCAATACCGTCAACCTCATTGCCGAGAATAAGACAAAGGGGAAAATCATCTTTTCGTATATCGTTGTAAGGCCGGCTGTTTTCGGTAATCTCAAGGCCGCATATGGTGACCCCTGAAACTTTAAGCTCCCCCAGAATATCTTTTGGATCAGCGTAATACTCCCATTGAACACTCTCTTGGGCTCCCAGAGCTGTTTTATCAATCTCCCTTCTCGGAGGCGTCGCCGTATAACCGGAGATAATGACTCTCTCAATCCTGGCCGCGTCAGCGGTACGGAAAACAGAGCCCACATTATACATGCTGCGTATATTGTGCAGTAAAACAGCAACAGGATGTTTGTCTTTCCTGGTGTATTCTCCAACGCTTAAACGGGACATCTCATTACCCCCTAACTTTCTGAAAGTCTTTGTCATTCGAGAGCCCCGAGTTTTTCAAGGAGAAGATCGTTTTCTTCTTTCAGCCCCATGTTAAAACGAAGACAGTTCTCCATGAGAGGATAACCGGAAACATTCCTTACAAGAATCCCCTCGCCTGCCAGGAATGAAAACACCTTGTTGGCTTCTGGAACCTTGATAATAATAAAGTTTGTGTCACTTTCGTACACCCTTAGCCCCTTTATTTTTTTCAAAACTTCAGAAACTCGCTCGCGCTCTCTCAGGATATAGTCAACCGCTTCGTCAACGAGGTAATAATTGTCAAGCACATGGCTGAGGGTAATTTCAGCGAGACGGCTTGAAGTAAAAGGTATTTTCGGTTTCGCTATCTCAGCCATGAGCTGCGGATTCGTAACTGCAAACCCAATACGCATACCGGCAAGAGCCAGAGCTTTGGACATGGTTCGCAAAACAATCAGGTTAGGCTTTTCTTCGATCAGATTCAGTGCAGATTCCTGTCTGGAAAATTCCACATACGCCTCATCAACAAGAACGATAGCCTCGGTTTCACTTAAAATCCGGCGTATTTCTTCAAGCGAAAGCGATTTGCCGGTCGGATTGTTTGGTGTTGAAAGTACGATAAAACCTGCTTTTTCCTCTTGTGCTTTCCGGATAATCCCCTCTACGTCGAAACTTAGATCCTCATGCATAGGAACGTCCACCCGCTCGGCCTGAAGCAGAACCGCCAGCTTGTCATACAGGGAAAAAGATGGTTCAGGAATAACCACCTTCCTGCCTCTTGCCAGGCAGGCCAGAAATATGGTATAGAGCATTTCGTTCGAGCCGTTGCTCATCATCACCGATTCAGAAGAAATCCCCAGAAACTCCGCGTAAGCTTTTATCCCCTTGAACGGGAGGACATCAGGATAACGGTTCCAGGATTCATGTTTGAATTCTTCCATTATCGCGTCTTTCATCCATAAAGGAAGGTCAAAAGGGCTTTCATTCTGATTCAGTTTAACGTCCGCCTGCTGTCCCCCTTCCACTCTGTAAGCTTTTATATGCTGCAACGCAGGATTTAACAGCCGGACAATATCTTTATCCATAACACTTCAAAACATTTAAGCTCGCCCCCATGTCACTTACAAACACCTAAACTGAGCGTTTCAACAAAAGCTCAATAATAGTAAGTTTATTAAAAACAATCTGCTATAACGTATTTATAGTGAGATTATTCCTCACCTGTCGGGTGAAAGTAAAAACTGATAAAGAGCCGCACTTGTTGAAACCCTTCGGGATTGCCGATCATACCGAATCTGCTTCGTTACAGGCAACTTGCGGTAGTTCACTACAGCGGCGTTCCCTGTGCCTTGCATCTCCGCCATGTTCGACAATCGCT